>JAJBBF010000012.1 GCA_020532215.1 Candidatus Cloacimonadota bacterium
ACAGGTCCGGGCAGTTCGAAGAACGGCTGAGCCTGATCCGCGAAAATGAGAAAAAGGCCGACGACCTGCGCGTGGCGATCGAGCGTTATCTTTACGAGCGCACCCTGATCCCCGAAAATCGCGGCGATGTGCTGGCCATTTTGGAAAATACTGACGAAGTGGTGGATAACATCAAGGACACGCTGATGCAGTTTTCCATCGAACTGCCCCAGATCCCCCAGGTGCTGGACGACCTTTGGATGCAAACCACGCGCGCTTCCACCGGTGCCGTGGAGCAGCTCACCTACGCCGTGCGCTCTTTCTTCCGCGACCTTTCGCAGGTGAACAACTATATCCACAAGGTCTATTTCTTCGAGCGCGAAGCCGACCAGCTGGGCGAAAAGCTGCGCCGCCTGATCTTCGCCCAGGATATGGACCTCGCCCTCAAGACCCACCTGCGCTGGTTCGCCCTCCACATCGAGCAAATTTCGGATTACGCCCAGGCCGTTTGCGACCGGCTGTCCATCTACACCATCAAAAGACAGCTCTGATCACCACATGATCTACGTTTTCCTGATCAGCGGCCTGTTCATCGGTTGGTCCATGGGAGCCAACGACACCGGAAACATCTTCGGCGCCGCGGTTTCCACCCGCATGATGAGTTTTCGCAAGGCCGCCCTGATCGCCGCCATTTTTTACTTTCTGGGCGCTCTTTTAGAGGGAAGCGGACCCACGGGAACTTTGGGACGCCTGGGTTCCGTCGATGCCCTGGGAGGGGCCTTCACCGTCGCGCTGGCGGCCGCGCTGGCCATTCTGGTGATCGTGCGGCTGGGCATCCCGGTTTCGATCTCGCAGACCATCGTGGGCGCGCTGATCGGCTGGAACTACTTTTCCGGCCGGCTTACGGATTTCAATTCCCTGCTCACCATCGCCAGCAGCTGGGTAACCGCTTTCGTGGTCTCGGCCGGCATCGCGGCCCTGCTGTTTTACATTGTGCGCGGCTGGATCAATAATTCCCGCCGCCACCTGCTGGAACAGGACATGATCATCCGCACCGCCCTGGTGGTGTTCGGCGCCCTCGGAGCCTACTTTCTGGGCGCCAATACCATCGCCAACGTAGTCGGGGTCTTTGTTCCGGTAACGCCGTTCCAAGACCTGGCCGTCGGTTCGCTGTTCGTGATCACCGGAGTTCAGCAGCTGTATGTGATCGGCGCGCTTTCCGTGGTGCTGGGCATCTACACCTTTTCCCACCGCGTGATGGGTACCGTGGGCAAAGACATTTTCCAGCTTTCGCCCGCCACCGCGCTGGTGGCTCTGCTCACCGAAACCATCGTCCTCTTTCTCTTTTCCTCCCGCGCTTTGCACGATCTGCTGGTCGCCATCGGCCTTCCGCCCATCCCGCTGGTGCCGATCTCCTCCACCCAGGTGATCGTGGGCGCCGTGATCGGCATCGGCCTGGCCAAAGGCGGCAAAAACATCCGCTACAACGTGCTTGGCAAAGTGTCGCTGGCCTGGGTCGCCGCTCCGGCCATGGCCTTCCTCTTTTCCTTCGTGGCCCTCTTTATAACCCAAAATGTTTTCGAACTCGAGGTTTACCACCCCCTCACCTATACCGTGGACAAAAACGCCGTGCAGGAGATGCGGCGCCGCGGGATCGACACCAACAAGCTGGGCTTCGTAAACCTGCGCACCTTCAAAACCGAAACGGAGATCTTCAACGAGCTTACCTTTGAGGAGGCCTACAAGCCGGAAACCGCCAAAGAGATCATCGACATCAGCGAAAACCATCCCCTGCTGATCAATCTGGAATTGCTGCAAAAACGCGGCTTGGGCCAGCGCCTGAACGACGCCCAGCTGGAAGCCCTCAGGCGTCTCGAAGGCCGTGAATTCAAGCGCAAGTGGAACCTCGCCCAGACCCTGGCCAAAGACCCGGCCTGGCAAGCCATCAAAGAGCCCCAAACCCAGGCGGAAGAGACCTATAACGCCGACCTGCGGGACGATCTGGAACTGCTCTACAAGGTCTTCTACCATCCCCAGGATTGACTTTTGGGAATCGGGAAAACAGAACAACGAATGCCAACCCAGGATAAGTTCAATTCTCTGTGTCCGCCCTGTCTCTGCGTCTCTGTGTTGGAAAGTTCTTTTTGGGTGCGGTGCCTCAAGATCAATTCCGGGCACCCAACAGACTGAAGTCTATGTTGCATATCACTCTGCCTCTCTGTCCCTCTGTTTTTAATAATTCCTCTGCTTGCTTCTTCTCTGCCCTTCTCTGCTCCTCTGTGGTTAGATATTTCTCTGCTGCTTCGTGCCGCGGAAGGAACCACCCAACAGACTGAAGTCTATGTTGCATATCACTCTGTCTCTCTGTTTCTCTGTTTTTAACAAATCCTCTGCCTGTTTCTTCTCTGCCCATCTCTGCTCCTCTGTGGTGAAAAATCCTCTGTTAACTCCGTGCCTCCCCATCTCTGTGCCTCTGTGTTAAAAAAACCATGACTGAACAGAATATCATTCTCATCCTCTCCTTCGCCCTCGGCTTCGCTTTGAAGAGCCTCAAACTCCTCTCCAAGGACGACGCCCCGGTCTTGCTGCGTTTCGTGCTCAACGTCTGCCTGCCTCCGCTGATGATCCTGGCCATCTACCGCGCCACGCCTTCCGCGGACATGCTGCTGGTCACACTCAGCGCCATGCTGGTGATCTTCATCCTCTTTTTCATCTCTTCCTTCGTGGGCAAGAAACTGCAGCTGCCGCGTCCCACTTTCGGCTCTTTCCTGGTGGGAACGATGATCATGAACACCGCTTTCGCCCTGCCCTATTTCAAGGCGATCGGGGCGGAAGAGCTGGCCCGCGCCTCCCTCTTTGACATCGGCAACACCATCCTGATCTTCACTTTCAGCTATTACAACGCCATCAAATACGGCGCCAATGCCCACACCGACCGCATTCAGATAAAGCGGTTCCTCACCCTGCCGCCGCTCTGGGGCATCCTGATCGGCTTTGGGATCAAGGCGTTGCGGCTGGAAATACCTCCCTCCGCGGTCTCCTTTCTGGAACTGCTGGGCCAACCCACCGGACTATTGATGATGGTGGCGCTGGGCCTGGCTTTCGCGCCGCAGAGCTCGCATCTGGGCAAAGCCCTGATCGCCGTTTTTATCAGGATGGGCCTGGGTTTCGCGGCCGGCTTCGCGCTTTCGCTGCTCTTTGGCCTGCAGGGGATCCCGCGCACCGTGGTGCTCACCTGTTCCGCGCTGCCCGTGGGTTTCAACACCCTTATCCTGGCCGACCGCGAGAATATGGACCGCCCTTTCGCCGCCACGCTGGTTTCGGTTTCCACCCTCATCGCGCTGTTCACCACTCCGCTGCTGATCCGGCTCTTTTCCTGATCCGGCTGGCGTTTTAACCCCTTCCAGCGGAACTTGCTTGATTGATTGGCACAATAACTGCTTATGTTACCTGTGAGGAGCGTAACCATGAAAAGACTTATTCCTGGCCTGGCGCTGATCCTGCTCTGCGCCACTATTTACGCTGATCCCGTGAGCCTGGCCCGGGCTGAAAGCGCGGCCCGAGCTCAACTGCAGAGGCTGGATGGCAGCGGAACCCTCTTGCCGCCCCGTCCCCTGGGCGAAGAAACCTCCCCTCTGGCCTGGGTTTTTGGCCTTGAGCCCCAAGGTTACATCGTGGTTTCCGCCGCCGACGATCTGCCCCCCGTGCTGGCTTATTCATTCACCGCGAATTTTGACCCCGCCACGGATCCCTGGCTGGCGGAACTGATCTCGGCCGACCTCACTTTCCGGCAATCCGGTGCCGGTCCCGATGAGCGTGATAAATACAGGCAGATGTGGCAAAATCCTTTCGCTGACCGCGACGATTTTGAGCAGTGGCCGCCGCCGGGCTATTCGCCCTCGGGAGGCTGGATCAAAACCGAATGGCACCAAAGCGCGCCATACAACGCTGATTGCCCCATCGATC
This sequence comes from Candidatus Cloacimonadota bacterium, assembly GCA_020532215.1. GTDB lineage: Bacteria > Cloacimonadota > Cloacimonadia > Cloacimonadales > Cloacimonadaceae > Syntrophosphaera. The sequence goes on from JAJBBF010000012.1 coordinate 3,946, forward strand.
CGGTAACCGGGCAGCGCAGCGTTGCCGGCTGCCCCGCCGTGGCCATGGCCCAGATCGTCAACTACCACCAAAGCCTTAACGGGACAAGGTTTACCGATGCTGACGACTATCATCACAACTACGCCGGCCGCAATTTCTGGATCGACGACGACCACGCCGCCCAGGATTTCCCCTCCTGGGCCGAACTCAACACCGCGCTGGACACCCTAACCCAGCACTACGCCATGCAGCAGGCCACCACATCCGCCGACGCCGCCGCGCTGATCTGGGCCTGCGGAGCCGCCGCCGAACAGGTTTACACCTCCAGCGGCAGCGGCACTTTTGCCGTCAGCCAGGCTTTTAACGCTTTCCAACGCTTCGGTTTTGATTACTGCGAACTGCTCACCGCCTCCGCTCCCGATCTCAATTTCCGCATGGCGCAAAACATCAAGGACGCCCAGCCGGTGCACCTGGCCGTGGTCACGCCGGCCTGGGACGCCGGGCACAATGTGGCGGTGGACGGCTACAACACCGACGGATTTTTCCACGTCAATTTCGGTTGGGGCGGCTCTCAAAGCGGCTGGTATCTGCTGCCGGACCAGCTGCCCTACAACCTCACCGTGGTCGAGGGCGCCATCGTGGACATCGAACCCCGCCAGTATCTGATGGCCATTCCGGACACCCTGTTGTTTCTCGACAACGCCTCCATTTACGAAGCCCACGAGCTGGAACTGGTGAACATCAGCGACGCCAGCCTGACCATCAGTGACCTCAGTTGGACGCCCTACAATGTGGTTGACGCTTTCCTGGTTTGCGAATTGTATCCCGGCCTGCCGCGCGTCCTGGAACCCGGCCAGAGCATGATCATCTATGTCCATTTTGTAGTTGTGGAAGGCGGCCCCAGGGAGATCATCACCGGCAGCATCTCCATCGCCCACAGCTGCGGCTGTTACGAGGTTCCCATCCTCATCGACAGCAGCCTGCCCGCCCTCCCGGCTGAAGATCAGGTCGCGCCCGTCGTGAAACTAAGCGCCTGGCCCAACCCCTTTGGCGATCAACTCGAACTGGCCTCCGCCACCCGCGGACCTCTCCGCGTGAGCGTTTACAACCTCAAAGGCCAGAAGCTCGCCACCCTCGAAGGCGAGGGCAAACTGAGCTGGTCACCAGGCGCCGGAACCCCCGCCGGGATCTACCTGATCAAAGACGACAACGCCAAAAACAGCAGGCCCCTGCGGGTGGTGAAGATCAGATAGCCAGTTTTCCGGCATGCCTTATTAGCATGCCATACAATCACTTGACGGGATGCCAGCCAGGCTCTGTTCACCCTGTTCGTCTATCTTTCTGCCAACTAACCCTTTAACCATATCCTCCCTGGTTGGCTCCCAGCATCATTACGGGATAAATACGGGATCAATACGGATTTCATCCGTATTGATCCCGTATTCATCCCGTAATGATACTGGGGGCCAGCTGGATTTTTTGATCGGGGTTCAAATCCCAAACAGAAGTAAGCGCCAAATAAAAAGATTGACGGAAAGCGTCGGCCGGAGAGTATTGTTTGTATCAAGACATGGAGGTTCCGATGATCAAGATGAGAACTTTGCTGCTGATGCTTCTGGTTCTGAGCCTGGGCTTCGGCTGCGCCTGCAACAAAAAGAAGGGCGAGACCGAGCCGGTTTCCGACGATCTGAAGACAAGCCTGGCGGAGCAAAACAACGCCTTCGCCTTTGAGCTCTACCGGCTGGCGGACCAGCCAGGCAAGAATCTTTTCTATTCGCCTTACAGCATCACTTCCGCGCTGTCCATGGTTTACGGCGGCGCCCAGGGCAACACTGCCGTCCAGATGGCCGAAGCGATGAAATTCGACCTTCCCGCCGCCCAGCAACACCAGGCCTATCTGGGCCTGCAGCAATCCCTTAACGCGATCGGATCACAGGGCAAGGCAGAGCTGAACGTTGCCAACGCCCTCTTTGGCGCGGACAGCAACGCGAAACTGATCGAACCGGATTATCTGGCCCTGCTGCGCGAGAGTTATCTGAGCGACCTGTACAGCCTCGATTTCACCGATTTCAGCGGCACAGCCCAGTTCATCAACCGCTGGGTGGAGGAAAAAACCAAGGACCGGATCAAGGACTTGGTGAACGAAGGCCACATCCGCGACAGCAACGAAGGCCTCGTGCTGGTGAACGCCATCTATTTCAAGGGCAGCTGGCTGAACGAGTTCGAGCCCAAGCTCACCTTCCAGGACAAGTTTTACGTCTCCTCAACCGAGCGCACGGAGGAAAACAGCCGTCCCGTGGACATGATGACCGCCCGCGCAGAATATCCTTACGCGCAGCTCGACGGATTGCAGATCCTGGAGCTTCCCTATGCCGAGGAAGAGCTGGCCATGATGTTCGTCTTGCCGGATGAGATCGCCAACATGGACAAAGATCTGAATACCGAAAGCTATGGCCAGTGGCAGGAAGCGCTCAGCCCCCAGGAAGTGAAGATATACATCCCCAAATTCAAGTTCGACCTCACTTTGGACGGTTTGGCGGACATGCTGAAAAAACTTGGCATGACCGACGCCTTTAATCTCAACCTGGCCAATTTCAACGGCATCATCCCGGATGAGACCGGACGCGGGCTTTACATCTCCGACGTGATCCACAAAGCCTTTGTGGAAGTTAACGAAGAAGGCACAGAAGCCGCCGCCGCCACGGGGATAGTTATGGCCACCAAAGCCGGACCCGGACCCGATCAGACGCCGGTTTTCCGCGCGGACAAACCCTTCCTCTATCTGCTGGTGCACAAACCCACCAACACCGTGCTCTTCATGGGCAAAATGTGTGAGCCGCCAAAGATGTAAATCACTCGCTGATAATATATTGGAATACATTGACGCGCCCTGTGCGGGGCGCGTTCTTTTTGGGCGGATCGAGCTCATTCACGGTGAGCGCAAATCCCGTCCATTCCGGCTTGATGAGCAATACCCTTTGTCATTCAGGTGAAGAGGCCCCGGAATGACGTGTATTCGGGGCTGGGTGGAGGGGATGTTCTGCTGTAGTCGATGCTCGTTCCTCGCTCGACTCCAGCGGTTGTTTCACCCTTTCACATCCTCCGCTTTTGCCTTGTGTTCTCAGGGTTACAAAAATCCGTACAATCCGTTTAATCCGTAGAATCCGTAGAATGAAAAATGCCCTGAAAAACGAGGGCAAAAAAATGGCTCCGGAAGAGGGATTCGAACCCCCGGCCTAGTGGTTAACAGCCACCCGCTCTACCGCTGAGCTATTCCGGAACGCATTGTAAGGGGCAAATTCCCCGGAGGCGGAAATTTGTCAATGGAAATTATCCAACCTGAGGCGGGAGCTGCTTTGCCGGCAGTGTGGCCGGTTGGAAACCAACCCGGATCAGGCCTCTGGAGCCAAGCTTGCAACAAAACCCAGGACCCGCTCCCAAACCCACTCCGGTTCTTCGGCACAGAGGGCATGGCCGCGCCCGGAATGAACTTCCACGCGGCAGTTCGGGATCATCCTGCCCAAGGTCAGTTGCTGCCTGACAGGGATCACCCTGTCTTTCAATCCGATCAGCAACAACACCGGAATTGCCAACTCCTGAAGGCGCTCGATCCCTTCCATCCTGTTGGCGGAGGAAAGATACTCAGCCAGGGTTTCCGGGCCGACTCGTATGGCTTCATCCACCACCTTTTCCAGCGCCTCGGGGCTGGGTTTAATGGTGGCTGCAGAGCGCATTCCGATCCTCAGCAGCCACCTTTTGCCTGCCATAAACTTGCCCAGCTTGGTGAATACGATGTTGCCCAAGGGCCCCAAACCGGTGACCGGAGAGATCAAAACCAGCCCCCGCAGCAGTTCCGGATGCCGCAAAGCCAGCTGCAATCCCACCCCACCGCCCATGGAAAGGCCTGTGTAAGTCACCTTTCCCAAGCCCATTACCTGGATCATTGAGGCGATGTCATCCGCCATCTGGACGAAGTTGCAGCCTGTTTTAACACTGTTGGAAGACCCGTGCCCCCGGAAATCCGGGGCCAGGGCGTGCCAGTCCTCCGGCAGACGGGGAAAGTAGAAATCCCGCCAAATGTTTGAAGAGATCAGAGTTCCGTGGCCAAATACGATATTGACGGGGCCGGAGCCATGCTCCAGATAATGCAGGCGGACGCCATTGACATTCATAAAAGGCATGATTTCACCCCCAATATGAGGCTGTATTAGTCAACTTCCTGTTTGTAAAACGATTCTGCTGCCTGAACAGAAGAATCCCGATCACGCCAGAGAGTGCAGCTGCCAGCCGTATTGGGCAGCCAGCCAAGCCCGCACCTGGTTGTAAAACAAGTGTTTGAGTTCCGACCAGGCAGGCCGGTCCAGTTCGCCGGTCCATTCGTCCATGAAGGTCTTCTTGAACTCTATGGCCAGGCAGATGAGGCGGTCCGGATAGCGTAAATTGAGCCAGCGGGACATCTGGCCACCGGGGAATTTCACATCCTGCCGGCAATCCAGCGCCTTGTCCCGGTAGGCTTGGCCGTTCAGCCTCTGGCAGAGAGCATCCGCCGCCGGATGGTGCTTCGGCAGCAGGTTGCTCCTGCCGATGATGATATCCGGGTTTTTCTCCTGGGGGTCGGGCTCCGCGTGGAGTCCGCCGCGGCGGTGGTTGTAACTGTGCAGGTCCAGGACCACCAGGAAAGGATGGAGCTCCAGCAGCCGGTCGATCTGGTATTGAAGCAAGCTGTACCAGGAGGAGTAATCCCCGCGCAGTCTGGCCAAAAGAGATTCCGGCACAGCTTCCGTCCGCGCCGGCAGTCCCCAGCAATCTTCCGGAGCAAGATATACCGCTTTTTCCGGGGGTCGGTTGAGGTCAATGGCGAAGCGTGAGGTTTCCAGCACGATATGGTTGGGGAATAGCCCCGCAACCTCGCCAGTAAAAGGATCTTCCTCGCGCAGCCGGCCAGCTTCGCTGATGCCGCAGATCTTCAGCAATTCCGTCGGCAGCTGGTGCCCGGCGTGGATGGCGGTGGTCAGCAGCGGCAGGGCTTCATTGCCGATGGTGACGGAAGATCTCAGCACAGGGTTGATTAGAAGCTGGCGCGCGGGATCCCGGCGTCGATGCCGAAAGGCTCATCCGAGCGGTGATCCACCAGATTCGACTCCACCTTCGCCCCCAGCTCGGGCACGCCGTTCTTCTTGAACGTGTTCAGCAGCGTCACAGCCTGGTTTTCGGTCCAGGGGAAGTTAAAATGGTATCCCTGCTCCCAGTAGGTATAATCGGATGGCAGATCCAGCCAGTTCGCCTGCACGCGGGTGTTGGTGAAGGCCTTGTAGTAGCCGGTGTTGTAAAGCACGCCGTTGCCAGGGATGGTGATGTCGTCCATGGTCTGGTCGGTAAGGCCGAAATTCACATAGAGCGGATGCAGGGAGTGGTTGCCGGTGTTGCGCATTTTCAGGAAGAAGAGGTCTTCGTCGGTGATCAGATAGGTGGTGTAGGAATTGCCGCTGATATTACGGGTGCGAGACCATTCGACCACCAGGCCAATCTGGTCCCCGCTGGCGCTGCGCCCGTGGGTTTCGGCCTCGTAATGGTAACTCTGGTCGTCTCTTTCGATGCTGAAAGTGGCGATCTCGCCGGGTTCGATCACGGCCGAACCGTAGCCCTCCACTTCCACGCGGATATCAGTGTAGAGCATATTTTGGAACTTGGCCAGAAATGGCGTGTCCACCACGTGGATGTGGCAGGAAGCCAGAAGCAGAAGCGCCGGCAGGCACAGAAGCAATAATTTGCGCATTTGAAACTCCTCGATGGCTGGAAAATCTTGGCTTTGCCGGCCCGTTTCCAACCACTCAACCTTAATACCAAGCGGCGGGGCAAATCCTGTATGCGAATTTCAATTTGCCGGGGTATTATACTTGGCCAGATAAGCGGCTGCGGTTTCCTTGGCCAGATTTCTGATCTTGCCGATATAGGCGGCCCGTTCGGTGACGCTGATCACCCCGCGGGCGTCCAGCAGATTGAAGGTGTGGGAACAGCGCAGAAGGTTGTCGTAAGCCGGGAAGACCAGCTTTTTCTCCAGCAGCTCCAGGCATTCCTTCTCGTAATCGCCAAAAAGGTCGAAAAGCAGGGCCGTATCGGCCGCATTGAAGTTGTATTCGGAGTATTCCTGTTCCCGGATGTAATAATGCTCCCCATAGAGCAGGCTGTCGTTCCAGCGGAGCTGGCGGTAGTCATCGACGTCCTGGATATACATGGCCAGGCGTTCAAGGCCGTAGGTAAGTTCCACGCTAACGGGAAAGCAGTCGATTCCCGCAACCTGTTGGAAATAGGTGAATTGGCTGATCTCCATGCCATCCAGCCAGACTTCCCAGCCCAAGCCCCAGGCGCCGAGGGTGGGAGATTCCCAGTCGTCTTCCACGAAGCGGACATCATGCTGGGAGATCTGAATTCCAATGGCTTCCAGGCTTTTCAGGTAGAGGTTCTGGATGGCGTCCGGGCTGGGTTTGATGATCACCTGGAATTGGTAATAGTGCTGCAGGCGGTTGGGGTTTTCCCCATAGCGGCCGTCCTTGGGGCGGCGGCAGGCTTGGGCGTAAGCCACGGAACTGGGTTTGGGGCCCAGGGCTCCGAAAAATGTGGCGGGGTGGAAGGTGCCGGCGCCCATCTCAACATCATAAGGCTGCATGATGCTGCAGCCCCGGGCGGCCCAGTAAGTTTGCAGGGTGAGGATGATATCCTGAAAGTTCATTTATTGTCTCCACGCAGCTGCCGGCAGGCAGTCCTGATCCCTTCCAGCGAAGTACGCAGTCCGCTCAGCAGCAGGGTGAGTTCTGCGGAGGGCTTCAGCTGGGTCTTTTTGGCTTCCGCGGCGGAAGGGGCGGTCCTGGCGGCGCGGCGCTCCTCCTTCAGTTTCTGGCGCGCGCCTTCGATGGTGTAACGCTGGTTGTGCAGCATGTCCTGGATCTTGCGCAGCAGTTCGATGTTGTCTTCGGAATACTTGCGGATGCGGCCTTCTTCCCGGCGCGGCCGCAGAAAGCTGAATTCGCTTTCCCAATAGCGGATCACGTAGGGTTTTTCGCCCAGCAGGTTGCTGACTTCGCCAATGGTGTAAAAGTACTTCTTCATTTTGTGCCTCTCGGTTTTCTGATCCGGGCGAGCAGGGCCAGAATGGCCGCGATCGCCACAAAGAGGAAGGGGTAGCGGTGAATTCTCCTGATGAGGGGGATTTTTGGGGTGGTGTAGAGCGGGGCGGTGATGTTTCCCACCTCGAAGAGTCCTGTTTGCTGCAGGACCCGGCCTTTGGGATCCACGATCAAGGAGATGCCGGTGTTGGCGCTGCGGTAGATCTGGATCCTGTTTTCCACCGCGCGGAAGCGGGCCATCACCGCGTGCAGCCAGGGACCGTAGGAAGTGCCGAACCAAGCGTCGTTGGTGATGTTCACCAGGTAGTCGCTCTTGGCAAAACCCCCGCCCAGGGTGTCCCGCGGAATGGCCATGCGGTGGAAGATCCCCGGGAAAGCCAGCTCGTAGCAGATTGAAGGCGAGAAGCGGTATCCGCCGCTTTCATACCAGGCCAGCTCGGTGCCGAATTCCCAGTTCGCCTGGCCCAGGTTCACTTTCCAAAGGAAGGGGAAAAGATGCAGCCAGAGCATGCGTTCGCCCACCGGGACCAGGATGTTTTTGAAATAGAGGACGTTGTCGAAATTTGTGGGCTGGTAGAGCGAAGCGGTGTTGTAGCTGCGGGTTTTCATAGGATGGGCGGGATCGTAAACGTAATGCTGGAAACCGGTGAAGATATCCACCCGGGCCGTATCCACAACGGCGCGCAGGTCCCGCCGGGCCCGCGACACGCCGTCCAGATCGCCGATCATCGCACCCTCCGGCCAGATCACCAATCTGGCGGAATCCGCGGCCGCCTGCAGGGTGAGATCGCGGAAAGTGGCCAGGGAAGCGTCATACTGCTCCGGTTCCCATTTGAGGTCCTGCAGGATGGATGGCTGCATCGCGAAGATCCCGGCCTCGTGTTTTTCGAGCTCCAGATCCCTCTGGCAATGCCAGCCGTAGCCGATCCAGGCTGCAAAAAGCAAAACCAGGGCGGTCAAAGCCCTGCCCTGCTTCCTTCCAAACGCTTCAGGCCGGTTCGCAAAAAGGCTGTTGCGGCCCGGAAGCCTTTTTGGCAGGCTGGGCCAGAGCTGGTGCAGCAACAGGTTCACGCAGATAACAAGGGCGGAGAGGCCGACGATGCCGATCAGATCAGCCGCCTGGATCAGGATGGGGTATTCGGCCAGCGAATAGCTTTGATTGAACCAGGGGAAGCGGGTTTCGCCGAAATTTTGGATGTACTCGAAGGTGATGAGGATGCTGAGGAAGCCCAGCCAGCGCCAGCGCGGCAGGGTGCGGAAGATGCGGTTGATGCCGTAAAACACCAGGTAATAGGCAAATACATAGACCAGCGTGACGCCCAGGATGGCGCCCGGGTTCACATAGACCAACCAGTAAAAAACGATCGCGCAATAGACCACGGACATCACAAAGCCCATGCGCAGAAGGTCGCGGGAACGCAGGTCCTGAGTTTCGAAGACCCGCAGCAACGGCAGCCAGGCGAAAAAGACCAGCCAGCCCAGATGCAGCGGCAGGCGCGAAAGGGCCAGCAGCAGCGCGCTCAGGAGGGTGAGCAGCAGATCATTGCGTTTCATCGGAACTCCTGCCGTAAACCAGTTGGTCCAGCCAGATCTCATCTGACCACAGCACGGTCACCAGATCGCCCTGCACTGTTATGGACAGAGGGGGCGCGAGAACGCTGTGTGGACCCTCCCCCTGGTAATAGCCAAACATATTTCCCACCCGGTCCAGGGCCTGGAACAACTTCACTTCAATATCCAGCTGCCCCAGCAGCGTAAAGACCTGGGTGCTCTCACGGTCGCGGTTTTGCGCCCAGAGGTAATCCTTGTTGCAGTCAAGGTTCTGGGGCTGGTTGAGCTCAAAACGCCCGAAGCGGTGAAATTCCCTGCCGTCCAGCGGGGAATAACATATTATCTCGGACGGGGCAGCGTCATAAACGAAAAGCGTGCCGTCCGGTGCCACGCAAAAAAGCTCCGGTTGGCTGAGGGTTTCGAGGCTGAATTCGGAGACGAACATCCCCTCGGGGGTAAATTTGCGAAGCAGTTTTTGGGCCGAATCCAAGGCCAGCAGACCGCCGTCGGCATCCACGCCGATATCGCTGAGCCGCTGGAAGTTGCTCCGCTCAAAACCCAACCCGCCAATGCTGTTCACCCGCAGGCCGTCCACAAAAATGTCGATCTCCTGGCTGGAGCGGACATAGGCGAAGACTGTTTTGCCCCGCGCGTCGCTCACAGCCTTGGTGTAGAGGCGTGCCACGGGAAACTCGGTCACCCTTTCCCGGTTGCTTTCCCGCTGGGGCGGCAGGACCCTGTTCTCCGCGCAGCCTGCCATCAACAGGGCCAGCAGGCTAAAGGCGGACAAAGCGGCTACGGCACGGAACACGTCAACTCCCTATTTCAGCAGATGGATGTCGCGCAGCTTGCCCTGGATGCTGGTTTTATTGCCAAAGCGATTGTATTCCAGGGTGTAGGCGATATCCAGCCGTGAGTTCTTTTTCAGCAGGCTCAGGTAATCGCCGAGGTTGTAGCCGATCAGATCCAGGGTCACGCCGTCTTTCACCACCTTTAGTTTCAAGTGGTTGCGGCCCACGGTATAAGGATAATTGGCCACCAGGACGTCGCGCGTGGCCAGCAGCGGACGCTGGTTTTCCGGGCCGAAAGGGGCGAAGCGTTCCATCCAATCGAGCAGAAAATTGCTGATGTCGTACAGTTCCAGCTCGCGGTCTATCTCCAGGGGCGGGTTGAGCTGCGGGCTGTGGAGGTTTTCGGAGACAAATCTAGCCAGTTCATTCTCGAAGCGGTCGATGTATTCCTGGAGGATGGTGAAGCCAACGGCGTATTTGTGGCCGCCGAAGCTGTGCAGATTGTGGCTGATGGCGCGCAGGGCCCCGAACAGGTCAAAATCCGCCACGCTGCGCCCGGAACCGCTGCCAAAGCCTTCCTTGAAAGAGATCATGATCACCGGGCGGGAGTATTTTTCCACCAGCTTGGAGGCCACGATCCCGATCACGCCGGGATGCCAGTCGTCAGAGGAGACAACTATGCAGGGAGCGGAATTGATATCCTTGTATTTCTTTTCGATGATGTCGCAGGCTTCGTGGAAGGTCTTCTGGTCCTCCTGCTGGCGCAGCGAGTTCTGCTGCTCGATGATCTCGGCCAGTTCGAGGCTGCGTTCCTTGTTTCGCGAGATCAGCAGTTCCACCGCCACGGAAGCAGAGCCCATCCGGCCCGCGGCGTTGATCCGCGGCGCGATCCCGAACACGATGTCCGAGGCGTTCATGGTCTTGGTATTCAAGCCGGAGATCTGCACCAAGGCGTTGAGCCCCAGGTTTTTCTTGTCCACCAGGTGCTGCAGGCCGATGTGGGCGAAAACGCGGTTCTCGCCGGTGATGGGAACGATGTCCGCGATGGTGCCCACGGCAACGAGGTCCATATATTTTACGGTGTTTTCTTCTGTTTCGATGCCCCGGCGCCGGTAGATGGCCATCAGCAGTTTGTAAGCCACGCCCACCCCGGCCAGATGGGCAAAGGGATAGGGGCATCCCGGCAGCTTGGGGTTAATGATGGCAAAAGCCGGGGGCAGTTCTTCCTTTGGGTTGTGGTGATCGGTGACGATGATCTCCATCCCGCGGGCATTGATCGCCTCGATCTCCTCCAGGGCGTTCACGCCGCAATCCACGCTGATGATCAGTTTGGTGCCGCTTTCCTGGATCTGGTCCAAACTGCCCAGCGACAAACCGTAGCCGTCGATCATGCGGTGCGGGATGTAAAAACCGATATCCGCGCCCAGGCGCTGCAAGCCCAGATAAAGCAGGGTGGTGGCGGTGGTGCCGTCCACGTCATAATCGCCGTAAATGGTGATCTTCTCGCCCCGGTCGATGGCTCTCAGGATGCGGTCCACGGCCTTGTCCATATCTGGAAACAGGAAGGGATCGTGCTGATGCTCCAGCCGCGGCTGAAAGAAATCCTCGATCTGCTCCGGAGTTTTAAGCCCTTTTCGGAAAAGCAGTTCAGCCACCAGACGGGGGCATTTCATCCGGGTCGTGAGTTCCTTGATCTGCTTAACCTCTTCCGGAGCAAACTCACCCTGAAGCAGCCATTCCTTCTGCATATTCACACCTTTATCTATCTTAAATTTATCATTTTCAGGCCAATACCGCCATCAAGCTCAAGCACAGGATTGAATCGCAACATCCAGTTGTTCGCATCAGCGGCAGTTCAGCATCGTCTGGCGCTAGTATTGACAGTGGCGATTTCTTGTAAAGGAAAAAGTTGCGGATATACCGGCTCCCTGTGGAAAAGTATCCTCATCCCCTCCCCAAAGCCCGCTTCCACCCCACTCCGCCGGGTTCATACCGGAACGCAGTGACGGAATCCAGCCCTTATGTCACTTTGGGGTTGGGGCGATATGTGTCATTCCGGGGAAGGGGCGATATGTGTCATTCCGGGGAAGGGGCCCCGGAATCCAGACCAAATGGGAATAGCCAAAAGAATAGGCCACGGAAAAACGCGGAAAAAGGGAAAATGGGTTCAGAAAAAGGAGAAAAAGAACAGGAACCCCGTCACCACGCCACCACCCCAACCCGCCACCACGCCTTTCCCCCTGTTTGTGCTAATTTGTGTAATCTGTGGATAAACCCAGCCCCGCCGCCACAGCCGCCACAAAAGCCGCGTTGTCCTCCGCGCAGGAAACGGTGACCCGCAGATGGTCTTTCAAGCGCCGGTGCGCACCCACATCCCGGACAGCTATCTCCCTGTCCTGCAGATATTCAAACAGCTCTTTTGACCTCTCCCCCGCCGAGAAAGTGAGGAAATTCGTGGCGGAGGGATGAACCTTCAATCCGGGAATTTCCCGCAATTTAAGATACATGGATTCCCGGGCGGCTGCTATCTCCTCCACCTGGTTTTGGAATATGGCTTTGTTTTCCAAGATCGTAAGCGCGAAAGCCTGGCTAAGGATGCTGGTGTGGAAGGTGGTAAGCACCTTGCGGAGGCTGTAAATGTTTTCTTCTGAGGAGATTGCGTAGCCGAAGCGCAAGCCCGCCCCGGAAAAGGCCTTGGAGAAAGAGCGGACCAGGATCAGGTTCGGATGCCGCTGCAGTTCGCCGGCGAAAGTGGCGCCGGAAAATTCGAAGTAGGTCTCATCGATCAGCACCAATTTATCCGGCAGGGCGTCAACTATCTGCCTCAGCTGTTCAGGCGCGTAGAGGTTTCCGGTGGGATTGTTGGGGTTGCATAATATGGCCAGGCGGCAATCCGGGTGGGAGGCCAGCCGCAGGTATTCGCCGGTGTCGAAACTGAAATCCTCATCAAGTTCCACGAAGCGGATCCCCAAGCCCACCATCTGGCAAAAGGTCTTGTAGTCAAAGTATGACGGCGCCAGGCTCACAGCAAAGGCCCGGTCATTTTCGCGCGTGGCCAGGAAGATGTGGTACAAAATGTCGTCCGCGCCGTTGCCCCAGGCCAGGTTGACCCTGTCCAGCCCAAAACCCGCGTATTCGGTTAATTTATCATGAAGTTCATCCGTCACTTCAGAAAGATAGCGGTTCAGGCGCACCGATTCCATTCTGGCAAGGAACTTATCTTTGATCGCCTGATACGGGTCCAGGCAACTTTCGTTCAAACACATCATCCGGCGCTTAACCGGAACGTTGATCAGGGACGGCACTTTATCGGCGAGATCGCCGCGGAAATACTCTGGCATCGAAATCTCCTTTCCATTTTCTGAAAGCATTTTCGGCTTCTCCGTCTAAGAAAAAATATAGCCGGGTACAACGCGGAAACAAACACCAGCTCTTGAATTCACCGCCCAGTGGTTCATCTGGGAACCTGAGTGGCCGCGTGGCGTTACCCCTTATTGGTGCGGACTCCTGCCAGCAGCTGAACTGCTCTGCCAAACCCAGCCGTCTTCGCCCTGAGCCCGCGCCTGTTCACCTCCGGTTTGCCTCCCCCTGACCTCCCGCCTGAGATGCGGGAAGTGAGGGGGAGGCAGGCAAGAGGCGGATGAGAGAGGGCTCAGGGCGAGACCTATCCAGATAATCCCATCATGGTATTTGAGAACTTTCCGCTTGACAGAAAACGGGGATGGGTCAATTATTAACAATGAGGGGTGGATGTGGTTTTTTCCCAGCCGGCTCCGCCCCAAAAAAACATGGAGAGACCATCATGCGCAAGAATGTGATCTGGTTTGGGTTGGCTCTGGCACTGCTGAGCCTGGCGCTGCCTTTGGCGGCCCTTGAGTTCAGCGCGTACACTGACGCGCGGGAAATACTGGTATCCGGTGAGCAGGAATTTGTTGAGGCGATCGCGCCCAACACCACAATCCGCCTGGCTCCAATAACCACTGATTATTTGACATTCACGGGCGAATTCGCGGGCCTGAATCCGGATCATGTTAGTTTCGAGGAAGTATTCGACGGCCTGCAGATAGTGATCCACGATGTTCAGAACCTTTCCATCTTTGGCGATGCGGAGCAGATGTCACAGATCCTGGCCCTGCCCCGCTATGCCAATGTGCTGACGTTCAGGAATTGTGACGGGCTGTCCCTGGCAAACCTCGACTGCGGCCATTACGAAGAAGGATACTGCACAGGCGGGGTGCTGGGGTTTGAGGACTGCAGCGGCGTAACCATCTTCAATTGCAACCTCTGGGGCTGCGGCATCGAAGGGATAAGCCTGATGAATACAACGGGGCTGGATTGTTCCTTCACCACGATCCGGGATTGCAGCTACTCCATCCTCTCGCTCTTCAACAGCCGGAACATCAGCTTCAGCTACTGCGTGATGCGCAACAACAGGGAGTTCGACCTGCTGAATTTCAGCAACTGCGCCCGGGTGGAATTCCACAACTGCGTGATCTACGACAACAGCTCCGCCAACGACTGGGGCAGCGGCAATCTGATCAATTCCAGCGGATCCGAGATCCTGTTTTCCGAATGCGCCATTTTCAACAACAACGTTGATGAATTGCTGAACGCCTCGGACGGGGTCTACTTTGAGCATTGCAGCATCTTCAACAACAAAAACTGGGGTTACCGGCCCTTCTACGACGAAGGCCGGGCTGAGGACGGCGACCCCGGGGAAGAGTATTACTATGAGGAGTGGTAGGCAGAGCGCGCAGCTTTGCCTGCGTTTGATGATCATTTAAAGCAGAATCCAGGATAAACGAAAACCCGGGACCGAGATCCCGGGTTTTTTATGCTTTGGAGCCAGGCCTGGTCTATTTGTTGAGGTCCTTGGCTTTGATATGGTCTTTTTTAGGCTTGACGGCCGCTTCCTCCACAAACTGGATGATGGCCATGGGGGCTGAGTCGCCTCTGCGGAATCCGGCTTTCACCACACGGGTGTAGCCACCCTGGCGTCCGGCAAAAGCGGGAGCGATCTCGGTGAAGAGTTTCTTCACCAGGGTGCGGTTGCCCAGGATGCTGTAGGCCAGGCGGCGAGAATGGACGGTGTCGTTTTTACCGTAGGTGACCACGCGTTCCACGAAGCCGCGGAGTTCTTTCGCCTTGGCGAGGGTAGTGGTGATCTGCCCGTGCTCGATCATGGATTTGACGAGGTTGCAGATCATCAGGCGGCGGGCGTCCATTTCGCGCCCGAATTTTCTTCCTTGGTCTCTATGTCGCATTTTTTACCTTCTTTTTGGAGGGAGGAACCGGTTTGCGGGGCGGGGTGGGAACCTGGTCCTCTGGCTCGGCGGGAGCTGGTTTTTCCTCCACTTTCTGTTCTTCAGGGGCATCATCCGATTTGATGCCACGGCTTCTGGCTTCGCGGATCTGGCCATAGATGCCGTCCACGTCCATACCCAGATGCAGGTCGTATTTTTTCAGTTTCTGCGTGATCTCTTCCAGGGACTTCTTGCCGAAGTTGCGGAATTTGAGCATCTCGGCCTCGGATTTGGAGACCAGTTCACCGATGGTCTCGATGTTGGCGGCGGAGAGGCAGTTGGCGGCGCGAACGGTGAGTTCGATCTCGCGCACTGGCAGCGAAAGGATGCGTTCCTTTTCTTCCAGTTCGGGATCGAGATGGACGTCGCGGATGTATTCCGGCTCTGTTTCAAAGCGGCAGATCTTGCCAACCATGTCGCGCAGGATCTTGGCGCTGAGGAAGAGGGCGACAATGGGCTCAACAGAACCGTTGGAATGGATCTCGAGGATGAGCTTGTCGAAGTTCATGCGCTCTTTCACGCGCTGGTGGGTGACGCTGTAATTCACCTTGAGGATCGGCGAATAGACGGAATCGATGGGAATGAAGCCCACGGGCTTGCCTTCCGGGTTTTGCCGGTCCGCGGAGATGTAGCCGCGGCCGTTGCCGATGATCAGTTCCATCTTGAGATCCACATCCTCGGTGACTTCCAGCAGGTAGAGGTCCTTGTTGATGATGCGGATGTTCGGGTTGTCCTGGATCTTGGACGCGGTGACAACTCCTTTGCCCTTGTGTTCCAGCACGACGGTGACCTCATCCACGGAGGACGAGTAGATCACCAGCTGCTTGAGGCGCAGGATCAGGTCGATATAGTCCGAATTCGTTCCGGGGATCGGAGTGAATTCGTGGTGCAGGCCTTCGATGCGGACAAAGCGCACAGCCGAGCCCTGGATCGAGGAGAGGAGCACCCGGCGCAGGGTGTTGCCGATGGTGGTCCCGAATCCGGGTTCCAGCGGTCCGATCTCGAATCTGCCGTAATGGTGGGAATAGGTTTCCCTGTCGTAATCCACATTCTCGGGCATTTGCAGGGGTTCCAGGTATAGCATATTGACTCCTTGCTGGGATCAGCGATTATTTGGAGTAGAACTCAACAATGAGGCGCAGGTCAACAGTATTGGGAATTTCCGACGCTTGGGGAATGTTCACGAACTGCCCGCGCATATTATCCTTATCCACGGAAAGCCAGGTGAAGGGAGAACTGGCTTCGGAATTGTTCCAGGCCTCAGCGAGGGGCTTGATGCCCTTGCTTTTGGGGCGTACTTCGATGATGTCGCCATCTTTGAGCAGGTAGGAAGGGATGTCCACTTTCTTGCCGTTGACCATAAAATGGCCGTGGTTAACGAACTGGCGGGCCTGCATCCGGGTGGTGGCAAAACCGAGGCGGAACACGGTGTTGTCCAATCGCCGTTCGAGAAGCAGGAGCAGGTTGTCGCCGGTGACGCCTTCCATTTTGGCTGCTTTCACGAAGTAGTTGCTGAATTGCTTTTCCAGCAGGCAATAGATGTTTCTGAGTTTCTGTTTTTCGCGCAGATGGATGGAATAATCGCTGGCCTTGCGGCGCATGTTTTTGCCATGCTGCCCTGGAGGGAATTTGCGCTTGTTCAGGATCCTGTCATATTTGGCTGTGCCGAAGATGTTTTCGCCGAATTTCCGGCAAAGCTTCGCACGTGGTCCGGTGTATCTTGCCATAATCTCCTCGCTTATATCCTTCTGGTTTTGGGCGGACGGCAGCCGTTGTGGGGAATGGGGGTGGCGTCCTTGATCATGGTGACCTTCAATCCCGAGGCGTTGACCGCGCGGATCGCGGATTCCCTGCCGCTGCCGGGGCCGCGGACGATCACGCCCACGCGGGTGATGCCCATGTCCAGGCCGGTCTTGGAAACTTCGGTGGCGGCAAGCTGGGCGGCAAACGGCGTGGCCTTGCGGGAGCCCTTGTAGCCAACCCTTCCGCCGCTGGACCAGGTGAGCACGTTGCCGGAACGGTCCGTGAGTGAAACGATCGTATTGTTGAAGCTGGAGTGGACGAAAACGATCCCCTCGTCAAAGGACAGGCGGACGCGTTTTTTCTTGGTTCTGGTTTTCTTGGCCATTTATCTTATCACTCCTATTTCTTCTTTTTAATGGCGCCGGGCTTTGGCCCTTTGCGGGTGCGGGCGTTGGTTTTGGTGCGCTGGCCACGGACGGGCAAGCCGCGTTTGTGGCGCAGGCCGCGGTAGCTGCCGATCTCCATCAGGCGCTTGATGTTCATGGCCACCTGGGTGCGAAGGGCGCCTTCCACCACGTAGTCGTTCTGAACTATATCGCGGATGATCTTTTCCTCTTCGATGGACAGGTCTTCTACCTTTTTGGTCTCATCGATGTTGGCCTTGCGGCAGATATCTTTGGCGATGGTGGGCCCGATCCCGTAGATATAGGTGAGGCCGATGAACAGACGTTTGTTCTTGGGGATTTCTATACCTGCAATATGTGCCAAGTTGGTCCTCCTTAACCCTGTCTCTGTTTGTGTTTGGGGTTGGAACTGCAGATAACACGGATCACGCCGTGGCGTTTGATGATGCGGCAGTCTTTACAGACTATCCTGACTGATGATCTCACTTTCATTATCGTCTCCTTGCAAGAGTGCAGTGCTTCCTGCAATGTTGTTATTTATAGCGGTAGGTGATCCTTCCGCGGGTGAGGTCGTAGGGCGAAAGCTCGACCTTGACCTTGTCGCCGGGCAGGATCCGGATGTAGTGCATCCGCATTTTACCGGAGCTGTGGGCCAGGATCTCATGGCCGTTCTCCAGCTGAACCTTAAAAGTTGTATTGGGAAGGGCGTCAATGACGACGCCTTCCACTTCAATAACGCCGGCTTTGCTCATTTATGCTCCTTCAGCTTGGGTCAGGATCTCGGGCTGGTCATCCGTTACGAGGATGGAATTTTCGAAATGGGCCGACAGGCTTCCGTCGGCGGTGAAAAATTCCCAGCCCTTTTCGCTGACGCGGTTGGTGCCGATATTGACCATCGGTTCAATGGCGAGGGTCATTCCGCTGTCGAGGCGGGGACCCCGTCCGGGTTTTCCGGAATTGGGGATCTGGGGCTCTTCGTGCAGAGCGCAGCCCACACCGTGTCCGGTGAGGTTGTCGGCTACAAAATAGCCCTGTTCCTGCACGTAGGAACCTACAGCATGGGAGATGTCGCCAACCCTGTTTCCGGGCCTGGCGGCGGCAATTCCCCGGCGCAGGGCTTCGGAGGTAACCTCCAGCAGCCGGTTCGCCGCGGAGGAGATCTTCCCCACCTGGTAGGTTCGGGCGGCGTCGCCGTAATATCCGTCTTTGATCACGCCAACATCGATCCCAATGATATCGCCTTCGCGCAGGATCACCTGTTTGGACGGGATGCCGTGCACGATGCCGGAATTGGGCGAGGTGCACAGAGTTCCCGGAAAGGGAGGCAGTCCGGAGACCTTGTAGCCCTTGAAGGCCGGTTTGGCGCCTCTGGCCGTGATGAAATCATAGGCAAAGGCATCCAGGTCCCAGGTGCTGATCCCCGGTACGATCCTGTCCGCCAGCTCATTCAGCAGTTCGCCGATGATGTGGCAGGCAGCTCGTATCTTTTGAAGTTCAGCAGGTGATTTGAGAATGATCATGATCAGCTTGAGCGTCCGCGGAGCTTACCTTTTTTCATGAAGCCGTCGTAGTGGCGCATCACCAGGTGGGATTCGATCTGGCGCAGGGTATCCAGCGCCACGCCCACCACGATGATGAGTCCCGTGCCGCCGAAATAGAAGGGCAGCTTGAAGATGTGGGTCATCATTTCAGGCATCAGGGCCACAAAAGCGAAAAAGACGGCGCCCGGCAAGGTGATGCGGGTAAGCACCGAAGAAATGTATTCCGCGGTCTTTTTTCCGGGTTTCTTGCCTGGGATGTGTCCGCCGTATTTGACCATGTTTTCCGCCATTTCAGTGGGATTGAGCACGATGGCCGTGTAGAAATAGGCGAAGAAAATGATCAGGCCGACATAGATGATGGTGTACACCCAGTGCCCGGGAGTGAACAGCACGCGCAGGCTGTACCAGAAAGATCCGGCGTCGGCCTCCCCACCCTGGAAGAGGGTGATGAGGGTGGCCGGAAACATCAGGATGGACTGGGCGAAGATGATGGGTATCACGCCAGCGGTGTTCACCCGCAAAGGAATGTAGGTGCTCTGTCCGCCGTAAACCTTTCTGCCCACGATGCGTTTGGCATACTGAACAGGGATCTTGCGGATGGCTTCCGTCACAAAGATGATCGCCGCGGTAACCGCAACCATCACCGCGATGGCTCCCAGGGATATGAGCACCCCGGAAAAGCTGTTGAAGCGGGTGCGGAACAGATTGACAAATCCTTCCGGATAGCGGGCAATGATGCCGGCGAAGATGATCAGCGAGATACCGTTGCCGATACCGAACTCGGTGATCTGCTCACCCAGCCACATCACCACCATGGTCCCGGTGATCAGGGTTATCACACCGGTGAGATGAAAAAGGAAGTTTGGCTGAGGAACAACCGCTCCGCCTGTTCCGGACATGTTCACCAGGCCGACAGTGATCGTGATGGCGTTGAAAGCGGCCAGGGCAACCGTGAAATAGCGGGTGATCTGGTTCATCTTCTTCTGGCCGTCGGCGCCTTCTTTGCGCAGCTTTTCAAAGTAGGGAATGATGCTCCCCAAAAGCTGGATCACGATCGAAGCCGTGATATAGGGCATGATGCCCAGGGCAAAGATCGAGGCACGCTCGAAATTGCCGCCCACGAAGAGGTTGAGCAGATCAAAAAGCCCACCGGACTGCTGCTGGAAGAAAGACCTGAGCTGAACCGCGTCGACCCCGGGAATGGGAACGAAGCTGCCCAGGCGGTACAGCACCAGGATCAGCGCTGTGATCAGGATCTTCTTACGCAGATCCGGTATGCGGAAGATGTTCGCAATGGTCTTGAACAACTTACACCACCTCTGCCTTGCCGCCGTTCGCCTCGATCAGCTTGATGGCCCGCTGGGAAAAGGCGTTGGCCTTGATGTGAACGGTTTTGGTGAATTTTTCGGTAACGCTGGCCAGGACCTTGACGGGATATTTTCCCTTTTTGCCTTTGACGGGCACCAGGCCCATCAGTTCCAGCCGGCTGATGTCAAATTCCGTCTCTTCCAGCCCCGAGAGGCGGGAGAGATTGAGAACGCGGTAGTTCTTGCGGAAGATATTTTTAAAGCCCCGCTTGGGCAAGCGTCGGTTCAAGGGCATCTGGCCGCCTTCGAAAAAGGCGGGGACGTTTCCGCCGGCCCGGGCTTTCTTGCCTTTGTGCCCGCGTCCGGCTTGTTTTCCTTGTCCTGTGCCCTGGCCTTTGCCCAGGCGCTTTTTGGCTTTCCTTCCTTCAGGTTTGCCAAGATTGGAAAGGGTTAGCATGTTATTCTCCCTTTACTTCTTCAACTTTGAGGAGGTATGACACTTTGTTGATCATACCGCGGATGCAGGGATTATCTTCATGGATCCTGGATTTGCCGGGATTTCCCAGCCCCAGGGATCTGATGATCCGTTTATGATTCTCTTTTCTGTTGATGGTACTGCGAACCTGGGTGACCCTGATCTTCATTTTTCCTCCCGGCCGGTGATCTCGGCGATGGATTTGTTGCGCAGGCGGGAAATATCACTCAGGGTGCGCATGGACTTCAGGCCGTTGACGGTGGCTTTAACAACGTTGCAGGGGGTGTTCGAGCCCAGGGATTTGCAGAGGATGTTCTGGATCCCGGCGGCCTCGAAGATTGCCCTGGCGGTTCCTCCGGCAATAACGCCGGTACCGGGAGAGGCAGGTTTCATCATCACGCGGCTGGCGCCATAGCGGGCCACTGTCTCGTGGGGAATGGTGCCTTTGATGATCGGCACTGAGAACATCGATTTGGTGGCTTTTTCCTTGGCCTTGCGGATGGCATCGGCAATTTCATTGGCCTTGCCGTCGCCCACGCCGAGTTTGCCGGCGCGGTCTCCCACCACTACGATGGCGCTGAAACTGAAGTTACGTCCGCCTTTCACGACTTTGGCCACACGCTTGGTGTCGATCACGGTCTCAAACAGTTTTTCTTCTTCGGGCAGGTTGTGTTCGTAATTCAAGTTTCCTCCTATCAGAAATCAAGGCCGGCCTTGCGGGCGCCTTCAGCCAGGGCTTTCACCCGGCCGTGATATTTGTAGCCGGCACGGTCGAAGGCGATCTTCGTGATGCCGGCGGCGATTGCTTTCTCGCCCAATTTCTGCCCCACCAGGAAGCCCTGTTCGGTCTTCTTGGCGCTTTTGCCGATCTCGATATCCTTGCTGCGCGAGGAGGCGGACACCAGGGTTTGGCCGCTGCTGTCGTCGATGACTTGGGCATAGATGTGTTTCAGGCTGCGGAAAACAACCAGGCGGGGGCGTTCAGCGCTGCCCCGCAGTTTTTTGCGGATGGCCGCGCGGCGCCGGCTGCGAAGGGCGTGTTTGGCTATGTTGCTTGGTTTTATCATGGTTGGCTCCTCGCTTTACTTGGTCCCGGCTTTTCCGGCTTTGATGGTTACGTGTTCATCAGCGTAGCGCACGCCCTTGCCCTTGTAATTTTCAGGCGGGCGGCAGGAACGCACTTCAGCGGCAAAATGGCCGACGAGTTGTTTGTCGATGCCTTTGACGCGAATGATGCTCTGGAGGTCGGAACGTGTGGTTTTAGAGCGGGGCACTGCCTCGGTTTCCACGGTGAGTTCATCCGGAACTTCCAGATAGATATCGTGGGAGTAGCCCAGGCTCAGTTTCAGCCAGGGTCCCGTCCGTTCGGCAGAGTAGCCCGTCCCGATCACGTTCAGGGTTTTCAAATATCCTTCGGAGACCCCGGTGACCATGTTTTGGATCAGGGCCCGGGTGAGGCCGTGGACCGCGCGCTGGGTCTTGCTGTCGTCGCTGCGTTTCACATTGATGACGCCGTCTTCGAGCTCAAGGCTCATGCCCGGCATCAGCTGGTATTGCAGTTCGCCCAGTTTCCCTTTCACGTGGACCAGGTTGTCCTTCACTTCCACTTTGGTGTTGGCGTCAAATTTGACAGGGGCTTTTCCTATGCGTGACATCTTGAACCTCCTACCAAACCTTGCAGACGTATTCGCCGCCAACGCGGTTCAGCCTGGCGTCGCGGTCAACCATCACCCCCTGGGAGGTGGAGATCACCGCGCAGCCGGTGTTGTTGTACACGCTGGGGATCTTGTTCGCTTTCACGTAGACGCGCCTTCCCGGCTTGGAAATCCTCACCAGTCCCTGAATGATGGGCTTGCCGTCATTGGTGTAGCGAAGATTCACCAGGATGCGCCGGTAATTTATCTTCTGTTCCGGATCTTTGTCGAGAACCTGGACGCTGTTCACGAAGTTCTCCGCGGCGAGGATCTTGGTCAGCGCCTCCACGAGGCGGCTGTGGTTGACGATCACCTGCGGATGTCCGGCACGATATGCATTGCGGATCTTGGTTAATGCATCAGCTATCGGATCACTTACGCTCATTCGTTTCTCCTTTGCTTACCAGCTGGCTCTGGTGATCCCGGGGATATGGCCCTGGGATGCGTATTTGCGGAAACACAGGCGGCACATGCCGAAATCGCGCATGTAGGCCCTGGGGCGTCCGCAGATCTTGCAGCGGTTATATTTTCTGACTTTGAATTTGGGTGTTCTTTGTTGCTTCAGGATCAGTGATTTTTTGGCCATTGATTCTCCTTATTCACTGCGCTGGAACGGCATGCCGAGTTCCCGGAGCAGTTCGCGGGCTTCATCGTCGGTATGCGCGGTGGTTATAATGTTTATGTTCAGGCCGCGGATGGCGTCGATCTTGTCATACTCGATCTCCGGGAAAACGGTCTGTTCCTTGATGCCGAGGGAAAAATTCCCCCTGCCGTCGAAGGCGTCGGCCGGGATGCCGCGGAAATCGCGGATGCGGGGGATCACGATTGAGACCAGGCGGTCGAAAAATTCATACATCATCTCATCCCGCAGGGTCACCTTGCAGCCGATGGGCATGCCCTGGCGCAGCTTGAAGTTGGATATGGATTTGCGGGCGTTGGTGATGATGGCCTTGCGCCCGGTGATCTGTTCCATGTCCTTGACCGCGTTGTCCAGCAAGGCTTTGTTTTGGGTAGCGGCACCCACGCCCATGCTCACCACGATCTTGTCCAGATGCGGCACCTGGTGCGGGTTCTTGTAGGCAAAACGCTTTTGCATTGCCGGGATCACTGCTTTACGGTATTGTTCTTTGATTCTATTCATGCGGCTCTCTCCTACAGCTCGTCACCGGATTTTTTGCACACGCGGATCCGGTGGCCTTCACGGGTTTGCATGACAGGCTTGGAAACGGTGTTCAGCTTTTCGTTGAAGAGCATCACGTTGGAGGCGTGCACTGGCGCCTCCATGGAGATGATGCCGCCCTGGGGGTTGTTCTGGGAAGGCTTGGCGTGTTTTTTGATCATGTGCACCTTTTCCACGATCACCCGGTTGGTTTTCGGGAAAGCTTTCAGCACACGGCCTTTGCGGCCTTTGTCGTTGCCGCTGATCACGATCACGTAGTCGCCTTTCTTGATCTTGAGTTTATCTGGCATCATATTCTCCTACAGCACTTCCGGAGCCAGGGAAACGATCTTCATATAGTGGTGCTCGCGCAGTTCGCGGGCCACCGGGCCGAAGATGCGGGTTCCCTTGGGATCGTGCTTTTCATCGATGATAACGGCGGCGTTGTCTGCGAAACGGATGTAGGATCCGTCCGGACGCCTGATCTCTTTCGCGGTGCGAACGATCACGGCGCGTTCCACGCTGCCTTTTTTCACTTTGCCACCCGGGGTGGCCGATTTGATCGCTACAACTATGACGTCGCCAACGCTGGCGTACTTACGTCTGGTGCCGCCCAGCACTTTGATGCACATGGCTTTCTTGGCACCGGAGTTATCGGCGATATTCAACATCGTTTGGGCTTGAATCATTCCAAAACTCCCATCTTATTTGCTGCGCTCTACGATCTTGTGCAGAGCCCAGCGCTTGCGGGCGCTCATCGGACGCGATTCCACTATCTGGACCGTGTCACCTTCGTGCGCATCGTTGTTCTCGTCGTGTGCCATGAACTTTTTGTGCCGGCGCACGGTCTTTTTATAGAGCGGGTGTATGAACTGGCGCTGAACGCGGACCACGACGGTCTTGTCGTTCTTGTCGCTAACCACCACACCCTGTTTGATCACTTTACGGGTATCAGCCACGGGTCACCTCACTTCCTTTGCTTCTGAGCACTGTATTGATGCGGGCGATTTCCCTTCTCACTATGCGCAGCCGGTCGGGCCGGTCCAGCAGGTTCTTGGATTTCTGAAAGCGCAGATTGAAAAGTTCCACGCGCAGCTCCTCGAGCCTGTGGTCAAGCTCTTGCATCGACATTTCGCGGATTTCTTCGATCTTCATAATTCAACTCCTTCGCGGGCGATCAGGCGGGTCTTGATCGGCAGCTTGTGCGACGCGAGCCGCATGGCTTCCTTGGCGATCTTGACGTCCACGCCTTCGAGTTCAAACAGCACGCGGCCGGGGCGGACCACTGCCACCCAGTATTCCGGAGCTCCTTTTCCTTTTCCCATGCGGGTTTCAGCCGGTTTTCTGGTGATCGGCTTATCCGGAAAAATGCGGATCCATACTTTCCCGATACGTTTCATGTGCCTGGTGATGGCGATACGCGCGGCTTCTATCTGGCGGCTGGTGATGAAGGCGTCTTCCAGAGCGATCAAACCATAGTCGCCGAAGTCGATATTGCTTCCGCTCCAGGCCAGCCCTTTGCGTCTGCCTTTCATCATCTTGCGATGTCTTACTTTTTTTGGTGCTAACATTTACCTTCTCCTATCCCAGGATGTCGCCCTTGTAGATCCACACCTTGATGCCGATCACGCCGTAGGTGGTGTTGGCTTCCACGTTGGCATAGTCGATGTCGGCACGCAGGGTGTGCAGCGGGGTGCGGCCCTGTTTATAGCGCTCGGTGCGGGCGATCTCCGCTCCGCCGAGGCGTCCGGAAACCTGAACCTTCACGCCCAGAGCCCCATCGCGGAGCACATTGCGGATGGCCATCTTCATGGCACGGCGGAAAGCAACGCGCTCTTCCAGCTGACGGGCGATCTCGAGGCCAACCAAGCGCGCATCCAGCCACATCTTGTCGATCTGCTCGATGTTGATGGAGACCGTGATCGGGTTTTTGCGGTTGGTGTTGATCAGAACGTTCAACTCGTTGCGCAGGCGGTCGATGTCTTCGCCTTTTTTGCCAATTACCAGGCCGGGCCGGGCGGTATGGATGTCGATGGTGATCGAACTGGTCTTGCGAGCGATCTGCACTCTCGAAACCATCTTTTGTTCCAGGCGCTTGTGGATGTATTTACGGATCTGGATGTCTTCCTGGAGGAAGTCCACGTAGGTGGCACCCTGGGCGAACCAGATCGATTCAGTGTCCTTATTGACACCGATACGGTACAGAATGGGGTGTATCTTTTGTCCCAAGGTATTCCTCCTATTCCTCTATTGTTCTTATTTCCAGAGCGATGTGGCAGGTTTGTTTGCGGATCATGAAGGCCCGCCCGTGCGATCTGGGCATGTAACGTTTCATTTGGGGGCCCGAATCGGCCATCGCCTCGGTCACGTAAACCTGGCTCAGGTCGATCTTGGGTTCTTTCACCTGGGCGTTCGCCACCGCTGAGGCCAGCAGCTTGCCGATCGGCTTGGCCGCTGCCCGGCGCGAGAATTGCAGGATCCCCTGCGCTTCGGGTATGCTCTTGTAGCGGATCTGATCCAGAACCAGACGGGCTTTGCGGGCTGAACCGCGGGCAAAACGGAGTTTCGCTGTTGCTTCCATTATCTGTGCTCCTTATTTACCCTTTCTCTTGTCTTTGTGGCCACGGTAGGTGCGCGTGGGCGAAAACTCGCCCAGCTTGTGCCCCACCATGTTTTCGGTTACATACACCGGCACAAACTTATGTCCGTTGTGCACCGAAAAAGTATGTCCGATAAAAGAGGGTATGATCATGGAACGGCGGGACCAGGTCTTGATCACGTTTTTCTTGTTGTCGGCGTTCAGCACTTCCACTTTCTTCAGCAGATGATCGTCAACAAAGGGACCTTTCTTGATTGAGCGTGCCATTGTTTCCTTCCTTTATCTCTTCTTCACAGCTTTCACGATGTATTTATCGGAATACTTGTGGTTTTTGCGGGTCTTGCCGCCCTTGGCCGGTTTGCCCCAGGGTGACACCGGATGGCGTCCGCCGGAGGATTTTCCTTCACCGCCGCCCATGGGGTGGTCCACAGGGTTCAT
The DNA here is from genome assembly GCA_020532215.1 of Candidatus Cloacimonadota bacterium. GTDB lineage: Bacteria > Cloacimonadota > Cloacimonadia > Cloacimonadales > Cloacimonadaceae > Syntrophosphaera. The sequence continues at coordinate 30,054 of JAJBBF010000012.1, forward strand.
CACCACGCCGCGAACGGTGGGACGGATGCCCAGCCAGCGTTTGCGGCCGGCTTTGCCCAGCTGGATCAGGTTGTGGTCCTGATTGCTCACCTGGCCCATGGTGGCCAGACATTCCTTGCGGATTAGGTGAACGTCGTTGGAGGGCATTTTCACGTGCACGTAGTCGCCGTCTTTGGCCACAACCTGGCCGTAAGCGCCGGCGGAACGCGCGATCTGGCCTCCGCGGCCTTTCTTCAGCTCAATGTTGTGCACGGTGGAACCCAGCGGGATCCTGTCCAGCGGAAGGGTGTTTCCAAGAGCGATCTCGGCGTCCGGGCCGGACATCACTTTCGTTCCCACTTTCAAACCTTCGGGGGCGATTATATAGCGCTTTTCGCCGTCAACGTAATGCAGCAGGGCGATGCGCGCGGTGCGGTTCGGATCGTATTCGATGCTGGCAACCTTGGCTGGAATGCCAAATTTGTCGCGCTTAAAATCGATCACTCGGTAGTGGCGGCGATGGCCGCCTCCGCGGTGGCGGCAGGTGATCCTGCCCCGGTTGTTGCGGCCGCCGGTCTTGCGCACTGGCTTGAGCAGCGATTTTTCCGGCGAATCGGTGGTGATCTCGGTAAAGTTGTAGCCCGTGCGGAACCGCATGCTGGGAGTGGTTGGTTTGTATTTCTTGATTCCCATGCTTTGCTCCTTATCCCTCAAAGTCGGCGATCTTGTCGCCGGCCCTCAGGGTTACGATGGCTTTTTTCCAATCCGGGCGTTTGCCGCTGTAGCGTCCCAAACGTTTGGGCTTGCCCAGCATCCGGATCGTATTCACGTCCAGCACTCTCACGGAAAAGATCTTTTCGATGGCGTGCTTGATCTCGATCTTGTTGGCGTTGATGCTCACCTTGAAGGTATAGGTGTTGGTGTTCTCCCGCTGGAGAGCACTCTTCTCGGTGATGATCGGGGATATCACTATGTTGCGCGGATGGATCATTTGCTGAATACCTCCTCGACTTTGCTGAGGGCTTCCTGGGTCATCAGAATGTAGCTGCTTTTCAGGATCTCATAGGCGTACAGGCTGTCCGCCCGGTCGGTCATGACGTCGGGCAGGTTGGTAAAGGATTTCACCGTGGGCTGGTGATGTCCGTCTGTGACCACCAGTTTGCGGCCTCTTTCGGGCATGATCTTGCCCAGAAGATCCAGGGCCTGTTTGGTGTTCGGCTCGTTGAAATCAAGCGATTCCACGATGAAGATGCGGCCTTCGCGGGCCCTGTCCGTGAGCGCGACCTTGAGGGCCATGCGCTTCTTGGTGCGCGGGATCTGGCGATACCAATCCTTGGGAAAGATCGCGAACGCGCGGCCACCGTGAACCCGAACCGGGCTGCGGCGGCTGCCCACACGGGCGTTGCCGGTGCCTTTTTGCTTGAACAGCTTGCGGGTGCTGCCGGCGGTCATGGCGCGGTTTTTCTTTTGTACCGTGCCCTGGCGCTGGTTGCCCAGGTACATTGTTATCACCTCGTGCAGCAGCACTTTCGGGGAATTGACGTCCACGTCGAAAACGCTGGCCGGAAGCTCTATCTCTTCCATCCGTTCGCCGAGGGAGTTGAATTTTATTGCTTTAACCACTTTCTTCCCCCTATTGTTCCTTGTGGATGGTGACCAGGGAATTGCGATGGCCGGGCACCGCGCCTTTCACCATGATCAAATTTTGTTCGGGATCCACTTTCACCACTTTCAGATGGCGCACGCTCACCTGGCGGTTGCCGTGCTGGCCCGCCATCTTCATTCCTTTCAACACGCGCGAGGGCTGGGCGCACTGGCCGATCGAGCCACCGCCGCGGAAGGATTCATGCACGCCGTGCGAGGCCATGAAACCGGAAAATCCGTGCCGCTTCATCACGCCGGTGAAACCGCGGCCTTTGGAATTGGAACGCACGCAGACGGTCTCGTCCGGAGTGAACCAATCCGCTCTCAGGTCGCTGCCAACCTCGTAATCATCGACCTGCTGGCCGAAGGCGGGGCGGAACTCGCGCAGATAGCGGAAAAAGGGGCTGTCGTTCTTCTTGAAATATCCTACCAGCGGTTTCTTGACCCGCTTCTCGGGCAATTCTTCGTAGCCCATTTGCAGGGCTTCATATCCATGCAGATCCTTGCTGCGCTTGCAAACAAC
>JAJBBF010000160.1 GCA_020532215.1 Candidatus Cloacimonadota bacterium
CAGGAATTCGACGTGGAATTCATCGGCAAGCCGGCCCACGCGGCCTTTCCGGAAGAGGGGATCAATGCCCTGGCTGCCGGCCGCGAATTCCTGCGCCTGATGGAGATCGATATCGCCCAATTGGCACAGCGGCAACGGGTTATCTGCCACGTGGGCAAACTGGCCGCCGGAACCGTGCGCAACGTGGTGCCGGACCGTTGCAAGCTGGAAGGCACCCAACGCAGCCTGGACAAGGCCGTGGGCCTGAAGATAAATGAGATCATCAGCCACAATGCCGCCCTGGCCGCGGAGCGCTTGGGAACAGGCTTTCAGGTCGATTTCCTGGGTTCTTACGACCCCGTGGTCAATTCTGCCGCTCTGGTTGCTGAACTCAAACAGGCCTGCGCGGAAACCGGGATCGAGTTTCGGGAAGCGGAGATCGCCCTCACCGGCGAAGATTTCGGCTTTTTCACCTCCCTCTACCCCGGCCTGCTCTTCTGGCTGGGTTCCGGCTGCGATGAACCCCTGCATTCGGACAAATTTTTGCCGGAAGAGGCCTGCATCGAGACCGGAATCAAGATCTTCACGGCCCTGGCCAGGCGCTGATCTGCTTTTATAGATCTGGCCTGGTGATCAAACAAAGGTTTTGGCACCATTTTCCCCAACCCGCTCCTGCGATCATTACGGGATAAATACGGGATCAATACGGATTTCATCCGTATTGATCCCGTATTTATCCCGTAATGATAACGGGGGCCAAACAGGATTTTTGGGGTGCTGGACAGCTAAGCTAAACTAAAGCAGTCGGGGAAGAGCCCATTGTTCCCAGATTCGTGTTGATCAGCGTAATCAGTGGTCAGTTCTGGCTGGATCCCTGTCAAATTGAGTGGGTGGCAGCAAGGACATTAGGCTCTCCTTCAAACCGGTTGGGCAAAGCCCAAAGGGCTGTTTTCTGGTAAACGCCCGCATCCTCTTGATTTGAAAGAGAGCCAGCATCAGCCTCTTGGTAAGTTAGAGCCGCCATGTCATTCCGGGGTGGCGTCCTTGACGCCGGGGCCCCGGGATCCAGATGGTAAAGCCAAAACAACATCACCCACAAGGCGGGTTCGATTCAGACTGTGTCTGGATCGACACCTTTTGAGGGCATTACCCCGAAAGCCCGGATCCCGGGTCCCGGCGTGCTGGCGCACGCTTCCCGGGATGACACCGCGGCGGAGCGTTCCGGCGAAAACCCCGATGGTCCTAGTGTGCTGGCGCACGCTTCCCGGAATGGCAATCCGAGACTAGTTTGTTGACAATTCTACGGTTAGTTTGGCCATCAAACCACCCGGTTTGCACAAGAGAGCCTGAAAAAACTACTTGACTTGATAAAGCAGGACCGGCTATAGGTGAAAAATCATCCCGAAAAGGAAAATTGAATGATAAAATCCGCGTTGGCGTCTCTGATGCTGCTGTTTTGCGTATCGCTAAAGGCTCAGTTCACACAGATGGATCCCGGGATCCCGGTATTCAGCTACGGCCATATCGCGCCCGGAGATTATGACAACGACGGCGATCCGGACCTGTTCATCACCGGCGAAAACAGCTCCCTCAACCGGGCTATGCTTTACCGCAACGATGGAAATTGGCAATTCACCCCAACTGCTTTCATCTTTCCTCCCTTCAGCCGGGGATGCGCATCCTGGGGTGATTTTAACAAGGACGGCTGGCTCGATCTGGCAGTGAGCGGAGCCTTCAATCCCAACGCGTACCCGAGCAGCTTCAAACTCTACCGCAATCTGCAGGGCCAGGGTTTTGAAGAGATTCCCACCACGCTGCCCCAAGTGCAGTATAGCCATCAGGTCTGGGCTGATGTCTTCAACGACGGAAACCTCGATCTGGTCTTTCAGGGTGTGGTTTGGAACGCGCAGGGCGCTTTCCCGCATTCCGGAATTTACCGTAATTTGGGCAACAGCCAGTTTGAACTGCTGCAGACAAACCTCACTCCGATCTTCAACGGCGAGATCAGAATGGCGGATTTTGACGGCGACGGCGATCTCGACCTGGCCAACAGCGGATATTTTGAATACTCATACGGCAATTTTTACCCCGCGATCCGGGTCTATGAATCCGACTCCGGCGATAGCTTCCAAACCGTCACCAGCCTGGCTCTGGGTGGTAGTTCCGGAATCGACTGGTTTGACTTTGGCAACGACGGCGACCTCGACCTGATCTTTTGCGGGTTCGATGCCGCCACCGGGCTGCGAAGTACCCGGATCCTGCAAAACAACGGTTCCGCGGGCTTCGCGGTCATGCCGACGGCTATGGTGGGAATCGATATGGGCGACGTAGCCTGCGCGGATTACGACAATGACGGCGACAACGATATCTTTATCTGCGGAAACGATTCTGACGCCCATTCTGTAGCCAAGCTGTACCGCAATGAGGGAAACGGCGTTTTCTCGGAAACCGGGGACCAGTTCACCTCCGTGAAACATAGCCATGCCTGCTGGGCCGACCTGGACAACGACGGCGACCTTGACCTGATGTACATTGGCGAAGAATCCCTCCACCCTAATTACGGCGACAGGATCCGCTTCTACCGGAATGACCAAAACGCGGCAAATTACCCGCCCGCGTATCCAGACCTGTCCTATTCGCCCGGCGCCGGGATCGTGATCTTCCCCAGCGTGGATGACCACACCCCAAACCAATGCCTCAGCTACGATCTGCGGATCGGGACCAGCCCCGGCGGAGCCGAGCTGCTTAGACCCATGGCAAATCCGGTTACTGGTTTCCGCAGGATCCCTGAGCCCGGCCGGCCCAGCTTTGCCCAATACCAGCTGGCTCCCGGCACCTACTATCTATCCGCTCAAGCCATAGACGGCAGTTGGAGAGGTTCAAACTGGGGCCCGGAACTGATGGTCCAGACCGGAGTGGAAAACGCTGGCGAATCGATATCTGCAACAGCGTTGAAGCTTCAGGCCAACCCCAACCCATTCCGGGATCAGATCCGGATCGGCATCGATGCCGGGCGGCAGGTACCAGTTCGGCTCGAGATCTTCAACCTCAGGGGACAGAGAATCGTGGTTTTGCATGAGGGATACTTGCCCCGGGGCGCGCACAGCCTGGACTGGAACCCCGATCCCGGGCTTGGCTCAGGTATCTATCTGCTGAAGCTGTCCAGCGGAGATAACAGCACCACCCTGAGGCTGGGACTGGTGAAGTAACCGAAAACCCTCTCAAGCAGTTGGATCGGGATAAATACCCCTTTGTCCCGGCCGCAAACAAGCTCCGGCCCTATCTTCAAATCGCTTTTACCGCCAATGTGTCAGCGCAGCAGCGCGATCTTTCCGGTTCTCCGGTTTCCCTTGTCGTCGTTCACCACCACGAAATAGATACCATTTGCGCAGGCTTTTCCAGCGGCGTTGAAGCCGTCCCATTCGAAGCGGGCGAATTCATTTTCCTCCAGGATCCGGACCAGGGCGCCGGCGGAATCGTAGATGCGGCATTGGTTGAGGCCGCGGGGCAGGGTTTCGGTGGGGTGGTTGCGGATGATCACAGAATTGCGTTCGGCGGGGCGGAAGGGATTGGGATAGATCACCAGGTTTTCCAGCGTAGCCTCCGGTTTTTCCGAAATGCCGATCTTGAGGGTGTTCAGGCCTTCCGGAGTGCCGATCAGCAGCAGACCCTCCACGGGCTGGTAACCCAGGGCCGTGATATAGTTCGAAAGCAGGGGTGAATTGGCCTGATAGTAATTGGTAAATCTTTCCGTGGCAGGATCATACATGCTTATACCGTGCTCCAGGCTGCCGATCCAGACGCGGTTGAAAGGATCCAGGAAAATGGCGGTGGGGGTAGTGCGCACAGAGCCGTAAAGCCTTTCTTCATCAACGTAATAGAGGATGTCGTTGTCCCAGATCCGCGTAACCGGATTGAATTTGAAGCGCTTGACCGAGGTGTCCCACTTGTACCAGTCGGTCTCATCCCACATGAAGAGACCGTTGCTGGCCGCGATCCAGTGTTGGGTGCCCTCGTAAGGGCTTTGCGCGCTGACAACTCCGTAGATTTCGCAATTATTGAGTTCCGGCGGTTCGGGTCTCACCCAGTGGGGGCCGTCGGTCTCGGGGATGGAATCGTGGTTCCAGATCACCAGGCCACGGTCGTTGTAGGTGCCGATAAAGTATTGGCTGCCATTGTGATGGCAAAAAATGGAGCGCTGGTTCGCGCTGTTGGGAATGGTGAATTCGGCGATGAGGTTGTCGTTGGGGTCCAGCACGCTGAAACCGTCGTTGTAACAGGCGACGAACATATTCCCATAGAGGTCACGGGAAATATGCAGGTCGGTGTTGCCCAGCAGCCGGGCCGAGTTTGGCTCCGGAGGCCCGTAATCCCCGGTTTCCGGGTTCCAGAGGTGGATGCCGCCCCGGTCCAGATATTTCCAGATGTTGTTGGCCTCATCATAGATGGAAACGCCGTAGCGCCAGTCGTCCGGGCTGGATTGGTTCACATCGTAGGTTCCGAACCACTTGCGGTCGCGGCTGTCCACCGCCACGGTGTAAACGTTGTCCGTGTGGATGGGACTGTTGACGGTGGTGAAAGTTTGCCAGGCTCCATTCAGAAATCTGCTGGCGCCCAGGGTGCTTTTGCGCACAGGCATGGCGCTGAGGGCGCCGCTACCGAACCAGGCGGCATGGTTGGCGTCGGTGGCGATGCAGGTGATCTTGGGAAAACCGATGGAATTAGGCAGCGTCTGCTGCCAGCCAAAGTCGCCGCTGGGGGTGCCTTCCCATTGCGAGAATACGCCGTCACCCCAGCTGCAGAGATACACCATGTCCTCATTAGTGACGATCTTGGCGATGCTTTTGGCGCCGAGGCCAGCCTCGGTTTCAGCCCAGTGGAGAACGCTGCCGGCACTGTCGATCCGGGTGAGCAGGGTATCCGAGCTTCTGGTGTAACTGAGAAAATCTTCGTTCCAGGTGCCGTAGGAGACCCAAAGGGCACCCAAACCGTCCAAAGCCGCGCTGGATATGGCTTCCAGCAGAATCCCTTCCGCCTGTCCGTAGCTTTGCCAGCCGCCGGTCCAGGGGTCGTCGGAGTGGGTGAAAACCGTCAGCGGCGCTGCAACGATGAGATTTCCAGCCCGGACGGAGAGCTTTTTGGCGGTGCCGGTGGTGCCGGGGAAATCGGCAAAACTGTGCCAGGCGGAGTCAACGTCAAGCGAATCCAGATGGACGAAGTTAATCCCCTCCGCGCTGCTCAGATACAAATAGTTGGTGGAAGCCAGTTCCATGGCCTCGATGGAGTTCGAAAGCAGGCCGGGCGTGGTTTGAGTGGTATACTGATGCAGCAGAAGCGGGAAATTGATCCCTTCCAGGTAATAATAGGAAGCCAGGCCGGCCTTGGTGGCCACCAGGATGTTGGCGCCGTGCTCCACGATCTTCACCACGTTGTTGGAAAGCAGGCCCAGGGAGGTGTTCAGTTGCTGGGTGCCCTGGGGTGAAAAGATCGTGATGCCGCTGGCAGCGGTTCCCAGCCAGAGGCTTTGGTTCAGGGCGATGTATTCCAGGGTGCGCACGTCGTTGGAAGCCAGGCCGTCCGCCGTTGTCAGGATCTCCTGCCCCGCGGGGATTTCTCCGTTTCCGCCCCAGGAATGCACAACGCCTCCCCAGGTGGCAAAATACGTATCCCATTCCCCAAGGGGGACAAAATCGTAAACATGGCTGAGGTTGGTGATGGTTTGCCAGCGGGTGGCGCTAAGCAGCAGACACGCCGAAACGAGCAGCGTGAGCAGAATTAACCGTTTCATTTTTTTCTCCCTTGGCGCATGAGCACATAGGCCAGAATCACACCCAGGATTAGCAATCCGAGCAGCACCGAGAACAGAATGCGTTTGGTGGAAAAGGAAAAGCCGATGGCGATGAGGCCAAAGAGCAGAGTCACCACATAGGCGATCAGCGCGATCGCCCTCTGGGAAAGGCCCAGGCCCAGCATGGCATGGTGCAGGTGGGCTTTGTCGGCCACGAAAATATTGCCCAGGCGCAGGCGCCGCAGAACGGCCAGGGCCATGTCGATGAGAGGCACCGCCAGCACGGCCAGCGGGATGATCAGGGTCATCGAGGTGATGCCTTTGTACTGTTGGGTTCCGGCGGTGGAAACAGCCGCGATCACCAGCCCGTTGAAGAGGGCGCCGGTATCGCCCAGAAAGATCTTAGCGGGATGGAAATTGAAGCGCAAAAAGGCCAGGTTGCCGGCCAGCAGAAAGGCGGAAAGCGCCGCCACCAAAAGGTTTTGCTCTTTGATCCCCACACTCAGCAACACCCCGCAAACGATCACGCAGACGCCGCTGGCCAGGCCGTCGATGCCGTCGATGAGGTTGATGGCGTTCATCACCACCAGATACCAGAGCAGGGTGATGGGAAAGGAGCCCCAGTGCAGGATTATCTCCGCGCCGAAGGGATTGGTGAGCGAAACCACGCGGAAGCCGATGAAATACATCACCACTCCGATCAGCAGCTGCAGCAGGAATTTCAGCCAGGCCTTGGTGTCGTGACGGTCGTCCAGAACGCCCAGGATCAAGGCTATCACTTCGACCCCGGCCAGCTGCAGCAGCATTTTCCCCAGCAGGTCCGGCAGCAGGGTCAGGCCCAAAACCACCTGCGCCAGCACCAGCGGCAGCGCGAAAGAAAGGCCGCCCGCCTCGGGTTTCGCCTCTGTGTGGATCTTGCGTTCGCCGGGTTGGGCCAGGATGCCGAATTTGGTTGATAACTTAATGTTAAGCGGAACCAGCAGATGCGTGAGCAGATGGATGCCCAGGCTCAGCAGCGCGATCGGCAGCACGAGATCCGGATTCACGCGCCCTCCCGGTACAGCTTCAGATAGCCGGACACCATTCTCTCATAGGAGCAGATCCCCTTGATCCTGGCCGCAGCGTTTTCCCCTTTGGCAAAGGCAGCCGCGGGATCGCGGGAGATCCGGGCTATGGTGTTTATCAGAGCATCCTGCTGGTCCAGGGGAACCAGCCAGCCGCAGCCGGGATCCACCAATTCGCGGATTGAGGGGATGTCCGAGCCCAGGACCGGCAAACCGGAGTGCATGGCCTCGATGACGCTGAAAGGTTGCGCCTCCCAGCGGGAATAGAGCATGAAAGCGTCGAACAGCGGCAGCCATTTGATCGCATCAGCGTCCCAGCCAGGCAGCAGAACGCGTTCGTTCAAAGCGTGGGAGCGCACGATCTGCCGGCAGAGCCCCAGATACTGGCCGTCACCCAGAAAAATGAAGCGCAGGCGGGGTTCCCGAACGCAGGCCTGGCAAGCGGCGCCAACGCTGGCCACCACGTTCTTTTGGGTGGTGAAACGCAGGGTGGAGCCGATCACGAAATCCGCTTTGGCGGGGTCAAGCTGGCGCGCCGAGGCGATCCGGGCCAGGTTTTCCGCCTGGGCGGAGGGCAGCGCGTTGTTTATGGTGATGGCTTTTTCCGGCGGCAGCAAGCCCAGGGACAGGCACTTCTCGCGGTCCGAATTGTTGACAAAAACAACCTTGTGCCCCAGCGCGTTGCCCAGCCTTTCCAGATCCATGTACAGACGCCGCAGGGCGGGGGCCTGGCCTTCCTGGAAAGCGGTGCCGTGTTCGGTGTGCAGGATCAGCGGGGTTTGGCAGATGCGGGCGGCCAAACGCCCCAGCAGCCCCGGTTTGGAGGAATTGGTATGCACGATGTCGAAGCGGTGGTAACGCAGCACGCGCAGCAGTTCCGCCAAAGCGGCTGCGTCCAAAAGCGAGAGCGGGTGTTTCAAAAACTTCAGGGGGATGTATTTAAAGCCGCGCTGCCGGACGGCATTCACGAAGTCCCCTCCGGGCGCGCTGGCCACAAAGATGTCAAATTCGTCCCGCGGCAGCCCGTCCAGCAGATGAAGGCTGAAATTCTGCACGCCGGAAAGCAGCGGCAGCAGTTGCAGATGCAGCAGTTTGGTCACGGTTCCCGGTTCAGCCTGATCACAGCGATCGCCTCGGCGGGAACGCCGCTGAAGTGCACCATGTTTCCTTCCACGCGCGCGGGCAGGCCATCGATTTCGCGTATCTTTTCCTCGTTGAGGATCTGCAGGGCAAAGTGGTCCAGGTCATCGGGGAAATAGATGCTGATCTCGTAATCGCCCTCTTCGATGGTCACGCGGTTGCGCTTGTCCCACCAGGCAGCAAGTTCAGCCGGGGTGGGCACCCAGACCCGTCCGGCCTTCAGCAGCGCCAGCGCGTAGGCGTAAAGCTTCTTCACATACGGGATGTCGGCATAGGAGGCCAGATCGAGGTCGAGGCCAAAAACGCCGCGGGTGCGGAGCGCGGCCTGGAAAAACTTCTTGAGCAGATGCTTGGCCGGCTCCAGCTGCAGGGTCTTGTAGCGCCCAACCCGCAGATGGGCGCTGTGATAGACAGTGGGCAGCTCCCACCAGCTGGCTTTGAGCCCGCCGATCCAAGGTTGGTAGGGCACGCTGACCCCGCTAACGAAGCCCGGGGTCTCTTTTCGCGCGGTGCTTTGGCTGTGGGAGGGGCCCAGCTTGTTGTGCAGGTCGCGCAGGTTTTCATCCACGCGGTAATGCAGCTGGCGGATGCCGATCTGGTCTTTGCGCAGCTGGTGCAGCATGATCTGCTTGCGGGAAACGAACTCGTCGCGGGTGGGTTTGTCCGGAGCCATCAGCAACCCCACGTCGTGCCCGGCGCGGGTGAGTTGCTGGATCTCTTCCTGCAGGTCGGCGTCGTCGAGGTTGTAGTTTATGAATTCGTTCTTTTCGGGAGCGATGTAGAAAGCGCTGCGGAAGCCGGCGTCTTCCTCCAGCTTGCGGTACTCGTCAAAATTCCAGTAGAGCTCCACATTGGTGAAAAGATAGCGGAATTTGCTGCTGATGCTGTGCAGCAGCTGGCGCCAACTGAAAGAGAAGAGCATGGCCAGATCGTTGCCCACCGAGAGGAAGAGCTCCGAATAGTTCCATTTCTGCAGGTTGTCCACGCTGTGTGAAAGCAGCGCCGCGCCTTCCTGGGCTTGCGGCCAGTACTGTTTTTGCACAATATGGATGCCCTTGGCGCGGGTGTGCTCTTTGATCATGCTGTCGATCAGCCAGAGCAGATTGTCCACATAGGGCGTATCGCGGTGGGAATTGAACTGGCTGGCCTCATCCGGATAGCAGCCATCGGCGTCCCGGGCGGGATCGATCTGCGCTTCCAGGTTCGCCAGATGGAAAAAGACGTTGCCCACGAGGTCGAAATTGATCTTGCCGGCGTGAACCTCGCTCTCGGAATAGTTTTCGGCGGGATAGGAAAAACTCTTGGCGCTGATCACCGGGGTTTGGGACAGCAGCTTGATGGTCTTCAGGCCGCGGCGCAGTTTTTCCGTGTTCATGCTCCTGGGATCGAAGAGGTCCGGTTCGCTTTGGATGAAAATGGTGATGAAATGGCGCGCGATCCCCTTCAGCTCTTCCACCGTGGGGTCGGTGTAGCCGTAGATGAAGAGGATGTCGTTGTCCTTCAGCTGGCCGGTGTCGGAAATGAAACAGAAACCGTAGCCCAGGGTCTGAAAGATGAAGCTGAAGGCATACTTTATCTCGTGCTGATACCTCGCCAGCTTGTAATCTATGAAGATCGAGATCATGCGCTGCTTACCGCCAATTTCTTTTTCAAACCACACATTCCTCTTTTTGCCAGTTGTCAAGCAAAATCGTCAGCCGGGCCGGACGAGAGGGAAAATTGGCGGACTTGTCACTCCGCCACAGGAAAGGCTGGCAAAAACCAAGCCTGGCTCAGAATTTCAGGCCGATCCCCAAAGACCCGGTGGGAAAGAATTCCACGCCGCCGCTCAGGGGAACGATCTCCACCCCCAGCTCCGGCGCAACAAAAAAGGCTCCCGCCACCAGGCGCAGATTGCCGCTGAGGTTGCCGTGGAAAATGCCGAAATGCTGATAGGAGTCCCTTTGCAGAATACCTTCAGTCAAATTATCGTAACTGATGCGGGCCCCCAGGGTGGGAACCAGACTGGGGCTGGGTACCCAGGAGGAAAGCAGGGTAATCTCCCCGCCGAAGGAACTGTAGCTGGGGTAGTCCGGATCTCCGCTGCCCTTAAGAAAGGTCAGTGCTGGGAGCAAGGACAAATAGTGCTTCCCTGTTTGGCTGAGCAGGAGCTTGGGGCCAAGTTTGGCTCCCAGGGTATAGCCAGAATAGAATAAGCGCCCGTTCAGATCCGCTTTGGGAGACAATCCGATCCCAAACTTCACCCCGCTTACGAACCATCCGCCAAGTTCCTGTTCCGGAGTGTTTTCATCCAGCATGGTGGACAATTCAACGCCCAGCGCTTCGTATAAGGAAAACTCCACTTTGTCCGGAGCGAGGGGAACCGCCGTATCCTGCATGCTGATGTCCATGATGGAACAGGCGGAAAGCAGGAACAGCGGCAGGGCTATTATAGCGATTCTTCTCATCATTCTTACCTCAATGCATGATAATCTAAACAAGTTTTAAGAGCCTGCAAATATGATGTTTATTGCTGAGGGCAAATATTCAGGCTTTTTTTCAGATCAGGCGGACAGAGGAAATTGACATGGTAGCTATTCCGGACCTGCCCGGCGGGTGCTTCGCTCCTATTATCATTACGGGATAAATACGGGATCAATACGGATTTCATCCGTATTGATCCCGTATTTATCCCGTAATGATGCTGGGGGCCGGATGGAGTTTTTGCGGATTCGGGGCTGCGCCGGGACGGCGGCAGACCACCCGCTATCTTCGAACCTGAGCTATAAATGCTTCTGTTAGCCACCTGAAGGCAGCCTGAAAAAAAACATGCCCTGGCTGAAACCAACCAGGGCATGCAATTCAGACTCACCCGGTTCCACGATGAAGCCGGGCCAGCCAGTCGGTTATTTTATCATCAGCATTTTGCGGGTGGAGATGTAGTCCTTGGCCTCGAGGCGGTAGAAATAAACACCGGATGAGACCGGGCGTCCGCTGGAATCCAGCCCGTTCCAGTTGATCCGGTGGGTGCCGGGGGTCAGGTCTCCGTTCAGGAGTTGTTTCACCAGCTGGCCTTTAACGTTGTAAACGCTCAGTTTGGCCAGGCCGGGTTGGGCCAGGTCAAAGCAGATGGTGGTGCTGGGGTTGAAGGGGTTGGGGTAGTTGGACTTGAGGCTGGTAACCAGCTCAGGTATGCTTTCATCGGAGCTTTCCACATAGGGATACTCGAAAGCCAGGGTATCCGAGGGACTGCCTTCGGTGTTGTAGAAAACCGCGCAGATGAGGTAGGCGTAATGACCTTCCAGCGAGATCATGTCCGTGTGGGAGAAGCCGGTGGTTTGCTGGATCAGTTCGAAGGGCCCGGTGTTGAATTTCTTGTAGACGCGGTAGTTCATCACCGGCAGCACAGGATCGAAAGGTGGCTGCCAGCTCAGCGTGACTTCGCCGGTGGAGTTGTCCACCGTGAAATCGGCATTGGCCGGCTGAGGCAGGTTGATCAGCGTGAAATCGGCCATGTGTACCGGTTCGGCTGGGCTGATGGCGATGTTGTTGACGCTGGAGGGTTGGTGGTACTTGAGGCTGGCTTCCACATTGAAAGTGCCGTTTGGCAGGTACAGCCGGTAGGAGCCGTCGCTGGCGGGATGGGTTGAGAAGTAGTTGCTGGCCATCACCAGAACGTCCGAGGCGGGGGTGTCGGAAGTGGGGATCACGGTTCCGTGCAGATACCCGGTCTTCTGGTTCACGCCGCTGAGTTCGAAGTTGTCGATGAACCAGCCGATATTGGTGGTGCCACCGTCGGAACCCATACGGAAACGGAAGCGGACCTGCTGTCCGGCATATTGGCTGAGGTTGAAGACCATGGGCTGCCAGTTGGCGATGGTGCCGGAAAAACCGGGTTCGCCGTTCAGTCCGGACAGGCTGTTGTGGGTGTAGCCGCCCTGCGGGGTCAGCAGGCTCCAGGTGATGCCGTTGTTCGTGGAAATGCCCACGTTGCCGCCGTCGTAATTGTTTTCGAATCCGTAGCGGTGCTGCAGGGTGAGAGTGCTGCCGGCTTCCAACGCGTAGAGCGGGGTCACCAGAATGTAGTTGACCAGATCCGGGTAGTTACCGCTCAGGCCTGTGGCCCAGAGCTTGGTTCCCGAAAATGGGGTTACCTGGTTTGGGGTGCCCCAGGCCCAGCCTGTTTCAGAGGTGAAGCCGCCGTTGTTGGTCTCGTAATCGTTGAAGATATTGGACATATTGTAGGGGATCATCAGATTCGTGTTCAGGGGCAGGCCGTTGGAAATGGAGGTATTGAACTGGAAGGGGACATATTCACCCAGCGCGACCGTGCCCACGAATTGCAGTTCAAAGACGAATTGCATCACGGCATTGGGCTCGATCAAAGGCAGGATGATGATCGGCTCGGCAATGATCACATCAAGGCTGGAGGTGGACAGGGTAGCCTGGATATCCCGGGATTGGACGTCCGCGTGGTTGTTTACGTTGATCACCAGCTTCACCGTCTCCAGAGCATCGATGATGCCGTTGTAATTGGTGTCTGCGTCGTTGATCAGGAAGGATTCGAAAACCAGGACCGAGGCATCCACGCGCAGGCTGAAATTGCGCTCCCAGACGGCATCGCCGGAGGTGATGGTCAGCAGGAAGTTTACCACCGTACCGTTGGGGCAATCCGGCGAAACGCTGAAGATGAAGGGGGTGCGGTTGACCCCGAAACCGTCGCCGTCCAGCGGGAAATAATCAGCCACGGCATTGACCATGGTGATCTGCTCGCTGTCCGTGGAAAGCGTGGCGACAGGGTTTTCGGCGGTCAGATTGCCGATGTTCTGCAGCTGTACGCCCAGTTCGATGGTCTCTCCGGGTTCGCAGACGCCGTTTTCATTGTCGTCGTTGATGTAGGTCTCGCCCAGGATCACATGGGGTTCGTAGTGGTAAATGGGAATGTTGGTGATGTAGATGGCACGCTGGTTACCCAAAGGCGAAGCGGCTGTGGGGTAGGTGTTTCCGTAGGAATACTCCAGCCCGACCATGCCGGTGTGGTCTTCAATGCCAATGGTGGAATAGCAGCCATGGTTTCCGGTGCTGGTGGAGGAGTTGATGTTGTTGAAAGTGTGCCACTGTATCTTGATGGGCCCGTCGCCCAGTGAAGTAGAGTGGACGCTTTGGTCGTAAAGGATGATCTGGAAGGTTTCCGGGCTGGAGCCGTTGTAGCCATGCTTCATATTGTACCATTCGATCACGAAGGCATGGTTGTTGCGGTCGAACCAGGTATAAACCCCGCCACCGGCGTGGGTGGCCAGGTCATCCCAAAAAGCCGCGACCATGGGATTGGGACCCATCGGGCCGGGCAGGCGGTAGTTTCTGAATTCGGCATTTTCCGAGACTCCCATGGCTATGAAGCCGTTGGAGCACACCGTTATCTGATCATAAATGATGCCGTAGAACTGGAAGGGGAAGGGCAGATCAACCACTTCCAGGGCGTCCGCGCCAACCTGATCGCCTTCATCGTTGCTGGCATAGGCGTCGGTGATGGCCAGCAAGTTGCCGACTCCGCCTTCGGCGGGCGCTATTCCCACCCAATCGTAAACGGGGCACTGGTCATAGGCCATATCCTGGTCGTCGTAGATCACGTAACCATAGGTATCCGGACCCAGAGGATCGTTCACGTCCACTTCACCGGCGGTGAGCGTGAAATCCAGCCACTGCACAAAACCGGCGTCGTTATAAAGCTTCAGCTGCATGGGGATCAGCATTCCCGGCAGCAGCATGGGCCGGCCGTGGATCTCGAACATGTCTGTGGAAGGGGTCACCTGCACGTTTTGCAGCAGATCGCCGTACCAGGCCAGGTTGTCATTCACCGCCACCAGGTCGTTGAGGCTGTAGAGTTTGCCCCAAATACCCGAAACTCCGGTGGGGGTGGTGTTGCTTACGGTCACCGTGAAGCCCGCGGTTTCGCCCGGATCCAGCACCTGGTTTCCACCGTTGGTCACCAGGCTGGAATTGTACATCATCCGGGCATTGTGGATGGTAATGAATTCGGAAATGTCGTAGTTTTGGTTCTGGCTGTCGGTGAGGATCACATGCAACCTGATCGTGGCTTCGTGGGGCGCGTCCGGCGCTATCTGCAGAACCACGGGGCTGGTGCTGAAACCCATCCCGCTGCCGGCGATCTCGCCGTAGGTGACCAGTGAATCGATAAAAGTCACCCAGGGGCTGTTGGAATGGACCTGACCGCTGATCCCGGAGATGGGATCGAGCGAAGTATTGGTGAGCCCGAAGAGGATCTCCAAAGTCTCGCCGCCATTGGCCAATCCATCGCTGTTGCCCACCGAAGCTCCGGTGGTGTCGTCGTCGATAACGATGCTGGCCGGCACCAAAGTTCCGCCCGCATCCACCGTCAGGGTTTGCTGCAGCGGCTTGAAATCGTGCTGCGCAACTGTTAGCACGCAGTCGTTGGCAGTCATCGACTGGGGCAGGGCCAGGATCACGTTGCCCTCGCTGTCGGTATGGCCGCGGCTGATGATGGAGCCGCTCTGAGTGAGGGTTACGGAAGCTCCCGCAACCGGCAGGTTCTCCGCGTCGAGCACATTCACATCCATCAGGCTGAGGCCCTGAGGTATGCTGGCCAGGGTCGTGATGTTGAAATGGTTGGGGATACTGAAAAAAGTCTCCATGGTCGGGTCGCCCATCAGGTTGCACCAATGGGTGAAACTGGTTACGTAGCTGGGAGCGGCGACACCATAGGTTTGAGACATGTAGAGTTTTCCATTCAGCAGGGCTTCACCCATGGTGCGCATGCCATATTGCAGCAATCCGCCGAAAATCCCGCCATGCAGCACGTTGTTGAAATTCGTATGCGTGCTGGAAGTGCTCATGCCAATCCCTGTCACGGCGCCTTTGGGAACCGCGGGGGTGCCGTAACGGATGAATTGCTCCATTTCAGAGGTGCCGTTCCAGTAGTTGTTCGTGCCGCAGGTGATGTTCACGGCGTGGGGCAGCCTGTAAGCGTTGAACAGGGCTGATTCAGCCGGCGGAGAGTAGTCTATGTAGCCACGATAGCTGTAGAAACCAACGCCCTGGTTGATGGCGGCGTTGATCTGGGTGGCGGCGGGGGATGAGTTGTAGATTTCGGTGAAAGTGAAATCCGGATTGATCATCAGGGCCCGTTCTTTGATGTACTTGTTTAGGTACTGCGTGGAGATCCCCGAAGGGCTGGTGTCACCCACCAGCAGCATCCGGTCCAGCCAATCCGCGGTATCCAGATTGATGTCCCGTTCATACAGGTAGATCTTGCTGAGCAGGTTTTGCAGCTGGGAGATGTTTTCCACGGAGATGCGGCCGATGAAGACGTCACCCAAAATATCGTTGCCAACCAGATGAGTGTAAGGATAGTCACCGCCGCCATTGCTGACTGTGAAGGCCGGGATGGTGTAGCTTCCGCTGGTATCTCCCAGCAGGATCACGTAGTCAGGCCGGGTGGCGGGGTTGTTGTAGGCGTTGAGGATATAATTTTTGATCGTGGTGGTGCTGCTTCCAGCTTCGTTGGAGGCCGTGCTGGCCACATCAACATCCGCTCCCTTCTGCCGTTTCCAGAGCACATATTCATTCAGGGCGGTGATGAAAGCCGGATCTGAGTTGTTGCCATGAATCAGCAGATAGCGGGGTGGGACGTTGTGGTGCATGATGTCGCGGTAATCGTCAAAATTGAGGATCATGGACTCATATATCTTGGCAAAGGCCGGCGAGACCGAGAGCAGCTCTCCCTCCAGTTCATTGACGCTGGGCCCGGGGATGTAGCTGATCCTCAGATCCAGGTTGTGGTTCACGGTCAGTTCCTGGGTTTGGGGGTCATAGCTGAAGGGATTCACCTGCACGTTTACGATGCGGAAATCGCGCAGGATCATGGGATCGCTGTATTCCACCAGGGAAGCCGGGTAGATCGGTCCGTTGGCATAATAGTTGGAATCGATCACGAAGGACTTGGGAGTTTCTTCCTGCAAGCCCTGCTGCACCGGATAGGCCATGAAGCCAGATATAACGCTCTGTTCCTGGCCGATAACGCTCACCAGAACACCGCCCTGCCGGGGAATGGCCAGATTCATGCTCAAAGTGGGCAATTCCGGCAGGCCGCTGGCCAAAGTGCTTCCCGCGCCAGACAGCACGATCCGCTGGAAATTTGATCCCCCGCCTTCAGTTTGTTCGATGTCGAACTGGGGCAGGTTGAAGTGGATGTCGGTGTGATCGGCGGCTTTGTTCGAAACCGTAAAAGCCTGATCAGGTTGGATTGGCGAGAACTCACTTGCCGTGGCAAATATGAAGCTCACGCTGATTCCCGCTAAAAGCAGGAGCAGTAAACTTTTCATTGGCTTACCTCAGTGGGTGTGAATATAGTTTGGCTTTCTCATCATGCAATCTATATTCCAAAGCTTTAGAGATTGTAATAAAGTTGCATTTCGTGGGGGTGCACCCGGTTCATAACTGCCTCGTGTTCAAGCAGTTTGTGCTTGATGTGGGATTCGATCAGCTCAGCGTTGAAAACCTTGCCCTGCAGCAGGAATTCGTGATCCTGTTCAAGGGCACGCAAGGCCTCTTCCAGATTGGCGGGAATGGAGAGCAGTTTGGCTTTCTGTTTCTCGGTCCAGGCAAAGACGTTGTCGTCGTAGGGACCCAGTTTATATTTGGCGGGGTCGATCTTGTGGATGATGCCGTCCAATCCCGCCAGCAGCAAAGCGCTCATGGCGAAATAGGGGTTGCAGGTGGCATCGCCGGTGCGGAATTCGAAACGTTTGGTCTCCGGCGTATTGGCATAGCGGGGAATGCGGATGGCGGCGCTGCGGTTGGCCAGGCCGTAAAAGAGTTTCACAGGCGCTTCGAAACCCGGCAGCAGGCGTTTGAAGCTGTTCGTGCTGGGGTTGGTCAAAGCCACCAGCGCGCGTCCGTGTTTCAGGATGCCGCCGATGAACCAGATCGCCTCGTTGGAGAGATCCGCGTAGCCGCCCTTTTTATAGAAGATGTTCTTGCCGCGTTTGTGCAGCATCATATGGAAGTGCATGCCGTTGCCAGCCTGATTGTAGATGGGCTTGGGCATGAAAGTGGCAGTGAGCCCATAATCCAGGGCGGTGCGGCGGATGATGTCCTTCATCACCATGGTGTCGTCGCAGATCTTGGGAAAGGCCAGCAGTTCGGTCTCTATCTCCTGCTGGGAGGAAAGCCCCACCTCGTGGTGGTGGTAGCGGACCTTGATGCCGATCTCCTCCATGCGGTCCACCATCTCCTGGCGAATCTCGTAATAGCGGTCGAAAGGAGTATCCATGTGATAGCCTTTGCGGGCCTGCTGCGCCACGGCGTCGTCATCCTCAAAATCGATCGGCAACGCGTCTTTGTGCTCCGCGGAACTAACCGTGTATCCGCTGGAAAACTCGTCGCTGTTATATTCGATGGTGTCAAAGAGATGGAATTCCAATTCAGGGATCCAGGTGCTGAGGTCCGCAATGCCGGTTTCCAGCAGATACTCCTGCGCCCTCAAAGCCACGCTGCGCGGGTCTTTTTTCACTCCAACGCGGGTTTCCGCGTCGCAGATGGAACAGATCAAACGCAGGGTGGGGGTTTCAAAGAAGGGATCGATGTGAGCGGTGGTTATATCTGGCATCAGCACCATGTCCCCCGATTCCACGGAACGCATTCCAGGTATCGATGAGCCATCAAACGGCACGCCCAACCGCAGAACCTCATCCAGGCCGCGGGCCGGGAAGGTGATGTGATACCAGCGCCCGTCCATGCCGGTGTATTTGAGGTCCACCGCTTTAACGCCCTGCTTTTTGATCAATTCAATGATTTTCGTCTTGTCCATGTTGGTTTCCTTCTATGTATGTTTTATTCTTGTTGTTCAGGGCAGGGCCACGCCCAGCAGATTCATGCCCAGCATGATCGGCGGGAGAATGATCCGGCCAATGATATTCAGACCCAGCAGCCTCGATACGATCAGCACTCCGAAGATCACGTACATGCCCATCCTTTCCTGGGCCATCCAGCGCCAGTATGCTTCATCCGGCAGGATCATGCCCAGAACCTTGCTCCCGTCCAATGGCGGGATCGGGATCAGGTTGAAAAAAGCCAGCAGCAGATTAAAAAACACCACCATCTGGCAGATATAGGCCAGCAGCTGGTTGCCGGGGCTGAGGTGATAAAACAGCGCGAACACGATGGCGATCAGGATATTGGAAGCCGGCCCGGCCAGGGCCGAAAGCCCGATCCCCTGCTTGATGTTCTTGTAATTGTAGGGATTTAGGGGAACCGGCTTGGCATAGCCCCAAATCACTCCGGCCGTGAAATACATGAGCAGAGGGAGGATCACGGTGCCAAACAAGTCTATGTGCTTAAAGGGGTTCAGGCTCATGCGCCCTGCGCGTTTCGCCGTGTCGTCGCCCAGCCAGTTGGAAACCACGGCGTGGCTGAGTTCGTGGATGATGATGGAGTAAAAGACCACCAGGATCACTATCCCGGTGAGGATCATCCGGATCGTTTCTATGGATAAAGCCATCTCAGTTCTTCCTCAGTCGCAAAAATTTACGCTTGCCGGCCCGCAGCACCATGCCATCCCGGACTTCGATTTCAGCATCGGTGGAGCCGATCCTGAGCCCGTCCACGCTCACACCGCCGCCCTGCACCAGGCGTTTGGCTTCGCCGCTGCTGGAGCATAAGCCGCTCTCTGTGAGGAGCTTGCAGATCCGGATCAAGGGCTCGGAAACGCTGAGTTCCGGCATTTCCTCCGGGATCTCCCGCTTGGAAAAAAGCTGTTCAAAGGCCTTCTGAGCTCCTTCGGCGGCCTCTTCCCCATGATAGAATCCCACGATCTCGCGAGCCAGCCTCTTCTTCAGCAGCATCGGGTTTGTGCCTTTGGCCAGTTCGCTGGTAACCTCTTCCAGCTTTTCCTCGTCAGCATTGGCGGCGTATTTGAAGTAGTTCAGGATCAGGCTGTCCGGAATGGACATGATCTTGCCGAATTTATCCGCTGGAGTGTCGAACACCGCTATATAGTTGTTGAGCGATTTTCCCATCTTGTTCACGCCGTCGGTGCCGGTAAGGATGGGAGAAAGCACCGCCACTTGCTGTTCCTGGCCATGGTGGCGCTGCATGTCGCGTCCGCAGAGGATGTTGAATTTCTGCTCGGTGGCGCCCAGTTCCACATCGCTCGTAATGGCCACGGAATCGTAGCCCTGCAAAAGCGGATACATGATCTCGTGCAGGCCCAGCGCCAATCCGGCTTCAAACCTTGTTCTGAAAGTATCGTGGGCCATGAATTGCGCCAGGGTGAATTTACCCATCAGCTTCAAAACTTCCGCCATGCCCATGGATCCGAACCACTCGCTCTGCCAGCGAACTTCCGTCTGCTCCGGCTTCAGCACCGTGTACAGCTGGTCCATGTATTTTTCGCTGTTGGCGAGGATCTCCTCACGCGTCAGGGGTGGCCGGGATTCGTCGCGGCCGGTGGGATCGCCGATCTGGGCGGTGAAATCGCCGATGATGATCACGCCGGTGTGGCCCAGATCCTGAAAATCCCGCATCTTGCGGATCGGCACCAGATGGCCCAGATGGACGTCGTAGCCCGTGGGATCGATGCCAAATTTGATCCTCAGCGGCTGCCCGCTTTTCTCGCTTTTCTCGAGTTTGGCCAGCAGATCTTCCAGCGGGATGATCTCATCCACGGCTCTTTTTATCACTTTCAGTTCTTGTTCAAAACGCATGTCTATCCTTATACCTATTTCAAATTGGTCTTTCGTGACCACAAAAGTGAGAGAGGCTATTTGTCAAGCCTTTCCGCCCCGCGCGAATGCCTGAATCCTGCTCCTCCCTGTGGGCTTGCCGGTGGCGAATTCAAGGACATTCACTCCAAGCCGATTTTTTTGCTTGACAAATATCCCGTGGCGATGAGAATGTACTCACTCGTTGGCAGGCCCGAAATAGAGTTTTGGAGGTAAATACTATGTGCGGGTTCATGGGATATTCAAATCCCCAAAAATCAAGACGATCAAGCTGCGCGCGTTTCATGTGTGCTGCAGTTTGGGGTATGAAACAACTTATTTGGAGCTTTCCCAGGCTGGGTATGCGGGGGAAAGAACAAGCTTAGAGCAATCGATGTAATCTCTGTACAAGGAGGAGAATATGTATCAGGTGCTGTTCAAAGAAGGGACATACCAGATAGTCAAGCAAGGAATGCCGGTGCACACACCGGCCGGCAGCAGGGTGGAGACAACCAGTGAAGGGCTGGCTGAACGCCTGCGCGAGCATTTCAACGCTATGGGCACATCCAACGAGGATTGGCGCTCCATTGCCCATTTCCACTTTCCGCTGCTGGATTTTGTGCGGCATTACGCGCGGGAGGAGGTGATCCTGAGGATGGTGCTGGATCTTGATCCCTACAACGACTGGACCCTTCAGCAGATCGCGCAGGATCCCGAACTGGAAAACCGCCGTTACCGCCTTTTTGGCCAAACATCCGAACAACTCGCCCAAGCCCGGGCCTGGCTGCAAAGCCGAAACGATTATCAGCTCTGCGCAGCGCTGGTGCTGGGCCGGGATCTGGGCAGTATCAACGCCGCCTTTATGGCCGCGAACAACCCGACCAAGGAACCTGAGCTGGTTTTCCTCAATGGCCTGACGCTCTTCAAACCGGAACTGGGGCAACGGCCTCTGCAGGAACTGCTGGCCAACTATCATTTCTACAGGGGTCTATAGAGCAATGGCAAAAGCCCAAAAACAGTCTCTGAAACGCCTCTGAGCCTAGCGCTGACCTGTTGTCTGCTCTTTCTGCTGTGTTCCGGGTACCATATCGCTCAAAGCCGTAGCCAATAAGCCTCTTGAACGCCTCTCCCCAGCCTCCCGCCGGCCAGGCGGGAAGTCAGGCGGAGGCATTCGGGAAGTGAATACGTTGTGTAATCAGGGCGAAGCAACCTGCAGTGCCCGGCATTTCGCTGGAAATACTTACAGGGAAGCTCTTTATATAGTGAATAACAAAAAGCCGGAAAACCCTGTGGTGGTTCTCCGGCAGTTGTTGATAAGCTATTGGGGTTATTGAACCTGCGCGCAGATCTTGGCCGCGGCCTCGGTGTAACGTTCCAGCCCTGGTTTGCCGGATCCGGAGAGCACGGCGCCAGGCAGCACCTGAGCCCCGGCCTTGGCGGCCATCTTACGCAAAGTGTTCAGGGATGAATTACCTGTCATCCAGGCAAAGGGAAAGGCGTGGGTCACAAACGGCAGCACCCGCTTCCCTTTCAGCATCGGGCTCAGATCCAGCATGGCTTTGAGCAGCAGCGGATAGGGCCGGAAAGCCCAGACGGGCCCGCCAATGAGAATGATATCTGCGGAACTTACATCGGGCAGGTTGGTGATCCTCAGATTACGGGCGGCAACCGCTTTGCTCTGATCCAGGGGAGGATCTGATACCAAGGGGGTCAGATTGACCACATGGCCGGATTCCATCAGTTTGGAACTGACCAACTCCCCCAGTTTTTGAGTGTTGCCGGTTTGGGAACAGATGACGATGGTTACTTTCACTGCAGCATCTCCTTGCTGGGTTGGGAATTGTCGTCGCGCTCCCAGCGGTCGTCGATCTTGGTGCGGATGGGGCTGTTTTTCCGGAAATAGTTTACGATGGCGTCGCGCAGATTGATCTGGTGATGGATGATATCTTCCTCGGGCACCTGGACCAGGAGGGTCAGGCCGGCGTTACCCTGCATCAGAAAGTCTGTGGTGGTACAGGTATAGATCTTGTTTTTGTCCCAAGGCTCGCCGGCGATCTTGAGCGAGGTCACGCGGTCGAAGTTGGGCCGTTGTTTGGAATAGACCACGTTGACGCCGGAGACCACCAGGCCGTGGCGCGACCCTTCCACGCGGGTTTCGATGATGCGTCGCAGAAATTCACCGTTGCAGCGGAAACTCACCACCATGTTGTCGAAAGGCATCACCTGGAAGATGTCGCGGTAGGTCACCGGTCCGCTTTTAATGTCCGCGCGCACTCCGCCGAGGTTCAGAAAGGCAAAGTCCGCGTCCACCTCATAGCGCATGGCGTCCGTTATAGTATTGCCCATCAGGCTTTGGGCGTCCACGTTGGTGCGGTTGAGGTGAACCCCAGCCACTCCGATGATTTCGTCCATGCCTTCCTCAGCCACAGCAACCTGGGCTTCGATAGTGGCGGAGATCTCCGGATCGGGGATGAATTGGTCTTCGAACAGGGTGAGCATCATCCCTTCGCGCAGGGCAGGCAATTCATAACCGCTGATGGACTTGGTGTCGGGATCGACGGTTAGGGTGATCCAGCCGAGGTTGGAGCCGTAGGCATAACCCTGCACCACCATGGTGTGGGAGTAGGGATCGATCCAGGGTTCGGGCCAGCCTTTGTGGATGTGGCCGCCGATGAAAAGATCGATGCCGGGCACCTCGCGCGCGATCTCTTGGGCGTCCCAGCCCCAGGCGGCGTAACGGTCCTCGTACAGGGGATTGCCTTGGGCGTCGTAACGCGTAAGATATGTTTCCTGCACGTCGTAGGGCAGCCCGGCGTGGCCCAGCACGATAACAAGATCCGCCATTTCCTCGTTGCGCACGATGTCCACGTATTTGCTCACGGCGATCTTTTCGTCCACGAAATCAACGTTTTTGATGTTCTCAGGAAAACTCATCTTTTCCGTGTCCGTGGTGGTAAAGCCGATCACGCCGATGCGCAGGCCCAGCCTGTTGATGATGCGGTAGGGCACCACATACCAGGGCAGGTCGCCAGTGCGCTTGTCGATGATGTTGCAGGAGAGGATGGGGAAATTAGCCAGATCCAGGGTTTGGGTCAGTTCTTCTTCGCTGATGTCGTATTCGTGGTTGCCGATGGTCATGGCATCGTAGCCGATGGCGTTCATGTATTCGATCACGGCTTCGCCTTTGGTTACCGTTCCCACGGGCCGTCCCTGGAAAAAGTCGCCGGCGTCGAACAGCAGGGAACCGCGTTGTTCATTTCCCAGCGAGCGCACGTGCTTGATCAGGGTTGCCGCGGAAGCCCCTCCACCCAGTTGGGGTGGGAAGTCCGGATTCATGAAGGTGGCCTGAGCGCGGTCGATTCCCCCGTGGATATCGTTGGTGAACATGATATCCAACCGCAGATCCTCGGCGAACAACCCGGCTGTTAGAAGCAGCCAGAGCGCTGTAAGTAAGATCATATTTTTCATAATTATATGTATTCCTTTAACTACAATTTAGCTGCCGGCTGCCACCCTGGCAAGCGGAATTCTGGCATTTCTTACCAGGAAACGCTGAGGCTGGCGCTGAGGCTAACGTTGCTTTCCCGCACCTTGTCTGGGTTTTCCCAGCCGCGGTCGGTGAGCACGATATATTGGTTCGGCCAGAGCTGATAGGTGCTGCTGCCTGTGTAGAGTTTATCATTGTAATAGGAATCGCCGAAGAGGTCCAGCGCTTCATACTCGCGCCAGGAATAGCCGATCCCCAGGTCCAGATGCAGGTTGTCGGCCAGGAAAACGCTGCTGCCGCCGGTGATGGTGGGGGTGATGATCTTTTTGGCGATTACGGCGCCGTCGGGCTCCACAACTCGCAGATAGCTGTTTTCCGAGCTGAAGCCCAGGCGCAGGGGGAGGCGGTTTTGGATGTGATGCTCCACTCCCGCGGCGAAATTGAGGCAATCCTGATAGTGGGTGGAGATCTCGGAGAATCTCACCATTTCCACCTCGAAATTGAACCAGGTGCGCATGATGTTGCGGGGTTGATAGTTAAGCCCCAGGCTGATCTGGGTGGGCAGGATGTAATCCTCGCTGAAGGAAGCGGTGGAATCCATCGCCGCGTGGCCCAGCCAGGCGTCCTGCTGGATGGAGTAATCAAGCTGGCGGTCCAGAACAGATTTGAGCGCGTAGGTGCTGCCAAGGCCAAAGTTCTCGTTGATGCGGATGCCGAGGCCGCCTTTCAGCCGGTGGCCGGCCAGATCGGTGTGCTCGGTGTAAGTGTAATCCGGCAAAACGCCCTCACCAACAGTGTCGATGGCCCACTGGCTCCAGCGGATCGTGGTGCTGCTGGCGGTGTCGCCAAAGAGCAGGCCGTAATCCAGGCCCAGATTGACGTCGAAAACATCGCCGAGCCTGAAACCCATGCTGGCAACGGCGGAGGCCTGGTCGAGTCGGCCTTCAGTGGCGATCGTATTCACAGCCACCATTTCCGGGTAGCCGTCGTTATCCGTGTTGCGGTTGTTGCGGATCTGTTCCTGGTAATTGCCGTCGAAACTCAGCCGGGGTTTGTAATACGCGCCCACGCCGAATCTGGCCCAGCCCAGTTGCAGGGCGGTGAAGGCCGCGCCGGAATAGTCGTCGTAGAAATTGATGTTGGAGGCATAGATGGCGTCGTCGATGTAGTTGTCGAAAGAGTTGTAAAGAGGCACCGCGCGGTTGTCCTCATTGCGGTTCACAAACACCGCGCCTTCGAGTCCGGCGCCTTTGTCCATCAGGGTCAGGTTCGCGGGGTTGGCGATGATCCCGGCAGGGCGCATATCGTCGAAAAGGCCGGTGCCGCCCATGGCCTGGCTCCGGGCATCCAGAACTCCGTAGCGGTTTCCGAAATAGCTGTCGGTGATCGACCAGGCGCTGAGCCCGGCCAGGACAAAGAGCATTGCCAGTATGATGAGTATATGTTTGTTGATCATTATTCCTCCACTTTAGTAGCGGTATTCAAGGCTGAGGCGGATGGTGTTTTCTTTGTGCTCCACCCGTTGGTACAAGTTTTCACCATCCACAGGCACGTTGTACTGGCGGATGCTCAGTTCCTGCGTCTGATAGGTTTTATTTCTGAATTTCAGCGAGAGATACATGTTGCGGGATATCCTCGAATGCAGCGCCACCCAGGCTTTCATGCCCTTGTCTCCCATGAAGTCGATCTCCATGTCTTCCCAATCCCAGTGCGAGATGCCATGCCCGAACCAGTAGATCAGCGAGCCCTGCACTTTCAGGTTGGCGTTGAAGTTGTGGGTGTAGTTCACGCCGATGTAGTCGCCGGTCATCAGGGTCATCGCGCCCGCCATGGTGTTGTTTCCGGGCACAGCCGGGTTGGTGAGCGAGGTGTAGGGCGGGCTCAGCACCGTGTTGTAGCGGTATTCGAATTCCAGGAAGTCGCGGTTGGAAAGGAAAGTGCGCACGCTGAAAGTGTATTCGTCGGTCTTGGAAACGCCGCGGTCGGCATAATCGTCATAGCGGTTCGTCTGGGTTTTGAAGCGCGCCCGCAGGGCAAGCTGGTAGATGGGGCGGAATTCCAGCTCCGTCTGCAGCCGCACGGAGCGCCGGGCGTCCGCCAGGCGTTCCCAGATGTCCAGGTAGCTGCGGCCGATGGTGAAGAAGCGGTCGAATTTATAGCGGGTCTCAAAATAGATCCCATGCTCCGGCTGGGATTGCGGGGCGTTTAGATAGATATCCGCCAGGGTTGGGTTGGTAAGCGCGTAGATGTTCTTTTCGATGATGGTGTCGTTGAAGCGCTCGTGCTCGGAGAAGGAGTTGCTGTAGGGATTGTCGAAATCAAGATCCATGTGGCGGAACAGCGTTAGGAAATAGAGGTTGTCGAACTGGGTGTAGGCACTCAGCAGATAGGCCTTGGGATCGTCGCCCAGCTTGAAGTCCGAGCCGTCAACGCTCAATTCCGCGTACTCACCCTGGATGGATACGTTGCCGATCACGGTCTGGCCGTCGAAGCCCAGCACCCGGCGATAATTGCGGGCGTAACTGTCCGTCAGGGTGCTGTAGAGGCCGGCGATCTCGGCGTCGATCATCTTGAACTTGGGATAGTAATAGGAATCCCGCACCAGCAGCATCTTGAGGTCGTTCCAGTCCGGCACCACGAAGTAGGCGTTGTCATAGAGCGCGGTGTAGGTGGTGAAGCCCAGCTTGGTGCCAATGAGGGGGTTCACCTGCAGATGAGTGCCCCAGAGGGTTTCGCGCAGCGCGTCCTTGCGGTAGGCGAGGTTGATGTAATCCGTGGCGTAGGGCGAGCCGCTCTGCAGCTCAGAATTGAACCAGGCTTCGGCCTCGCGGAGATCTTCATTGCCAAAACGCGTGGTGGGAACCACATAACTGAAGATCTTGTCCTTGCCGTTTTCCTGGACGATCTCGCCATCCCGGTCCACGTATGCCACCGCGTCTTTGTTATCCTGGGAAACCCAGGCGGCCACTCCCAGCCAGGGATGCGTGATCTCCAGCGCGGCACCGCGCAGGCTGTATTCCTGGGTGCGGGAAAGGTCGGGCGTGATGCCCAGGATGCGTTTGCTGAAACCGTAGCCGGTCTTGCGGGCGCTGTAAAAATCCGTGTTTTCCATCACCAGGCCTTCGCCAAAGGTGGCGCGGTAGTGCCCCAGGTAGAGTTTCAGGCGGCTGTTGTTCAGCAGCGGCAGTTCGGTGTTCTCGTAACCGGCGAAAAATTTGGAATCGGCGATGATCTCGGCGGGGCCTTTCTCCCGAAGGGGCGTTTCACCTTTGGGGCTGTAATACATCCAGCCGGCCTTGTAATTGTTGCCGTAGCGGGCGCGCAGCTTCACCAGCAGGTCCGGGTTAACCTCGTCCATGTTGAACCAGCCCCAATACGAAAGGTCCTTGCGGTTGGGCACGGTCACGCTGGAACTGCCGTAATCGCTGCGCAGGAAGCTCTCGTGATACATGTCGTGGGCGCCTTCCTCCAGGTAGCGGGTGTAATACTCCAGCTGGGCGTCCCACATGAAGCGGTTCTTCACCGGGGGTTCGCGGTAAAAAACGTAGCTGCGGAGGTTGGTGTAGCCGTAATAGCTGAGCCCGGGCGAGTTGCGCAGGTCGCGCATGTCCGCGATCGTGTCGCCCTGGGCGGTGCGCTTCAGAATGCCCACGGCGTCCACCCCGGAAACGTTGGGCAGGCTGATGAAGTCGTCAAAGTGCATTTTATTGACGTTCTGGGGCGTCATCAGATAATCCTGCCAGACATCGGACATGCCTTCGGAGGCTCCCTCGTTGCTATCCAGGCGTTCCAGCAGATCGCGGATCTCCTCGCGCCTGGCCGCAACCTCGTCTTCCTCCACATACAGCGAAACCACTGCCAGATCCTTGATCCGCAGCAGGGTCGGCTGGTCGATGGAAGGGATCTCGCGCAGCTCGTAAATATCGCTGAAAACGGATATGTAGGTGCGATAGTCCAGGATGTCCCGGGCCTGCTTTTCCGTGATCGGCAGCTGCAAAAGTTCCTCGAGGTCGGCGGTGTTCAGATCCACTTTGGCGGCTATCTGCCCCAGACAAAGGAGGGCAAAGAGCAAGACAAGTAACTTTTTCATCGCTTTTCCTTACTATGCTTTATACTTTTAGACTTATATCATTTTTCATCAGTTTGTCAGTATTTGGAAGCACTCAAATCTGTAAAGATTTTTTTTGCCGCCAGCCTAAAACCCAGAATTTGCCTGCACATCCCCCTCGCCGCCGGTCCGGCGGAAAACCCTGGCAGGGCAATTAACTGCCAGCGGGGGAATTACACTCGCCACCGCGTCATTCGATCACGGCTGTCACATAAAAGAACTGTTGGGGCCGGAATTCGTAGAGCAAGTAGTATGGGTCGCTGGATGCGCAATGAAAAGTGAAGGGCCCGTCGGGATACCAGGAGCGGTAGATGTTGTAATGATCGCAGTCCGGGCTGGGATCCCAGTCCAGCCTGACCGCTTCCTCCGCGGCCTGATAGCTGATCTGGAGGCCGCTCACCGGGAGCAGGGTAACCCAGTACAGATGGCTGTGGGGATCGCTGTCATGCTCCTCCCCGGCAAAATCGCCGGTGGCGTTGATAAATAGCACCCGTCCCTGGTCCAGGTTCTTGGTAGCGTTGGCGGCCCCGCCCCAGGTGTTGGCTGGGAAAACGGCATTCCAGATCTCGATCTGCTGGTCGTTGTCCACGGTCAGCAGTGTCCCGGCATTCCGCCCGTTCCGGAAGGTGCAGCAGTAAAAGGAGTTGTCCGGATCGACCAGGGAGCCGGGCTGAACGTTCACGCCAAATTCATCCAGATATTCAAAGATGGCGTGAGCAGCTCCGATCGAACCTCCGTTTTCCACCTTCAGGCTGTAGTATCCGCTGGCCATGATTCTGGATACCAGCGCGGAGTTCTGCGCGTCTCCCAACAGCCGCAAAGTGCCGCCACTTAATACTTTCAGCTCGTTCAGGGATACGTTTCGCCCCATGATCCTCAGTTCGCTTCTGGGGCCAAGCTGCAGAATGCCGCCCACCAGCACGCTGCCTTCGCAGCTGAGGTCCGATCCATCCAGCAGCAAAGTGCCGCTGTTGACATATACATCACCCGTTGCGTCAGCATTTCGCAGCAATTCCACCACGCAGCTGTTGCTTTGTTTCTCGATATACAGATCAGGCAGGAAATTGCTGGAAAACATTTCCACCTCGCAGCCGCTGCTCCCGGTCAGGCGCAGCGAACCGCCAACAGGTTCATAAGAGTTGCCGCTGATGGCCCGGAAATCCACGCCCGCCCTGAAGGTTGACTGGTTGAAGGTGTTGGTGTCGTTATCCAGCCGCACCGAAGTGCCCGAAAACTCAAACACTCCGTGGGAAGCGTAGATCTGCCCCAAAAGCTCTGTCACGAGGCCGGGGTTCTGCTGGTCGCATTTGAACAGGCCGTCCTCCACTTCCAGATAGCCGGTGGCGGGGAAGCTGAAAGTCCCGTGAACCTGGGCGTAACCGGGCTCCGTTATCAGGCTTCCGGCCAGGCTCAGGTTTCCCTGAATGTCCAGCAGGCCGCCGTCGCCAACGTTGAGAGCCGCTCCGTGTTCGATAACGGCGTTGCCGCTCACCTGGCAAACCTGCTCCACCAGGTTGAAGGTGTTGGGCGCGTTTACCTCCAGATCGCCGGTTATGATCAGCGGAAGGCCGCCCATGAAAGATAAAACCGTGCCGCCGCCGCTCAAGGCCAGCGATCCGAAATTCGCGTCATCCGAAAAGGCGTGGATATTGGAGAGGGTGGCGTTGTAGAGGCTCACGCTTGAGCCGCTCAGGTCGGCGGCGCAGCCGGCGGCAAACAGCCAGTCTCCGCCGCAGGTGATGTCCCCCACTCCGATCGTCGCCTGGGATCCCGGGTGCCAGTTCACATCCCCCGCGATGGCCAGACTGGCGTAAGTGGTCATTTTCAGCGAACCGTGGATGTCCAGGTTTCCCATCACCAGCAGGTTGTTGCCGTTCACGTTCAGTGTGCCGGAGCTGATCAGCAGATTGTCGTTCACCCTCACCGTGCTGGTCATGGAAACGGTGTTCGCCCTCACGCCGGAGGCCTTGTTGATGACCAGTTTGTACAGGTGTGAAGCGTTGGTGAGGCCCAGGATGGCGTCTCCGGCCCCATACAGCTCAATCTGGCCGCTGTTCAGCTGCAGGTCATAGCCTTGCGCCAAAAAGTTGCCGGAGGTGCGCAGGGTTGAGTTGTCCAGGCTTAAACACCAGGCAAAACTGCCAAGATCGAAGCCGTGATCCACAAAATCCAGCAGGGCGGAGTCAGTCAGAGAGATGCTGCCCTGGCCGTTTTGATGAAAATGGCTGTCACCGCTACCGCCATGGATCCTGAACACACTTCCTGAATTCTGCAGTTGCGCGCAGAAGTCTATTGAACCGGCAGCATCCTGGTGCAGGGTTACCGTGCTGCCGTTAGAGATGTTATAATCACCCAAAATCTGATCCTGGCCCAAGTCCAGGGCGGTGAAGCTGCCTCCCCAAAGCGCTATCCCGCCCGAGAGGCAGCTATAGCTGGCGCAGGTAACCTCCAGCGCGTACGGGATAACCAAGTTTTGGTTGCTATTCACTACCAGCTGGTTGAAGACCTCATTGTTGTAAAAGTACTGGCTCTCCATGCCAGAGTTGAATTCCACCGTTCCGCTTTCCTCCCAAAAGCCGTCCGGTCCGGCCTCGTTGTACCAATCCCCGGCCAGGGTGATCTTGTAAGTATTGGCTTCCAGTACGCCGTAGACAAATATCAGCAAGTGGTTCTTAAGCACGATGTCGGAATTCAGGCTCAGGTGCCCAGAACCCACACACAATTTGTTCAGATAGGAATGGGTGGAAGCAAAGTACAGGCTGGCGGCGGCTCCCTGGCTGACCAGAACTCCGTGGTCGAAGCGGATCCCCGCTCCGGCGAGGGTGTTTTGGTCGATCAGGTCCAGGGTGAGGTGAATCTCGCCGTCATAGTTGTTAACCAGTTTGGAATTTTGCAGGTTGGTCAGATTTCCAATGGTGAAGTCCTCCCTGCTCAGATCTGAGATGGTGAGTTTGTTTTCGGAGGCCGATTGAGGCTTGTCGATCACAAGGTTGTTCAATCTCAGGTTCGTGCTTAGATTGATCATCACCGCGGGGCTTGAGCCGGCAAACTTCACCGTGCCCAAAAGGTTGCTAAAATCCGCGCCGGAGGCGAAAGTTACGTCATCATAGAAGGTCAGCAAGGCCTCCGGTGTGTAAAACAAGGTCTGCGATCCGCTCTCGAAAACGGCGTCCCCGAACACCGTCATCTCGTGGATATTGATGTAGAGGTACAGCCCGCCGCTGGATAAGAGGTCGCCCCAGACGATGAGGTTGTCGCTGTAAACGTAGAGACGGGCTCCCGCGCCTATCACCAGGCTGGAGCAATTGGCAGTGGAGTATTCGATCAGTGGATACCGATCTTCATTGGCCAGCTGCGGGATGTAGGCCGCTGTGTACAAATCCGGGACCACGCCGGTGTCCCAGTTGCCGGGCTCGTGCCAGTTGTTGTTGACGGCGCCGGTCCAGGTGGCGGCAGCCAGAAGCGCTGCCAGAAGCAGAAAACCTCCAGTCAGAATCGTTGTTTTCATCCTTCCTCCCAGGGTATGATAGAATATGTATAGAACGCCGCGGGTGACGGCGGCCTCAACAATTCGAAATTTGGAACCATAAAACACCCTTGAGACTTTGGCTTGAACTGTCAAGTAATTTTTCCGCGCTGGTTTCCTGTTGGCTCCCATTATCATTACGGGATAAATACGGGATCAATACGGATGAAATCCGTATTGATCCCGTATTTATCCCGTAATGATGCTGGGGGCGTAACCGGATTTACGCCTGGGCTGAGTTGCACTTCGTTCAAATCTTCTTGCACACAAGGAATTCCGTGCAGGTTCATACGATTTGTCATTGACAAAATGCCCCTCTCCAGAATTAGGTTATTAAACAAGCAAATTAACCAATTATGGAGGATAAATGCCTGATAAAAAAAGAGTTTACCTGTTCGGCAACGGAAGTGCCGAAGGCAAAGCTGAGATGAAAAACCTCCTGGGCGGCAAAGGCGCCAACCTCGCCGAGATGAATCGCATCGGCGTGCCCGTGCCCCCCGGATTCACCATCACCACAGACGCCTGCATCGAATTCACCCGGCTGGGCGAAGCCAAGATGCGCGAATTGCTGCAAGCAGAGGTGCAAAAGGCCGTCAAGCACATCGAAGAGCTGATGCAGATGAGCTTCGGCTCCAGCGAAAACCCGCTGCTGGTCTCCGTTCGCAGCGGCGCCCGGGCTTCCATGCCCGGCATGATGGACACCATCCTGAACCTCGGCATGAACGACGACGCGGTGCAGGGCATCATCAAAAAGACCGGCAACGAGCGTTTCGCCTGGGACAGCTACCGCAGGTTCGTGCAGATGTACGGCGACGTGGTTCTGGGCCTCAAACCCGCCAGCAAGGAAGAACACGACCCCTTTGAAGTGATCATCGACAAGATGAAAAAGCAAAAGGGCGTGCAGCAGGACCTGGACCTCGGCGCGGACGATCTGAAAGAACTGGTGGCCCGTTTCAAAAAAGCGGTGAAGGACAACACCGGCCACGATTTTCCGGATGACC
>JAJBBF010000151.1 GCA_020532215.1 Candidatus Cloacimonadota bacterium
AAGCTTGGCCAGCAGATAGTCGTGGCGGGCGGCGCGGACCTTGGCGCGGGTGGAAAAACCGTCGAACAGAGGAACGGAGATGCCGATGCCCACGCTGTAGCTGGTTCCGTAATCACCCGCTTCGATGGCAAATTCATCCGCCGCGGTGTAAAGCGAGGCGCTGGCCTGCAGCCCCAGCGAGGGCAGATAGCTACCCCGCTGGGCTTTCCACAGCAGTTCCCTGGCTTCGGTGGCCAGGCTGGCCATGGCCAGTTCGCTTCTGTTTTCGATACCCAGGGCCAGGGCGTTCTCCAGGCTCAGCTCCAAAGGCTGGGGCAGGCTGAATTCACCTTCCGGTTGGGCTTGTTCCCCGGTATCCCCGATCTGCTGGCGGAAAGCGGCCAGGGCGAGGTTGTGGTGGTTGCGCGCCAGCAGCAGCTGGGGCTCGAGCTTGGCCACTTCCAGCCTGGCCCGCAGGACGTCGTATTCCGCCACCTGCCCTTCCCGGGAAAGCAGTTCCACACGCTCCAGATGGCGTCTGGCGGTTTGCAGCGCCTCATCCTGAACCTCAACCAGCTTGCCTGTGAGCAGGCAGGAATAGAACATTTGGATGGTTTTCAGCACCACATCCTGTTCCTGTACTTTCAGGTTCAGGCGGGCGATGTTCCGGTAGCGGTCCGTGGCCTTGAGCCCGTAGCTGAGCCTGCCTCCGGCGAAGAGAACCTGTTCCAGTTGCAGAGAGACAGCCAGCGAGCCTTCGTTCAGCGGTGAAACAGGCAGAAGCGAATTGGCGAGTTCGGATACGGAACCGGCCAGGAAATAATCGTTGTCGCTGGCGGTTTGGGGATTGATGTATTGGGTGAGGTCGATGGGATCGGAGAGGACGGAATCCGGCAGGTAGGTTTTTTCCAGGCTGTAACCGCCGGCCAGGCTCAATTTGGGGAAAAAGCCGCCCCGAACCTCATTATAGCTCTGGTCCACCCTGGCCAGTTCCTCCCGCGCCATCAGCAGGCTGCTGTTGTGTTCCCTGGCCTGGGCGATGCTTTCTTCCAGGCTGATGCCGGCCAGTCCTGCCGCCGCGATCAAGGCCAGGCCTGCGGTGATAAGGTGTTTCATGGTTCAAACCCCGTTGTTTGTTTGCTTGCTTGTTGTTTTTTGTTCCGGTTTAATGATGCCGTGCAGCAAGAGCCTCACGATCAATTCGTGGTCGCGTTCGATGCGCCGGATGATCTTGTCCCAGTCCTGGGGGTCGATCCAGTTGTCGCCCAGCATGAACCAGTCGTTGATCAGTTCGCTGAAGCGCAGGGAATCCACCCAGTCGCTGATGATGCCGAGCTCCTGGCCGTAATCCATGATGCCGGCCAGCAGCGCGTTCATGCGGTCGCGGTAATCTTTACGGCGCTCTTCCAGATTTTCCAGGTAATCGGTTGGGATCTGGTGCATCGCTTCGATCAGGATCGGCATGTTCTCGAAGATGTAGACCATCGGCAAGCGCAGGAAACAGGAGAGCTTGTCCTCAAAATTGCGGGCGGAATCTATATCTTCGTTGAGCTTGGTGAAAAACTCCTCCGCTTTGCTGCTGATGGCGGCGATGAAAAGCTGCTCCTTGCTGGGGAAATAATAGTAGATGGTGGCCTTGGCGATGCGCGCGCTGCGGGCCACCTCGTCCAGGGAGGTCTTGCTGTAGCCCCAACGGGAAAACAGCTCCGTCGCGGCGCTCAGGATACGCTCTTTTTTGTCCATCACAGGGCTCATGGGTTAACCTCGCTTTCTGTTCAAGGCCGCTTATCAGGCCAGATCAGCCCGGCGCCTTGAACATTCGACCAAGTAATATCAACCGGTCGAAAAGTCAAGGGATTTTCGCGGTTTTAGCCCCGGTTGCTGTTGATAAATTTCGTCAAAGCGGCAGGATCGCAGATCCTGTTTCGCTTTCAGGCTTGTTATGCGCTAACTACGCAACTCACGCCCCAGCCTCCTGTGGATCTCTTCCCAGCCGAGGATGACAAAGGTGGCGGGAAGTTCGGGACCGTGGGACTGATGGATCAGGGCCAGGCGGAGCGGGGTGTAATAGGCTTTGCCTTTGAGGCCGAGTTCGCTGATCCCGTTCTTAACGATGCTGTCGATGGCGGCGGGATCGACCCCTCCGGAGCGTGGCAATTGGCTTTGGAACCAGCGCAGGACCCTCTGGGAATCTTCGCTGTGAAGAAAATCCCGGTCCTGCTCAGATAGTTCAGCCGGGCAGAGGAACATCCTGGCGTAGGCCGCTATCTCCGGCAGCAGGGTGCAGCGTTCCCGGGCCGCGGCAACGATCCGGGCCAGGGTGGCAGGCTCCGGCAGGCTCAGACCTTCAGTTTCGAACCAGGGCAGGGAGCGTTCCACAACCTCGTCCAGGGGCAGATTGCGCAGATACCAGCCGTTCATCCAGTCCAGTTTGGCAAGGTCAAAGACGGCTCCGGATTTGCTGACCCGCTGAAGGCTGAATTCCGCGCAGAGCTCATCCAGGCTGTAGGTTTCGCGGTCGTCGGCGCCGTGCCAGCCCAGCAGGGCGACGAAATTCAGCAGCGCTTCCTTGAGATAGCCTTTTTGGAGATAGCTCTCCACGGAAACGTCGTTCATCCGCTTGGAAAGCTTGCTGCGGTCGGGATTGAGGATCAGGGGCAGGTGCACCCAAAGCGGGGTCTGCCAGCCCAGGCACTCGTGGAGCCAGATGTGTTTGGGGGTGCTGGAGAGCCATTCCTCGCCGCGGATGACGTGGGAGATCCGCATGTAATGGTCATCGACCACGGCGGCGAGGTGGTAGGTGGGAAAACCGTCGGATTTGATCAGCACCTGGTCGTCGGACTGGGCGGCGTCCATTTCCACGTGGCCGCGGATGAGGTCGTCGAAGCTGAAAACGCGGTTGTCCGGCATTTTCAGGCGCAGGACGTGAGGTTCGTTGTTGGCCAGTTTGGCCTCTATCCCCGCTTCGGAAAGGGCCAGGCAGCGGCGGTCGTATTTCACGAATTCACCTCTTTGCTGCTGTTCCTGGCGCATTTGGTTCAGGGTTTCGGGAGAGCAGAAACAGCGGTAAGCATGGCCGGATCCCAGCAGCCGGGCGGCTTCGCGCTGATAGAGCTCCAGGCGCTGGCTTTGGATATAGGGCCCAAAGTCCCCGCCGATGCCGGGTCCTTCGTCAAAATGAATATCCAGGCTGTGCAGCGAGGCGATCAGGTTTTCCACCGCGCCCTCCACATAGCGGGAGCGGTCTGTATCCTCGATCCGCAGGATGAAGGTTCCCCCGCTGTGGCGGGCGAAAAGGAAATCGTAGAGGGCGGTGCGGAGTCCGCCGATGTGCAAATAACCGGTGGGGCTGGGCGCGAAACGTACGCGGACGGGATTCATGGGCTATCCTTTAAATATTTGTGAATTTGCCTGTAAGGCTGTGGTGGATCACGCGGTAATGGGGTTGGTAGAGTTCGCGGTAAACAGCTGTGTGGGAGGGCATGTTCCCGGCGGTGAGGCAGGCCTGGATGAGGGCGAGTTCAGAGGGAGCGGGGGAGATGTATTCCAGCACCAGGGGCCGGGCTTTATCCCAGGTCTGCCGCCAATCTTCGAGGGTGTATGACCCTTCCAGCCTTGAAGCCAGGACGCACTGGGTAAGCAGAAGTATCTGGGGGTGTTCTTTTCCGGCCCTGGCGTCCCTGGTTTCCTGGCTGGCGAGGGCGGCGAGGTTGAGGCGGATGAAAGCCCTGCCACAGCCGATGTCCTGAAACGGAGCGCGGTTTTCGGTTGTAAGCGAGGCAAATTCCTGACGGATGCCGGCGGCGATGGCCTCTCGATCGGGCAGGATATGGGTGGGGCCGTAAAAGGCTTGATGCAGCAGCTTGTATAGGTCAGCATAGCGGGCTTGGGGGTGTTCCGCCAGTTCCGCCTGGATGATCCGGTGCAGGTCGCCGGGGCTGAATTCAGGCTTTGTCAGAGGCATAAACAAGCTCTCCTGCCCGGATGATGAAATTGCTGCGGCAGGCCCGCCAGTCAAAAGGCCGGGTGAAATCGGTGTCCATCGCGCTCAGGTCGGCCTGCATGCCTTCAGCTATGCGGCCGCGGAGGTTTTCCTCATGGTTGAGCCAGGCGTTGTTCTCTGTATATACCTTTATCGCTTCAGCCGGAGTGAGGCGCTCATCCGGATTGTGGTGATGGATCAGGGCGTGCAGCGACATGGCGATGTTCAAGTCGGTAACATACCAGTCGCTGGAACCGCAGACCCGGATCCCTTTCCGGGCAAGAGTTCTAAAGCGGTTCATGCTTTGCCAGCGCTCTCCCAGCCTCTGGGCGTAGAGGCCGGAATCGCCGCCCCAGAGAAGATCGAAGGCAGGCTGCATCACCGGCACGGCCCCGGAAGCAGCGATCCCGCTGATCAGCCCATCCGGGGTCACTTCGCAGTGAATAAGCTGGTGGCGCAGTTCCCGGACCTCGCTGCTGGGGTGGAGCGCGTAAGCCCGGTTCAGCTGCCGGATGGCGGCGTCGCCGATGCAGTGCACGCAGACCTGGAGGCCGTTCTGATGGGCGCGGGAAACGAAATCGGCCCAAAAACCGTCACTCTGGTACAGCCGCCCTTTGGTGGCGCTATCCGCGTAAGGCTTGTCCAAGGCGGCGGTGCGGGAACCGATGGACCCGTCGGCCAAAATGCAGCCGCCGATCCTTTTAGCGCCCAGCTCCAGGGCGGCATCGACATCAAAGCTTTGGGGATAGAGTTCAAAGCGCACCGGAAACTCAGCCCGGCGGTCCCGGATCAGTTGGTAATGTTGAACGCTCATCTGGGCGTCGCCGATCATGGTGTGGATGGCGGTAAATCCTCCGCGCAGAGCGGTGCGGGCGGCGGAGTGATAGGCTGCCAGGATGGTCTCTTCCGAGCAGTTGTCCTGCAGCCAGTTTACCGCCAGATCGTTATCCTGGGCGATCAGCACCTCAT
The DNA here is from genome assembly GCA_020532215.1 of Candidatus Cloacimonadota bacterium. GTDB lineage: Bacteria > Cloacimonadota > Cloacimonadia > Cloacimonadales > Cloacimonadaceae > Syntrophosphaera. The sequence goes on from JAJBBF010000151.1 coordinate 4,931, forward strand.
CCCTGCCGCCGAGGCCGGGGATGGCCTCGCGGGCCAGAGAATTGAGCACGCAGGAATGCCCGTCCACTCTGCGCAGCAAAAGCCGCGCATCCGGGCAAACAGAATCGAGCTCTTTTACGCTGGGAAAGCGTTTTTCCCTGATCCGGCCTTCGTCAAAGCGCCAGCCGATCAGCAGTTCCCGCTGTTGCCGCGCCGCCGCGGAGAGCAGGGAGAGCACTTCCTCGATCGAAGCGCAGCCCGCCAGGTCCACCCCGTCCTCGTAGAGGCCGCCGGAAAAGCTGTGGGTGTGGGCGTCGATGAAGCCGGGATAGGCCCAGGAACCCTGCAGGTCGGTCTTTTCCCAAGCGGGATCGATGCCATCGCCTGTCTGAAGCAGACGTGCTATCTTTCCATTCTCCACCAGCAGTCCCCTGACCTGGTTGGCGAAACTGCCGTCGATATAAAAATGGGCGTTATGGATATATCTGGCTGGCATCAAGATACCCTTATATTTCCAAAGTGTTTTCTTTAAAGAGATCTTCTATCATCTTATAGAAGAGATGGATGGGAAAGCCCATCACGTTGAAATAGCAGCCCTGGATGCGGCGGATGAATTGCGAGCCATAGCCCTGGATGCCGTAGGCGCCGGCTTTGTCGAAGGGTTCCCCGGTTTCGATGTAGGCCTGGATCTCGGTTTCGGAAAGCGGGGCGAACTCCACCAAGCTGCGCTCGTAGCGGGTTTGGCAGGTTTTGCGCCAGCAGAGGCTGATCCCGGTATAGACCTTGTGGGTGTGACCGGACAGCCGGCTCAGGTACTCCACCGCCTGGCGCGGATCGGCAGGCTTGCCCAGGATCGCGCCATCCAGCACCACAATGGTGTCCGCGCCGATCACCAAAGTTTCGCCGTCCATCCGGCCGGCGATGGTTTGGGCTTTGTTTTTGGCGTGGCGCATGGCTTGAAGATAGGGTTTTTCGGCGCTGAGGGGCTCTTCCACCCTGGCCGGAATGATCAGGGGGGTGAGCCCCAGCATCGCCAACAGGGTTTTCCGCCTGGGGCTGGCTGAGGCCAGAACTACCTTTTTGTCGTGCAGGAGCTGATGGATCATAAGTTTGTACCTTGGTTTCCAGTTGCTGGAATGGCCCAAAACGTCAACCAATATTTTGCTTCCTGAAAAAAAGTCTTGCCTGAAACAGCGGCATCAGAAAAGAGTGTATTCAGCAAAAAATATCTGTTCCAGGAGGATAAAATGGAACGCGTACACAACTTCAACGCAGGACCCGCGGTGCTTCCGGAGGAAGTTCTCCGCGAAGCCCAGGCGGACCTGTTCAACTACAAGGGCATGGGGCTGTCTGTGATGGAGATGAGCCACCGCAGCAAGGAATACCAGGCCATCATCGACGAGACGAACGCCGCTGTGAAGCGGATCTACGGGCTCGGCGACGATCATGAAGTGCTGTTCCTGCAGGGCGGGGCCAGCCTGCAATTCCTGATGGTGCCCATGAACTTTGCCTTCGACGGCAAGGAAGCCAACTTCATCAACACCGGCGTGTGGTCCAAGAAAGCGATCTCCGAGGCCAAAAAGATCGGCAAAGCCGTGCATTTGGCCGCCACCGCCGAAGACCGCGGCTTCTGCTACGTTCCCAAGGCCTGGCAGCTTTCCGCCAATCCCAGCTATCTGCACATCACCACCAACAACACAATCTATGGCACCGAGTGGAAAAGCGATCCGGACGTTCCGGCCGGCATTCCCCTGATCGCGGATATGTCCTCGAATTTCATGAGCAAACCGATCGACGCGCATAAATATGACCTCATCTATGCCGGCGCCCAAAAGAACGTGGGCCCCTCCGGAACCGCCGTGGTCATCATCAAAAAGAGCTTTTTGGAGCAGGCCCTTCCGGGCCAGCCCTCGATGCTGGACTACAAGCTGATGGCCAGCAAGGGCTCGATGTACAACACTCCGGCCACCTTCACCATCTACATGATCGGCCTGGTTCTGAAGTGGATCGAGGAATTCGGCGGGCTGAAGATGATCGAGCAGAACAACATCGCCAAGGCCAAGTACATCTACGACGCCATCGACGCTTCCGAAGGCTATTACAAAGGCACGGTGGACAAAGAAGACCGCTCCCTGATGAACATCACCTTCCGCCTGGGCAGCGAGGAGCTGGAAGCGCTCTTCATCTCCGAAGCCAAAAAGAACGGCATGATCGGCCTCAAGGGACACCGCGACGTGGGCGGCTGCCGCGCCAGCACCTACAACTCCCTGCCTCTGCCTGCGGCCCACGCCCTGGCCGAGTTCATGCGCGAATTCCAACAGCAACACGGTTGAGCTTAACACCCATTAACGCGTAATATAAAAGGCGGGAGAAAACAGCCTCCCGCCTTATTGATCCAAACGGGAGCGACATGTCCTTAATGAATCTTCTGCTGCGGGGCGGCATTCTGATGTATGTGCTGGTGGTGGTTTCCATCGCCGTGCTGGCCATTGTGCTGGAAAAGTACCGCCAGGTTTCCCGCGTGCGCAAGGCCAATGAAAAACTTCGCTATTACCTGGCCCAGCAGGACAAGCTGGACAACATCCGCGCTGTGCTGCGCATCCACGGCCTCAGCAGTCCGCTGGGCTTGATGCTGGACAAGCTCTACAATTCTCAGACAGACGATCCGCGCCTGATGGAAAACAGCATGGAATCCACCGCGAATCTGGAACTGCACAAGCTGGAAAAAGGGATGGGCTGGCTGGCCACGCTTTCCGCCATCGCTCCGCTGATCGGATTTCTGGGCACGGTGGCCGGCATGGTGAGCGTATTCATGAACATCCAGGGCCAGGGGCAGAACAGCGTGGACATCAACACCCTGGCCGGAGGCATCTGGCAGGCTTTGCTCACCACCGTGGGCGGCCTGGCAGTGGGCATTCCGGCGATCATTTTCCACAACGACCTGGTGCAGCACATGGAAAACATCGCCAAGGAAATGCAGAACCAGGCGATCGAACACGAGATCCGCTTTCAAAAAGCACTGGGGAAGGAACTGCACAGACCATGAAACTGGGCATTTCCCGCAAAAAGATCAGCAGCACGGTACTCATTTCGATGACCGACGTGATCTTTCTGCTACTCATCTTTCTGCTGATCGCCTCCAACTTTGCCGCCCAGGCCGGGCTGCCTTTCAAACTGCCAGGCTCGGTATCCCAACAGCGGCAAACCCGGCAGATCCTGCACATCCAGTATCAAAGCGACAGCAGCATTGTGTTCATGGATAGAACCTATACCCTGGATGGCCTGGGTGCCGCGCTGAAAGAGGAATTCAGCAGTCCCGAGCAGGTGGTGCGGCTGTCCGCGGACCGAGCCACGCCCCTGCAAAATGTCATCAGCCTGATGGACGTGGTGCGCGCAGCCGGATTTGAGCGGGTTTTCGTGGCCACGGAACCGGTGGTGGCACCGTGATCACTTTCCGCAACGGGCTCCAGCGCGCGTTGGCGGTTTCGCTGCTGCTGCACGCGCTGTTGCTGGTGCTATTCAGCATGTTTGTGATCAAGCCCGTCCTGATGCCCCGCTGGTATGAGTTTGAACTGGCGCCGCCGGAAATGGCCGACGCCGAAGTGATCGAAGAAACCGGGCCGGAGGCTCTGGTGCCGGGATCCCAGGCCAGCCCCGCGCCCCCGGCCACAACCCAGGCCCCGCCAGCCAAAACGCAAAGCAGCCAGCCGGAACCGGCAACGCTGAAAAGCGCGGAAACGCCCCCGGCAGACAGCGAGCTGCTGGAAACCCCGGCCCTGGCCGTGAAGCCGGAAACCCCATTGGTCCGGATCCCCAACAACCCTCTGAATCCCCTGCGCGGGATTCCCGCCGGGCGTCCCGGCAGCCGTGAGCTGCAGGGCGGCGCGGTGGACTATTCCGTAACTGGCGGCAGGGTAAGATTCCAGCTTCCGGAAGGCTATAAACACGATTTTGGCGCTGCGGGGAGGGTGGTCCTAAAATTCAGGCTCGATCAATACGCCCGCCCTGTCCAAAGCAGCATCGAGTCCATGGAACAGACCGGCCCGCGCTATTTTGAGGAGGCCAAACAGATCCTCCTCCAGGGCAGGTTCAGCTTCACCAGCGCTCCGGAATCCGGCCGGGAATACGTTCTAACCTTGAACTTTCTCTTGTAGCATGAATAGCCCGCTTTTGAATCTGCCAGCTTTCCGGACGCCCCGGATAATGGGGATCCTGAACGTCACGGACGACTCTTTTTCAGACGGCGGCCGCTTCGCGGACCCCGATAAGGCCCTGGCCCAGGCGGCCAGATTGGTGGAGGAAGGAGCGGATATCCTGGATATCGGCGGAGAATCCACCCGGCCCGGCGCCAAGCCAATTCCCGCGGATGCGGAGCTGCGGCGCGTGATCCCGGTTTTAGCCAGGATCAGGGAAAACTGGCCGGAGCTGGCTGTTTCGGTGGACACCCGCAAGAGCGAAGTGGCGGCCGCGGCGATAGAACTGGGCGCCGGCATCATCAACGACATCTCCGCTTTGCGCCATGATCCCCGGATGGCTGAAGTTTTGGCTGCCCATCCCCGGGTGAGGCTGATCCTGATGCACATGCTGGGCCAGCCGGAAACGATGCAGGAAAACCCTGTTTACGGCGACGTTCTGGCCGAGGTCAACGCTTTTTTCACCGCCAGGATCGATCATGCCGTCACGCATGGAATCGCGAGGGAGAACATCCTGCTGGATCCCGGCATCGGTTTCGGCAAGACGGCGGAGCACAATTTCCGCCTGCTGGCCGGCTTGGAGGCTTTCAGGAAACACGGGCTGGGCCTGGTTTTGGGCGCTTCCCGCAAGCGCTTCATCGCCGCTGTCGATCCCTCCGATGCCCAACAGCGGATCGGCGGAACCCTGGCCGCGGCTGCGGCTGCGGCCTGGCAGGGCGTGGAAATCGTGCGTGTGCACGATGTGAAGGCGCACCGCCAATTTTTCTCTGTCTTGCAAGCGATCATCAAGGAGGCTGGCTGATGGAAGTACTGATCCCCACCTTTGCCGATCTGGTGGATATCCTGATCATTGCCTTTCTGCTTTACCAGGGGCTGAACATCCTGAAGCGGGGCGGAGGCTGGCATGTTTTGGCCGCCATCATCTTTCTGGTGGTCCTTTCCACCGTGGCCGAAGCGCTCAACTTGAGGATGGTCACCTCCGTCCTCAACGCCGTGCGCAATTTCTGGATCCTGGCTTTGGTGATCGTTTTCCAGCCGGAGATCCGCTCGCTGCTGTCCAGGATAAACATTTCCCGCGAACTGAACCTCAGCCTGCGCAAAAAGGGAAGCAATTCCTTTTACATGCCGCTGATAGACGCGATCTCATCCATGTCCTTCCGTAAAACCGGAGCCCTGATCGTGATCGAAAACCGCCGCAAACTGAGCGAATACATCAACAGCGGAGAACAGATCGACGCCACCATGTCGCTGCGGCTGATCCTCACCATTTTCAACCCCCGCAGCGCCCTGCACGACGGCGCCATCATCATCCGCGGCGACAGGATCATGGCCGCCAAGGTGGTGCTGCCGCTTTCCAAAAAACCCGAATACACCAGGAAATTCGGCACCCGGCACCTGGCCGGGATCGGCATCACCGAAGTTTCGGACGCCATCGCCATCATCGTCTCGGAGCAGAATTCCCAGATCTCTGTGGCCCGCGGCGGCGAGATCCAGGTGAATGTGGCTTACGAGGAACTTCTGCAGATCATTACCGACGCCACGTCGTGAACAAAAAGAGGAATTTATGGCAACTGGACCAATTCTGATCGGCATCACCGGCAACATCGGCAGCGGCAAAAGCTCGTTTTCCAGATTGCTGGCCGAACAAGGCTACGATGTGGTTTTTGCCGACGAGGTCGCGCAGCTGCAGCTGGACGACCCCCAAAGCCTGAACCAGATCGTGAGAAGATGGGGCAAAGAGGTGGTCAAGGACGGCAGGCCGGACCGCCGGAAGATAGCCGCCATCGTCTTTGGGAACAAGGCGGAGCTGGAATTCCTGAACAGCGTGGTGCATCCCATGGCCCTCACCGCGCTGCAGCAGATCGCGGACAGCCATCAGGGAAGATACCTGTTCTTTGAAGTGCCGCTGCTCTTTGAAGCAGGCATGCAGCACTGTTTCGATTACATCGTGCTGGTGACCGCCAACCGCAAAAAGCGCCTGCAACGGCTGCTGAAAAAAGGACGCGAAACCAGCGCCCAGATCGAGGCCCGGATGGACGCCCAGATCGAGGACCTGGTGAAGATCCCGCTCTGCAATCTGGTGATCGACAACAACGGCAGCCTGGCCGCCCTCAAGGCCAGCGTCAAAGAATTCATCGACCGCCTGGATTCCATCCGCCACAAGGACAAGATCCCCTTTTCCTGACCCCTTCCCATTATCAATACGGGATAAATACGGGATCAATACGGATGAAATCCGTATTGATCCCGTATTTATCCCGTATTGATAATGGGAGCGAAGATGGCAGAGGCAAAAAAAAACTTGACAGCAAATATGCCGCGGCAACCGTAGGAAAATATATTTCTGATGTACCCAAAGTAGCGCAAGCGATTCAACATTGTCAGATGATAAAGTGTGGAAATTGAAGGCCGCTTCCCTGGCGAAGGGTCTTCAGCAAGAATTGGGATTTCTGCCGGTTGAGCTGCCCTCAAGCGGGGTTCCGACCGGCTGATCAACACAAGGGAGAAAAGATGTACAAAAATCTGCTTGCCATGTTGCTGATGCTCTTGCTGGCCTCGGTGACGCTTTTTGCACAAGAGGCCGTGGACGAGGCCGAATTTGTGGAAATGGAGACTATTGAGATGTCGGAGCCGCTGGCCTTCAACACCGGAACCGATGGTTCTGTGTATTATTCCGAGATCATTCCCCAGGACGGCATGCCCCAGGCGGACATTGTGGGAAAACCCGTCGATTACGCCACCGATTATTACACCCAGTATCAGCAAAGGGATCCTTTGACCACTGTCCTTTGGAGCAGCGCTGCCATTTGCGCCCTGGCCTGCGCGGTGTATTTCCTTGTTTATATGGTGTATTAACCTCAATTTGCCCGAGGCCAGGCTGGTCTGAAGACCACTCTGGCCTTTTTTTCTGCCTGTGAAATACTATCTGATCCCGCTGCTGATCTGTCTGCAGCTGCCGCTTGGCGCGCAGGTGCTGTCCTCCTTCGGGGCGGATTTCACCCGTTCGGTGACGGCCGACTCCCTGGTGGAGCAAAGCTCCGGCAAGCTCCGTATCCAGTTTCCCGACGACGTGATGGTCTTCGTGAGTTCGCCGGTGAAGCAGTGGCTGCATTATTCCCGGGAGCAGCTGCTGATCTACTATCCTGAGGAGGAGAAGCTGTTCCGGCTGGACCGGCCTTCCACGCAGGCCCCGCCCTTCATTTCAGCGGTGATGGCGGCGGTTCGGGAGGATTTTGGCCTCTCGGAGCTCGGGTTTACAATCGGTTCCAGCTCCGCGCGGGGCGATACTTTGCGCATCTGCTGGCAGGCCCCGGATTCCCTGCAGCAGGCGATCGGAAGGGTGGAACTGCAATATCTGGGCAGGCAGCTGACCAGTTCCCACAGCTACGACATCCGGGACAGCCTGGTCCTGGCCAACCGCTATGACGGCCATTTCGACCACCAGGGATACCAGATCCCGCTGCGGATCAGCCTCTGGCAAAAAACCGGCCAGGGCGGAAAAAGGGAGGAGATCGTTTACAGCGATCCCGTTTTTGACCAGGATTACTCCGCGCTGCTGCTGCAATTCCGGCTTCTGGAACAGCGGATCCCGGACGGGGAACGATGAGCGCCAACAAGGGCCTGCTTTTTTTGCTGCTGCTGGCTGCGTTTTCCGCGTGCCTGGCCACGGCCCGCGAAGATTACCAGGCTGTGATGCAAGGCTGGAGCGGCACGGTTTCCCCTGCCAGAGAACGGCGGGACGTAATCGGGGAATTTGGCCCGGTGGAACAGCTGAAGCTGGTTTTCTATGGCGCGCTGGCCGTGTATCAAACTTTCATCTCTTCGCAGAATGAGCCTTCCTGCATGTTCGAGCCCAGCTGCTCCGAATTCACCAAAGAGGCCTTCAGCAAATACGGGATCCTGGGCATCATCATGGGTTCGGACCGCATCCAGCGCTGCAACGGGATGGGCCACAGGTATTACGATCCAGCGGATCTGCGCGGCGGGCTGATCTCCGACCCTGTGGAGAAATACCGTTTCTGAGGCCGCGGCTGATGAGAAATCCATTTTCACATGCTCTTCCGCTGATCCTGTTATTGCTGGCCGGCATCCTTCCCCTGCGGGGCCAGGACCAGATGCTGCTGCTGAACCGCAGGTTCGCCGCCCAGCTTCTTGCGGAGCAGGATTTCAGCCGCGCTTCAGATGAATACCAGAAGCTGGCCTTCCACTACAGCGGGGCCGATTCCACCCTGGCCACGGCGGACACATTGCGCTACCTGGCGGGGCTTTGCCAACGCAGGTTGGGCGATTATACCCGCTCGAACCGCTTGCTGGAAGCAGTGCAAACCCGCGGTTCCGGCGTGAAAGCCGAGGCGGACCTGCTGCGGGCGGCCAATCACTATAACCTGCAAGACCACGCGCCCAGCCTGGCCGCGCTGGCAGATCTGCGTCTGGAACCCGGGCAAGCCAACTCCCGGCAGCTGGAGCGCCGGGATCACCTGCTGATAGCCAATTATCTGGAAACCGGGCTGCTTCCCGAGGCCCGGGAGATCGGAACAAATCTGGCGGGAACTGATTCCCTGAGGTTTTCGGCAATTATCGGGAAGGCTGGCTCCGCCCCGGTTAAAAAACCAGCCCTGGCCGCGCTGATGTCCACCCTGGTGCCCGGCAGCGGTAAGATCTATACGGGCCGCACTTGGGACGGCATCACCTCTTTCATCCTCTGCGTTTTTTCCGGTTGGCGCGCCTGGGAAGGCTTCAGCGAAGCTGGGATCAAATCTTTCGACGGCTGGCTGTTCGGAGTTTCCACCGCCTATTTCTACCTGGGCAACATCTATGGCTCCGCCGTATCCGCCAGGCTGCATAACGAACGCGCCCGATCCGAACTGCGCCGGGAGCTGGAACGGATCATCAATGAAGAAAATTAGCCTGCTGCTGCTTGGCTTGATCTGGGCTATCGGCCTGGCAGCCAGCCACCAGGCCATCCTAACCGTGGCGGATTCGCTGCTTGCAAGCGGTGAATACTATGCCGCGATCACAGAATACAAAAGGTTTGTGAGCTACGAAAGCCCAAATCCCGTCTCCAGCGCCATCCACCTGAAGATCGCCCTGGCCAGCCGGGAACTCGCTGATTTCCGCGGCGCCCTCAGATACGCGGACAAAGCCGTCTATGCCGCGGAAACTGACAGCCTGCGCGCCTCTCACACCATCGAAACGGCGATCATCCTGATGAACGCGGGAAACCCCAGCCTGGCCGAGTTCATCCTCTTCCGGGAAGCCCGCACGGGCAGGTTTGCCAGCGTCCGGGAACGGGCCAGCGCGCTTTTGGGGCTGAACTACATCCTCCAGTCCAAGTGGCTGGAAGCCGTTGGCGCGATCAGCGACTTTGCCACCCTCAAGGGTATGGAGGCTGACGCCGGTGTGCTTTCCCTGCTGGAGCTTCTAAACGCCAATTCCCAAGCCGGGAGCAAAGACCCCAAGCTGGCCAGGCGCCTCTCCACCTGGCTGCCGGGCCTGGGCCAGTTTTACTGCGGCGACTGGCGCAACGGCGTGAATTCCCTGGTTATCAATGCGGCGATCATCTGGTGGTTCGTGGACAGCGCTCTGAAGGGGCAGTTAGTAAAGCTTGTCCCTATAGCCTTCCTGGGCTGGAAATTCTATCAGGGCGGCAGGGCGCGGGCGGCCCTGATCGCCGAGAGGAAAAACAGGGAACTGCAGACGGCCAGTGTCATAAGCGCCACCGAGCTTTATGGGGCCTTGCTGGAAGGGAACTGACCGCAGGACAGGGCTTCGAAAAGCCTATCCACAAATTGCACAAATTCGCACAAATTACATTAATTGAGGCTTTCTTGTTAACCGAGTGAGTAACTCGGTGTCTTCCAGCCCTCCGGGCTCACCTACTCGATTTGGAAAAGAGCCTTAATAGATAGATGGGTTTTGGCTACTTTGACCGGAAGGGCGTACATCCTGAAAAAAGGGGAAAACGCTGTTTTCCCCTTATGGATATAGTTTGGTTCAGATCAGATGAGGCCCTGATCCATCATGGCGTTGGCCACCTTGATGAAGCCGGCCACATTGGCGCCTTTCACGTAATTGGTGAATTCGCCTTCTTTGCCGTAATTGACGCACTGGGCGTGGATGGCCTTCATGATGCCTTTGAGTTTTTCATCCACTTCTTCGCGGGTCCAGGAAATGCGCATGGAATTCTGGGTCATTTCCAGCCCGGAGGTGGCCACACCGCCGGCGTTGGCGGCTTTGCCGGGTCCGTAGAGGATCTTAGCGCCCAGGATCACTTCCACGCCTTCCAGCGTGGTGGGCATGTTCGCGCCTTCAGAAACGCAGATACAGCCGTTTTTGATGAGGGTTTTGGCCTCTTCGCCGTTGATCTCGTTCTGGGTGGCGCAAGGCAGGGCGATCTGGCCGGGGATCGACCAGGGGCCCTGGCCTTCGTAGTACTTCACGCCAAATTCGTCGGCGTATTCTTTGATGCGGCCGCGGCGGATGTTTTTGAGCTCCATCAGGAATTCCCATTTTTCGCCTTTGATGCCGTCCGGATCGTGGATGAAGCCGTCGGAATCCGAGGCTGTGACCGGGATCCCGCCCAGCTGGTTCACTTTTTGAATGGCGAACTGGGCCACGTTGCCGGAGCCTGAGACCAGCACGGTTTTGCCTTCGAGGGATTCACCTTTGGTCTTAAGCATTTCATTGGCGAAATAGACGGTGCCGTAACCCGTGGCTTCCGGGCGGATGAGGCTGCCGCCCCATTCCAGGCCTTTGCCGGTGAGCACGCAGGTAACTTCGTTGGTGATCTTTTTGAACATCCCGAACAAGAAGCCGATCTCGCGTTTGCCCACGCCGATGTCGCCGGCGGGAACGTCCGTGAACTGGCCGATGTGGCGGTAGAGTTCCAGCATGAAGGAATGGCAAAAACGCTGCACTTCCTCGTCGGAACGGCCGCGGGGATTAAAGTCCGAGCCGCCTTTGCCGCCGCCCATGGGGAGGGTGGTGAGGCTGTTTTTGAAGATCTGTTCAAAGCCCAAAAATTTGAGGATTCCCAGGTTCACACTGGGGTGGAAGCGCAGGCCGCCCTTGTAGGGGCCGATGGCGCTGTTGAATTCAATGCGGTAGCCGCGGTTGACCATCACTTCGCCGGTATCCGTTTGCCAGGGCACACGGAAGATGATAACGCGTTCGGGTTCCACGATCCTGTCCAGGATCTTGGCTTTGCGGTATTGAGGGTTGGAATCGTAAACGTCCCAGATTGTTTCCACTACTTCGGTGACAGCCTGAATGAATTCTGGCTGGTCCGCGTTCTTGGCGGAAACCTGATGCAGAAATTCGTGTTTGGTTATAAGGGATACCTCCATGGTATTGATTTGAAACACGCTATTTCAAAAAAATCGCGAGACCCCCGTGGCTTCCTGAGCGGCAATAAATCGTACTTTTTTAACCGTTCAGAAGTGAAAGGGCACAATAAATCACTTAATTATGACGGCGTTCTTCCCGTCAAATAAAAATTGCAGATTGCGGGGAGTTTTTTTAACGAGGAAGTAGTTTCCCTCATCCTCGGTTTCCAGCCCCAGCAGCCAATCCCAGTCCAGAGAATCGTTGGCCGCCTTTTCCCAAACGGTGAGGTAGCCAACGTTCATGGAAAAGAGGTTGTGGAAAAAGTGGGAGCCGTGGGAAGCTTCGATGGACATGTTGGGCAGCACCACCTCCACGATGATCTGGGCGTTGCAGATCTGGCTCCAGTTCACTGGGATGCCCAGGAAGCGGTCGCTGGAACCCCAGCGTCCGGGGCCGATCAAAACGTATTTACTGCCCCGCTCCCGCATCTTTTGGTTCAGGGTGTCCAGTTCCACGGCCATTTCCTCGGTCTTGACAATGTCGAAGCGATCCGGGGGGATGAAGATGACGGTGTCCACCTCCTCCACAATATCGCTGCCCAGGGCATAGGAAGAATAGACCACCAGTTCGTCTTGCTTGGCGGCGTAGCTTTCCAGCGATTGGGAATAGTGCTGGATGTTGACGGCGATGGGCCGGATCTGCAGGAGGTGGAAATTCGCCAGGCCGGATCTGGGATCGACGTCGAAGGCAAATTCCATCTCGATCTCGCAGCCCAGAACCTCACGCCCCAGCAGCAGCAGGTCCCGGATGATCGGCGCCAGCGGATATTCCGCGTAGTGCAGCAGTTTGCGGTAGGTAACCACCCTTGGCCCCGGGATGTGGCGCCCATCCTTGAATTCGCGGTTTTCGTAATCCCAAACTGATGAGAGCAGGCTGAGGTCCGTCTCGCAGAGTTTTTGGGTAACGCGCACCTTGGCCAGGGAAGAGTTTTCCCCCATGCTCAGGTCGAACTCGGTGAGGCTGGGTTGGATGGCGTAAAAGTGCCTTTGCGCGGCTTCCACGATATCCACGGCCTGAAACATGTCCCGGTTTGGAAAGCGGGGGCAGAAGGCAAAGGTGCGTTCGCGCTCCACCGCGGTTTTGCCCAGGCCGGTGGAGAGGGTTACCACCCCGTCTTCGTGGGACATGTTTGTACCGGGATAAAAATTGTAGGACTGGGCGACTCCGGAGACCAGCGGATAAAAATGCTCCGCGTGCAGCGAGCCGGCAACTTTCTGGATGATCACGGCCATTTTTTCCTCCCGGGCCGGGATACGCAGCTTCTCGCGATAGACCCGGGCGGATTTTTGGTAGAGGGAGGACCAGACCAGCTTGATCGCCTGGGTGAGTTGATCGAGGCGGACGGCGGGATCGGGATGGCTGTTCGGGATCAGATAGGTGCGGAAGACCCCGGCGAAGGGGTTGGCGATGGAATCTTCCATGATCGAGGAGGAGCGCACCGCCAGCGGGAAAGTGCCCTGCCGGATGATCTGCTCCAGAACGGGCAGCACGGATGGAGGCAGCTGGCAGCCAAGAAACAGCCGGTCAACTTCCTCATCCGAGAGCTTTTCTTCCTCCGGAATGCCGGCCAGGTCGGGATTGGCAGCCAGGAAATCGTCGAAGACGCCGGTGGCCAGAACAGCCGCGACAGGCACGCTGATCTGCACTTCGGGGTATTTCTCGCAGATGTTGCTGTAGCGGTTCAGCACCACGTTCAGAAAGGCCAGGCCGCGGCCTTTGCCGCCGATGGAGTCGTTGCCAACCTTGTAGATCAGGTTCAGGTGAAAATCGCTTTCCTGGTTCCATTCCTGGATCTTTTCCCGGCGGCGGTAAGAGATCAGGGATTCAAAAGCTTCGCCCAGGCGTTCGCGCAGCACGTGGATCTCGTTGATCCCGCGGAATTTTTCGGCGTATTTGGCCAGGGCCAGTTCCGCGTGGGTGCGCAGCCAGTTGTAGATGTGGCCGTTTTCGAAGTGGTATTGCAGGCTCTCATCCGGGATCTCGGCGATCTGCCGGGACAGCCCGATCAGGGATTCCGCTTCTCCGACCACGCTTTGGTCGGGCAGGCGGAAGATGAACCTGCCGAAGCCGATCTCATGCTCCAGCCAGCGCTGCAGCCGGTTTTTGAGGCCGGGGAGGTCCTTGTAGAGGAATTCTCCTTCGTTGCTGGTTACGATATCGTGGTATTCGGGGTTGAAGCTTTGCAGCAGGAAAGGCAGGTTCGGCCGTTCCTGGCGCACGTGCTGGAGCAGCTTGAGTCCGCCGTCCCGGAAGGAAGAGCCCATATAGTGGTAATTCACGTTGCTGATGATGCCGATGATCAGGTCCGCGTATCTCTGGTAGAAAGCCAGGGCGCTGTCGTAATCGTGCAGCAGCATCACCCGGGGCCGGGCGTTCATATACAGGGTTTTGTTCACATCCTGGTGCTCGCGGCGGATCACGGCCTGGTTCAGCAGCATCACCTGTTCCTGCAGCAGGGGCATGAATTGGGAATAGTAAGGAATGAAGGTTTCCACCACCAGGATGATGGGCACCGGCAGCAGCTTGACGTCGTGCTCAATATTGCGGATGAACTCCCATTGCTTGATGATGGCCAGCACCAGCTTGGAATCACCGTTCCAGTAAAAGAAATCCTGCACTTCCTGCAGTTCTTCGAGGTGGTTTTCCACGAACATCAGATCCTGCGGCGCGCCCATCAGGAAGAAGATGGGAACCTCCGGATTAAGGGCCTTGATGCTTTTCACCAGTTCCAGCGAGATGGAACGCATGGAGGCCAGATGGATGATGATGAGGTCGATGCGTTCCAGGTTCAGCAGGCTCATCGTGCTGTCCAGAGAGGAGGCGTGGTAGATGGCCGGCTGCGTGGTGAGGTTCATCAGGTGGAAATCGTCCTGCACGTGCTCGGCCAAAAAACCGTCGATCTCGAACACGAAGGAATCGTAGAGCGAGGCGATCATCAGGATGTGCCGCACCCGGAAGGGCATCATCTGGTCGAGCTGCTCGAGCTCGATCGACCAATAGTTCGATGTGATCATTTGTGGATTACGGCCAGTCCTGTTTTCCCATCCATGCGCACCACCAGGGGGTGGTCGAACTGGATGTGCACAAAGTAACTCCCCCGCGAGGCTTCCGGCTGCTGGAGCAGCCATTCCACGTCCACAAAATCCGTGCTGGACACAAAGGGGATGGTGAAATAGCCAACGTTCATGGCCACCAGGTTGTGGAAGAAATGGGTGCCCTGCGAGGCTTCCACGATGAAATCCCGCAGGCCGGTTTCCAAGATCACCTTGGCGCGGTTGATCTGCGGCCAGCGGACCGGGATGCCCAAAAATTTGTCCCTGGAACCCCAGCGCCCTGGTCCGATCAGGATGTAGCGCTTGCCCTGCCGGGCCATGGATTCGTTGAATTTCTCGATCTCCTGCTGCATCTCCACGGTTTGGGTCTTGTCGAAATTGCGGGGGTCCAGATAAACCACGTCGGTAAGGTCGTTGATCACTCCGTTGCCCATGCCGTGTTCGGTGTACATCAGCAATTCTCTCTTGTCCAGGGCGTCCGGGTCGATGCGGTAGGCGTCCGTATTCACGGAAAGGGGCCGCACCTGCAGAATGTAGAAAGTGGGCTTGCTGTTGTACTGGTGGTCATAGTCCAGATTCACCGCGAATTCGATCTCCACCGGAATCCCCAGCGCGATCTCGCCGATCTCCAGCAGTTCTTCTATGATCTTGGCCAGCGGGAAATAGTGGTATTTCAGGATGCCGTTGAAAGTGAGGACCTTCAGGCCCCGTTCTTCCAGGTTATCCGTGATGCGGTAGTTCTCATAATCCCAAACCGAGGCCAGATAGCGCAGAACGCCGTGTTTTTCGGCCTCTTTCAGATTCAGTTTGGCCAGAGTGATCTCCTCGCCCTGGGTGAGGTCAAAATCGTTGCGGGACAGGTCCAGCGCGTAAAATTCCTTTTGAGCCGTGCGCACCATCTCGGTTTGGGGCAGCATCTCAGTTTCCGGATAGCGGGGGCAGAAGCGGAAGTTCAGCTTGCCCTCGACCACGGATTTGCCCAGCCCCAGAGCGATGTTCGCGATCCCGTCCGTGTGCAGCATGTAGCTGGTGGGATAGAAATTATAGGACTGAGCCACGCCGGAAACGTGCGGATAGTAATAATGCTCGCCTTTGACGGTGCCCACCGTTTCCTGGATGATCACGGCCATTTTTTCCTCTTCCGCCTTGAAATTGAGGGCTTCCAGGAAATTGCGGGCGTCGCTGAGGAAAACGCTGGCGAACACCAGCTTGATGGCGTCCATCAGCTGGCGCAGGCGGTACATTTTGTCCCGGTGGTTGTTGGGCAGCATGAAGGTGCGGTAAACCCCGGCCAGGGGCTGTGCCTGCGAATCTTCCAGCAGGCTGGAGGAACGCACCGCGATGGGGTAGTGCACTCCGTCCAGATAGATCTCCAGGCGCTGCACCAACTGCTCCGAGAGTTCGCCCTGCACGAAAATGGCGTCGATCTCCTCGTCGCTCTTGTCCTGCACCAGCTCCACGATGTTGTTGTTTTCGACAAAAAGGTCGAACTCGTTGGTGCCGATGATGGCGGTGCTGGGCAGCGAGATGCTGATGTTTTCGAATTTCTTTTCAAAATCCATGGTGCAGAGCAGGGCGTTCAGAAAGGCCAGCCCGCGCCCTTTGCCGCCCAGGGAACCCTCCGTCATCCTGATGATCTGGTTCATCTCGGTGAGGGAAACGGCGTCGAAGTTGATGATCTTGCCCCGGTTTTTATCGATGCGCACGGTGCGGAAAGTGTGGAAGAGGAACTTCCGCAGCTCATCCTTGCTGGCGAAATCCTCGATCTTCATCGGCCGGATGCGTTTGGCGATCTGCACTTCGCCGTGGGCGATCAGCCAGTTTGAGAAGTGGTTGAACTGGCTGTGGAAAACCAGCGATTCCTCCGGCACCTGCATGATCTTGTTCTCAAATTCGGCGATGTTGGCCGCTTCATCGATCGCCACGCCCTGGGCGTTGCGGAACACGAAATTGCCGAAGCCGAGGTTATAAACCATGAAGTTGCGCAGATTGGAGAGCATGCTCTTGGAGTTTTTATTGAGGAAATTCACCCCCAGTTCAGCGGCGATGGCCTGGTTGTGGTCTTCGGACGACTGCAGGATCATGGGCAGTTCCTGGTTTGTCATCTTGATGTGCCGCAGCAGTTTGATCCCGGCCTGGGGATCAACCTCGCCCTTCACCCGGTAGCGCACGTCGGAGATCAGGCAAAGCAGATAATCCTGGTAGCGGTGATAGGCCTCGATCGCCTCCTCATAGTCGTGCGCGAGGATCACCTTGGGCCGGATGCGCATTCTCAGGCGCTTGTTGATGTCGCTCACTTCCTCTTCGATCAGGCGCTGGGTCTGGCGCATGATCACGCTGTAGAGCGAGGGCAGAAACATCGAATAGTAATGAACCGAATCCTCCACCAGCAGGATAACGCGCACCAGGCCGTTGGCGGTGTCGAAATCCACGTTGATCCTGTCCTCGATCACCTTCACCATCGCCAGGAACAGCTTGGTGTCGCCGTTCCAGAGGAACACGTCGTCGATGTAGCGTTTGTCCTCGGGGTGGTTTTCCCAGATGATGTAGTCCGAAGCCACGTTCAGCAGCAGCAGCACCGGCAGGTCGGGATGGTGGGTCTTGATCTCCCGGGCCAGTTGGAAGGGGCCGATCTCGCCGATGCGCATCATCGTGATCACCAGGTCGTAGCTGTGTTCTTTCAGCTTTACCAGGGCGTCGGCGCCGGTGGGGACGCTGGTGATGCGGGGGGCGGTGGTGAGGTTCAGCTGCCGGTATTCCCCAAAGATCTGCTCGGAAAGCCGGCCGTCCTGCTCAAAGATGAAGGCATCGTAAAAGGTGGAAACCAGCAGGATGTCGCGCACCCGTTTCTGCATCAGTTGGTGGAAAATGTCCTCTCCGAACTTGAACTTGTTGTAGTAATAATTGAGCTCTTCCATCTTCATGGGCTGATACCTCAGTTTCTGGGAATGTATTTTCATAAATGTGGATTTGGCTCAGGTGTCAATAAAAAAAATGCCCCGCCTCCGGTTGCCTGGATTTTCCCGGGCAGTGTTTTCCCCCAAAAAGACAGGCAGCGGGTCTGGTCTTTCAGCACCCGCTGCCGTGGTTTATGCTCTGTCGCAGCGGCCCGCCGGGGCAAGCCGCAGGGCCTTTATTTCATCAGCAGCATCCTGCGGGTCTGGCTCTGGCCGGAGGTTTCCAGCCGGTAAAGATAGATCCCGGAACTCACCGCGTTGCCGGCGTCGTCAAGGCCGTTCCAAACAACGCTGTGGCTGCCGCCGGGAAGCTCTTCCTTCACCAGGGTTCTGATCAGCTGCCCCCTGGTGTTGTAGATCGCCAGGCTGGCCGCTCCGCCTTGGGCCAGCGAGAAGGAGAGAGTGGTGCTGGGATTGAAGGGGTTGGGGTAGTTTTGCTGAAGCGTGAAAGGAACCGGCGCCACGGGATCTGCGGCGGAAACATAGTCATCCGTGGCCTGGGTGGTGAATTTCACCGCGAGGCCTGCCTGGAGAGGCGTTGCTGTGGGCGGATAAACATTTCCATGAGTGTAGGCCAGGCCCACCGTCTGATTGTGGTTTTCGATGCCCACGGTGCAGTAATTGGTGGTGGTGCCTGGATTATCCACTGTGTGGAACTGGACCACGATATCGCCGTCGCGGCCGGTTTGGGGATAGAGGATGATCTGGAATTTCTCCAGGGAGGCGTTTTCCATCAGGTCGATGTTATACTGGTTGTAGGCATCGTTCCATTGCACGATATAGCGGTTGTTGGCCACGTCGTGCCAGCGGATCAGGCGGATGTCGTTGAAAATGCCATTGCCCTGGTCGTCCACGCCGGTCTTCATGCCTTTGAGGTCGTCCCAATAGCCGGCGATCATGGCGTAGGGGCCCAGCGCGGCGGGGATGTAGTGGTTGTAAAAATCCGCCATATCGGTCGGCAGCAGCGAGATCCAGCCGTTGGAGCACATGGTCACGTGGTTGTAGTTGCGTCCGTAGAATCGGAAGCTGAAAGGCAGATCGACCGTCAGGGAGCCGTCGTCCATGATCAGCCAGACCGTGCCCTGCCCGCCCAGCGCCGGATCGATCTCCACCCAGTCGTAAACGGGGGCTTGGGCAAAGTCCGTATCGAAGCTGTCATAAGCGTAATAGCCGTATTCGTCGGGTCCCGTGGGCGAGGTGCTCACAGGGGTTCCCGCCGTCAGCCGGTAATAGCTGGTGTGGGTGTATCCGCTGGAAGTCACCACCAGCTTCAGGGGCAGGTTGCGCCCGGGCCAGATGTCGGCCACCACGCTGATGTCCCGGCTGAAGGTTTTGGTCTCGCCGGGTTCGAAATTGCCCAGGTTCACGTTCCCGCCATCCAGGAAAGCTGCCGCCCCGGTGAGGGATACGCATTGCCCCAGGGCGTTCTGCAGAGGGCTGGAGCTGGTGTTCATCACCTGGAATTCCACGCTGGAGACCTGGCCGATGGCGATGGTCCCAGTATGGCCGAGGATGGTGAATTCGGCGCCGCCGCCATACATCTGGAAACTCTCGTTCAGGCCGGAGCCGCCGCCATCGAGGGTAAAGGTGATGTGCCGGCGGGGAGTGATCTCCGGATGACCGGTGATGTTGAAGCTGATCATCTGGGTGCCGTTTGCGGGGATGGTGAAGGGGCTGTGGCTGTAATCCACGCTTGCCAGGCCGTCGGCGGCGATGCTGAGCTCATTCACCGTGATGGGCGCGCCGGAGAAGTTTTTCAGGCTGATCTCCGCGTTCAAGGACTGGTTCGGGTCCAGGGTCTGCTGGGCGGCGCTGTTGGCGGTGATCCCGATGCCGGCTGGCCCGGAAGGGCTGAGGGTGCGGATCAGCGGCACAAAGTTCTCCTGCGATACGGTGAGGATGATGTCCCCGTCCGCCTCGGGATCGATGGGCAGGATGCCCAGCCCGTCTTTGATCATGGCGTGCGTGAAATTGATGCCGTCCCGGGTGCCCGTTACCATCGCCCCGTGGTTGGCGGGGGCGTTGACGCGGATGTGGGAGGCGCTGGGGGCGAAGCTCAGGCCGCCTTCGATCACGCTTTCGGGGATCTCGTCCGGCACCAGCACCCACATCTGCAGGCTGGGATCGGCCTGCAGGTTGTAAACGTGGTAATAGAAGGCCACATATTGGTTCGGGCCGATATCGTTGGGGAAATTCTTGTAAAGCTCCACCTTGCCCATCAGCACGCTGGAGCCGAAGCCGCGCACCCCGTAATCGAAGATGCTGCGGAAAGCGCCGCTGGAAATGGAATTGTTCAGCCTGGTCTTGGTGTGCAGGTCGCTGGGGCCAACGAAGGCCACGCAGCCGTTGGGCTGGGCCACGCTGCCCATGCGCATCCACTTTTCGCCGAAGCTGGGGTTCACCGGGTTGGCGAAATCGCCGGTGTTGCAAACGATCGAGAAGACCACCGGCATGCGCGGGCCGTTCACGGTGGAATTGAGGTCCGGAACGTGGTATGAGGGGTAGTGCCAGCCGTTGGCGTCGCCCCAGCCGCGGTAACTGACGAACTGCACGCCCTGATTGATGGCAGCGGTGATGGCCGAGGTGCCGGGATAGGTGGGAGGATAATAGACCGTATCCACGGCCGCGTAGCCGTGGTCCAGCATCTTGTCGCGCAGCCAGCGGGACATCTGCACCGGGGTGATCGGCCGCAATCCGCCTTCCGCGTAGTTTCCGGCAACGGTGAGGCCGCGGGTCATCCAGCTGGTGTTGCCCATGAAGGGCGCGCTTTCATAGGCCACGGATTTGCTCACCATGGTCAGAAATTCCGAAATGTCGTTGAAGGACAGCCTGCCCACCAGCATCTCCGGGAAATAGTCGTCCCCTTCCAGCAGCGTGTATTGGTGGTCGTCGGCGTCATTCTCGGCGTATTCCGGGGAGGGGTAGAAAGCCGTGGGGATGGTGTAGGAACCCTGTCCGGTAACGTCGCCCAGCAGCAGCAGATAATCGCAGTGGTATTGCTGGTAGTGGTTCTGGATGTAGGCCCGGTAGTCGTTGAGAGTGGTGCCGATCTCGCTCTGGTAGGCCACATAAACGTCAAAACCCTGCTGCCGTTTCCACTGCACGAAGTCTTTTTGGTAGTTCGTGAGGTTGGTATGGCTGAGGATCAGCATTTTGGGCCGGGACACGGGAAGGTCGCGCAGGTAGGAGGTATCATAGTTGTCCGCGAGCTCCCTGTAGGCGTCAACGAAGGCGGGGGAGACGCTTTGCGGCAGGGAAATGGGCTGGCTGCCGGAAAGGCTGAACTCCGCCTCGCTCAGGGTGCGGATATGCTCCTGGTCTTCAAGCTGGGTGGTGATCAGCACGGTGAAGCCCCGCATTTCGCGGAAGTTGAAGCTGTTGCCGATGCTCAGGGCTTCCAGGCCGCGGTTCTGTTCCGTGTAAAGGAAATTGCCCTGGCGGTCGAAAACGTTCCACTCCAGGGAATGGACACTCAGTTCGGCGGTTTGGAAAGGCAGGGCATAGGTCCTGGAGACCACCGCGGTTTCGGGGAATTCCGGATCATCGGTCTCGCCGGCCTCCAGCGGAGCCGTCCGCAGGCCCTGCAAACGGGCGTTCACTCCGGTGGGCGTTGTTTGGCAGATATCCCCGGCGGCTGCCCACAGCAGGCTCAGGGATAGCATTATGGCTAATATAAAGAATTTTCTCATCGGTATCCTCCCATGATACTTAATCCCATGGTATGCAAAAAGCATTCCTAAATCCGGACGGCTTAAAAGATCGGCCCGCGTTTGGAAATATTCTTGCATGGCTTATACTTTCCTTAATAACAATACTGGACGGATAATGAACAGATATCTCAGATATGCTCTCCTGCCGCTGCTGGCGGCCCTGGCGCTGGCTTTCGCCGGCTGCGGGACAAACACCCCCCTGGTGCCTCCGGATGAAGACGGCATCCTGAGCTTTGGCACGGACCAATCCCTGGAGGTGGTAACCTGGAACCTCCGCACTTTCCCGCTCGACGCGTCCAGCCTCCAAACCATCGCCCAGATCGTTCCGCAAATGCAAGC
Source organism: Candidatus Cloacimonadota bacterium (assembly GCA_020532215.1). Taxonomy (GTDB): domain Bacteria; phylum Cloacimonadota; class Cloacimonadia; order Cloacimonadales; family Cloacimonadaceae; genus Syntrophosphaera. The sequence continues at coordinate 26,548 of JAJBBF010000151.1, forward strand.
CGACGTCATCGCCTTCCAGGAGATCATGGATTATTCCGCCTTTTACGAACTCGCCAACCTCATCCCCAATTATTCCGCCTACGTTTACAACGCCACCACATCCTATCGCCTGGCCTATCTTTACGATACTCGAGCCGTCCAGGTCAACGACGCCTACACCATCTTCGAGGGCGAAACCAATCCCTTTCCCCGCGCACCTTACGTCCTCGATCTGGATTTCCAGGGCCGGAATGTGAAGGTGGTCAACAACCATTTCAAAGCCTTCGGCAACAACCACATCGACGAAACCGACCCCTGGGACGAAGAAGTCCGCCGCCGCCTGGCCTGCCAGCTGCTGGACCAATACATAGTTGAAAACTTCCCCGATGACAGCGTGATCGTGGTGGGAGACCTCAACGACCAGATCGCCGAACCCCCAGAATACAACGTATTCCAGGTCTTTCTGGACAAACCCCAGGAATACCGCTTTGCGGACATGCACATTGCCCTGGATCCAACCTACAACACGGTTTCCTATCCCTCCTACCTTTCCCACATCGACCACATTATGGTGAGCAATGAGCTGTTTGGCGCCCTGGACCATCCCGAAAGCGAGTGCCGGGTTATCCGTGTGGACGAATACCTCGGCAGTTGGCAAAACTATTCCGACCAGATCTCGGACCACCGTCCCCTGGGCCTGAAACTGTACCTCTACTGAGCCGGTCAGCCCGGAGGCGGAATGTACGCCAGCCTGAACTTCAGTGAGCCTGTGGGGTGATATGATCCGGGATCCAGCCCCCTCCCAGACCCGACCTGTCATTCCGGGAA
>JAJBBF010000167.1 GCA_020532215.1 Candidatus Cloacimonadota bacterium
TACGAATCTCCGCCAGCGTTTTGCTTGACAATTTATTCTCCGCCCTAGATTGGGATTCATGAAAAAGGAAGCCAGACTCATCCTGGGAGGCGGGGCCGCCTACGGATTGGCGCACATCGGCGCCATTGAGGCCATCCGCGCGGAATTCAGGATAAGCGGCATTGTGGGTACTTCGATGGGTGCGATCATTGGCGGGCTGTACGCTTTGGGCAAAACCCCGCGGGAGATACTGGCTTTGGCTTTGGACAGCAAATCGGCGCTGGTGTTCAATCCCGGCCTGGTGAACTATCAGCCGCTGAAACTTTCTCTGGACCTGATCAAGAGCCTGCACAACAAAAACAAGATCATGGACGTCTTCGCCAAGCTGATCGGTGACGCCCGGATCGAAGCTCTGGACCTGCCTTTTGTGGCTGTGGCCTATGACCTCAATCTGCGCCAGACCATCCTGATCGACAAAGGCCCCCTCACCGGCGCGATGCGCGCTTCCTCATCTTTACCGCTGCTGTTTTCGCCGCATGAAATGAACGGCCACCTCTTTGTTGACGGAGGCATCGAACACCCTCTGCCGGTGGCTTTTAAAGACCTCGTGCCGGGGAATTTCACCATCGCCGTGAACGTTTTGCCGCCGGTTTCGCGCGAGGCTGTGCGCATCGGCAAGCCGGCAAAAGAAATGGATTCCGACCTCCGCGCCCACGAAGTGGTGATCCAGTCCATCCTGCAAAACCAGGGCTTTGTAGCGATCCAGGCCATGCTGCAGAATCCTCCCGATCTTTTCATCGACGCCCACAACCCCGGCAAAAACATGTTCGACCTGGCTGACGTCGAGGATTTCTACGATTTCGGCTACCAGGCCGCGAAGGAAAGCCTGGCCCGGATGGCCGAACCGAGCTTCATGAACCAGCTTCTGAACCGCTATCAAGGCCGCATCTCCCGCTTCATGAAACGGAGCCACTCCGTTCCGGAGGATTAAATGCCCGCGCGCGAGGCAATTGTGACTGTTTTGATCCTGCTTTTCGGCAGCGGCGCGATTCACGGCCAGTCCGGCAGGCTGGATGTGAAAAACAGCTTCACTGCCCAGGGCGTAGTTTTGCGGGGCGCCTTTTTGCCGGAGGGGATGGCCCAGTTTGCCTGGAAACCTGAACTTTTCGGGGAATACTATCTGCGGCAGAACTTGCGCCTGGCCGCGGAGATCAGCCTGGATAACCGTCTCGAACTGCTGTTCGGTGAACCGGAGGCTGATCCCGAACTGGAATTCGATCTTTACCGCGCCTGGGCGGCCGCGGCCTGGAAAAGCACCGAGCTGAAAGCCGGACTCCAGCATATCCGGATGGGCGTGGCCAGCATTTACCGTCCCCTGCAGTGGTTCGACGACCTGGTCCCGGGCTCCTTTCTGCAAGACACAAAAGGAGTTATGGCGCTCAATCTGAGCCATTTCTTTCCCAATCCGGAGCTGCGAATTTGGGCTTTGCCGGGAACGGGGGAGAGGATCGGCTCTCAGGAATTTGCCACCAAAACGGGTTCCTGGGAATACGGCGGCCGTTTGGGCATCTCCAGTTGGCTGGGCGAATCCGGCTTGAGCTTCGATCTGCGCGAAACGGAGTTCGCGGCCCCGGACAGCATACCTATCCGGGAATACAGGTTTGGCCTGGACCAGCGGGTGGACGGATTCATGGGTGGCTGGCTGGAGGCGGAACTGAGCGTTTTGGACGACGAGCTTTGGTTTTCAGGCCAGAACGGCAGTTTCATCGACCCGCGCTACCGCGGAGCCGCCACCCTCGGCGGAGACTACACTTTTGGCCTGGGCAACGGATTGTACGCACTGGCGGAAATCAGCCTGCTCTGGAAACAGCAAAACCACGGCCTGGCTGAAGGAAAATTTCCCGGCTTTACCTCAGACTGGCGCGGAGCCCTGATGCTCAACTATCCGCTGGGCCTGCTGGACAGCCTTGTGCTCCTGGGCACCTACAACGACGGCAGCGCCGGAAGATACAGCTCCTCGCTTTCCTGGCGCCGGACCTACGACAAACTCAGCTGGGACCTCTCGCTGGGTTACGACAGCGCCAATCCGCTCACCCAAGCAGACGCCGCGGCGCTGAGCCTAACCATAAACTATGATATCTGAAGGAAATATGGAAACAAAAACCGTGACCATCACCAAGATGAGCAAAGCCTTTCCCACCGGGGAAGGGGAATTCCTGGCCCTGAAAGAAGTAACCCTGGATTTTGGCGCGGGCGAATTCGCCGGGATCGTTGGCCCCAGCGGCAGCGGCAAGACCACCCTGCTGAATGTGATCGGCTCCCTGGATACGCCCAGCTCCGGCGAAGTTGATGTCCTGGGCTACAAGGTGAGCCAGCTCAGCGCCAAACAATCCAGCGAACTGCGCAGCCATCATCTGGGCTTCATCTTTCAGACCTACAACCTGCTGCCGGTTTACAATGTCTATGAAAACGTGGAATTTCCGCTGCTGCTGCTCAAAATGGACAGCCAGAAGCGGGACAGGATGGTGAAGGACGCCCTGGAATGGGTGGGCCTCACGGACAAGACCAAAAGCCGGCCCGCCCAACTCTCCGGCGGGCAGTGCCAGCGCGTGGCGATCGCCCGGGCCATGGTGAAAAAACCTTCCCTGGTGCTGGCCGACGAACCCACCGCCAACCTGGACACCGAGAACTCACTGCATATCCTGGACACGATGAAAAACATCAATGCAAATCTGGGCACTTCCTTTATCTTTGCCACGCATGACCAGAAAGTGATCAAATACCTGCGCCGGGTGATCCGGCTGGTTGACGGCGAGGTGGTTTCCGATGATCTTCAAACTGGCGCTTAGAAACATCATCGGCAACGGCTGGCGCAGCCTGATCAACATCGGCATCATCGCGGCCGTATTGATCAGCCTGATCTGGATGGAGGCGATGTGGTACAGCTGGCTGGTGCTGGCCAAGACCCAGCAAAAGCAGTGGGAATTCGCCTCGGGAATGCTGCGCTCGAAGAACTATGACCCCTACGATACCTTTTCCTGGGAAAAAAGCTACGCTCCCATTCCCGCGGAAGTTTTGCCACACGTGGAATCCGGGGACATCGTGCCCATCCTTTACGCCCCCAGCGTGATCTATCCCGGCGGACGCCAGCTGAGCGCGATGGTCAAAGGCATTCCGGCCGGCCAGAAAGTGCTGGAACTGCCATCCTCCGGTCTTGCCCCCTCAGAGGACGGCCCCATCCCGGCCCTGATCGGCAAAAACATGGCCAGGACCACCAAACTGGGGATCGGAGACGTTTTCACCCTGCGGGTGAAAGACAGCGCCGGCGCTTTCAACGCCGTCGACCTCCAGATCACTGATGTGATGGACAGTCCCGTGCCGTCGCTGGATATCGGGACCGTCTGGGTGGACTTGAGCGCCCTGCGCGAAGCCAGGTTGCTAACGGATGTGGCCACCGTGCTGGTGTTGAAGGAAAAATCGCTCCAATCGGTTTCCGCACCCCAGTATGAGCTGATCACGGAGAAAGAGTTCTTTGCCGATCTGAACGAAATGGTGATGACCAAAGCGGTGGGGCAGTCCGTGCTGTTTCTGCTGATGATCTTTCTGGCAATGCTGGCCATCTTCGATACTCAGGCTTTGGCTATCTTCAAGCGCCGCAAAGAGATCGGGATGCTTTCCGCCCTGGGCATGACCAAGGGCCAGATCACCCGGATGTTCACCCTGGAAGGCGCCCTCTATATGGTGTTTGCCGCCATCGCGTCCCTGGTGCTGGGCTTTCCCCTGTTCTGGTATTTCGCCACCAAGGGCTTTGCCTTGCCGGGAGGAGTGGATTTTGGGGTCGTCGGTTTCGACCGGCCCCTGAAATTCGTCTATCCCCTGCCCCTGATCCTGCTAACTTTGGTGCTGATGTTCATTCTCACGGCCTTTGTGAGCTGGCTGCCGGTGCGCAAGATCGCCGCCCTGAAAACGGTTGACGCGCTCAAAGGCGGAACCAATGCTTAGGTTTTTGTTCAAGGGCGTGTTCCGCGACCGCCACCGTTATCTGTTTCCATTGATCATCGTGGCCACCGGCGTCTTTATAATCCTGTTTTTCCAGGCCTTTTTGCGCGGCTATATGGGCAGTTTCATCCGCCAGACCTCAGGGTTTGAGACCGGCCACCTCAAAGTGGTCACCCGCGCCTACGCGGATCTGATCAGCCAAAAACCTTTCGACCTGGGCTTCCTGGGCGTACAGGAGGATCTGGAAAACTGGAAGCAGGCCCATCCCCAGCTGGATTGGGCCCAGCGGATCCATTTCGGTGCCCTGCTGGATGTTCCCGACGCCAACGGCGAAACCCGGGAACAGGGCGAGATCGCGGGCTTTGCCATCGACATGTTCGGCTCAGCCGAGGAACGCCAACGAATGGGCCTGGAAAAAGGCCTCGTGAGCGGAAAGATCCCGGAACAGCCGGGGGAGATCCTGCTCAGCGACCAGGCTCTGAAGCGGCTGAAACTGCGCCTGGGCGATCCGGTAACCCTTATCGGATCGGATGTTTACGGATCTCTGTCCATGGCCGGTTTCACTGTGAGCGGCAGCGTCAGTTTCGGAGTGGAAGCCCTCGACCGGGGGGCAGTGATCGCCGATATTTCAGACATCCGCGCCATGCTGAACATGCCTGGCGGAGCTTCCGAGATTCTCGCCTTCCTGAAGGACGGCGAATATGATAGTGCGCGGGTGGTTGCCATCCGCGACAGTTTCAATCAGCGTTTCAGCCAGGCCGGCGATGAGTTTTCGCCCCTGATGCTGACCATGGGCGAGCAAAACGAGCTTGGCTTACTGATCTCGATGATGGAAAGCGTCTTTGGCATCATGAGCTTCATCTTCATCTTCATTTTGGGTATCGTGCTTTGGAATGCCGGCCTCATGAACGGCATCCGCCGCTACGGCGAATTCGGCGTGCGCCTGGCCGTGGGCGAATCCAAGCGCCATCTCTACGCAACCCTCATCCTGGAAGCGGTGATCATTGGCGTGGTGGGCTCTCTGATCGGCGTTTTGCTGGGCGTGGCGGGGCTTTGGTATTTCAATATCCACGGCCTCGACGTGAGCGTTTTCGCCCGCACCACCACCCTTATGACCGAAGACATCGTCTATACAGAACTGAGGTTGGCAGATGCCCTGGCCAGCCTTGTTCCCGGAGTGCTGGCCACCCTTCTGGGAGCGGCTTTGGCCGGACGCGCCATCTTCAGCCGCCAGACCTCACAACTCTTCAAGGAACTCGAAACATGAACAAGATACTCCTCGCGATCCTGATCCTGGCCGCCCTGCCTCTCTGGGCCGCCGATCCTGATCCTGCCTCGATACTCAAAGCCGTGGACGCCAATCTCACCTTTTCCTCCTCTTACAGCGTAACCAGGATGGTGATCAACGGACGCCGCAGCTCCCGCACCGTGGAATCCGTCAACTACGCCCAGGGCGAGGATAAATTCTTCACCGAATACACCGCCCCGCCGCGGGACAAAGGCACCAAGATGCTCAAGTTGGGCGACAAACTCTGGATCTACGATCCCGGCACCGACCGCAGCGTTCAGATCTCCGGAAACATGCTCAAACAATCGGTGATGGGCAGCGACCTCTCCTACGAAGACTTTATGGAGGCCTCCAAACTCCAGGACGATTACAGCGCCAGCCTGGAAGGCTCCGCCAGCTACGACGGACGCGACTGCTGGGTGCTGTTGCTCACCGCCAAAAAAACCGGCCTGGCCTACTCTTCCGCCAGGATCCAGGTGGACAAAGCCCGCAACGTGATCCTCCACGAACAGCTCTTCGCCAAAAGCGGCAAGCTGCTAAAGACTATCCGCTTTGGCAACGTCAAAAAAGTGGGTGGCCGCTGGTATCCCCATTTCGTGAACTTCAAGGACGAGCTTAAAAGCGGGAAGGGTACCGAGTATTACGTCGATGAGATCCGCTTCGACCTCAGCATCCCCGCCGCCACCTTCACCAAAGCCATGCTCAAAAAGTGACACCGCCGCCCGGATACCAAAAAAATGGTTGACGCAAAATGGCCGGATGGAATAAGAGGCTGTAATCAATGATTGCAGGGGAGAAATGATGAGCGCCAAAAAAAACCAGGATCAGCGCATAGGCTTGTTTGACGGCTTGGATCAGGCTGTGGTCAACAATTTTACCAAGAGTTTAACCCGGCTCAAACTCCGCCAGGGCGAGGCAGTGCAGATCACCGGAGAAGGCAGGCAGTCTCTTTACCTGGTGAACAAGGGCAGCCTGGAACTTTCTGCTGAACCTGCCGGGGGCAGGGATGAACTTGCCGCAACCGTCAAAGCGGGTGAGTTCTGCGGAGAGTTCTCCCTCCTGAGCGATACCGCCGCCGGAGCTTTTGCCACCGCCCTTGAAGACTCCGAACTGCTGGAGATCCCGCGCGACCTCTTCACCCAATTTAGTTTTTCCCATCCCAGCGTGTTGCTGAACGTCATCCGCGCCCTTTCCACCCGGCTGCGCGGGACCGACAACGTGTTTTCAGACCTCATGGGAGACATGATCCAGCGCAACCGCCTCACAGCCATAGGAATGACTGCCGGCAAGATCATTCACGACCTCAAAACTCCCCTCACCGTGATCTCGCTTACGGCTCAGCTGTTGGAATCCCTCTATCCGGACGCCGCCGAATTCACCCAAAGTATAATTCAGCAAACCAAACTGGTGGACGAACTCGTCCGCGAAGTGCTGGACTACGTGAAAGGCACACCCAGCGCCATCATCCCCCGCCAGGTGGATATGAACGCCTTCCTGCAGGAACTCAGGGAAACCTACGGTGCCTCACTGAGCGGGCGCAACATCACCCTCAAGATCGAAAACCGCTGCGCTGAACCCGCTTATTTCGACGTGGAGCGCATCCGCCGCGTGATCATCAACCTGCTGCGCAACAGCTCCGAAGCCATCGAAGAATCCGGCGAGATCAGCATCGTTGCCTCCCTGGCCTCCAATTGGCTGCAGATCAGCGTGATCGACAACGGCCCGGGGATCCCCGAAAGCGCCGCTGCCCAGCTATTCAAACCCTTCTTTACCTATAACAAAGCCAACGGCACCGGACTCGGCCTTCCCATCTGCCAGAAACTCGTGCAGGAACACAACGGCCGGATAGAATTCAGCCCCGTGCAGCCCCACGGCTCCCGCTTCGATATCCGCCTGCCCCAAAACCTCGAGCAGGAACTCTCCCGCTAAGTCTTTCACGGGGCGCGGCTGAGAGGCGTTCACGCACAATTCTGCCGCGGATTGGGAAAGAAATGCGTTGACGCGCAGGGGCTTCGGATTATCTTGTCCCCAAATGCAAGCAGAAATCTTGCGATAGTCCCTCTTACTATACTATCAGACCCGCCCCGGCGCCACGACGGCATAGCAATCCTGATTATCAACCGATCTCTGAATCAATTCCAGCAGGCCATCACTCCCGATTCATGGATGTGCGGCCTTTACAAGCGAGGAACAAGATGCTTATTAAAATGCCCCAATTGAAGATCGGCGATCTGATCGCCCGGCTGCCCATCATCCAGGGCGGCATGGGGGTGGGAATATCGCTCAGCAAGCTGGCCGCCGCCGTTGCCAACGAAGGCGGGATCGGGATAATCTCGTCCGTGGGCCTGGGGATCTTGCATCCCCAGGCGGGAAAAACCTATAAAGAAGCCAACATTGCCGCCCTGAAACAGGAGATTCGCGCTGCGCGGAGCCAAACCAAGGGCATCATCGGAGTAAACATCATGCTGGCGATATCGGATTTCGACGAAATGATCAACGCCGCCTTTGAAGAAGAGGCGGACATCGTGTTCCTGGGAGCGGGGCTGCCCCTCAAAGTTCCCGGCAGCATGACCCTTGAATACCTGCAAAACACCCGCACCAAGATCGGCATCATCGTCAGCTCCGGCAGGGCGGCAAAGATCATCCTCAGCCATTGGGCGGAAAACTTCAAGCGCATCCCGGACCTCGTGGTCCTGGAAGGACCCAAGGCCGGCGGACACCTGGGCTTTAAACTCGAGCAGATCTTCGACGAGAAATTCAGCCTCGAAAACGTGCTGCCGCAGGTGAAGGAAGCTGTCAAAGAGATCGAGCTGAAATACGCGAAAACCATCCCCGTGATCGCTGCCGGCGGCATCTTCAGCGGCGCCCAGATCGACCGGATCATGAAGCTCGGCGCCGATGGTGTGCAGATGGGTACGCGCTTTGTGGCCACCGAAGAATGCGATGCCGATCCAGCTTTCAAACAGCTCTTCGTGGATTGCCAGGAAGGTGACGTGGTGATCATCAAAAGCCCGGTGGGATTGCCCGGACGCGCCATCAACAACCAATTTCTGAAAGACGTGGCCCTGGGGATCAAAAAACCTTTCGCCTGTCCTTGGAAATGCCTGAAAACCTGCGACTACCGCGATGCCCCCTATTGCATCGCCCGAGCCCTGCAAAACGCCCGGGACGGCCTGATGAGCGACGGCTTTGCTTTCGCCGGGGCGAATGCCTGCCTGGTTAAGAAGATCACCACCGTGAAAGAGCTCTTTGCGGACTTGATCCGGGAATACTCCGAACACCGGCTGCTGCCTCAGGGCCTCCGCGGCTGAGACGCCGGCAGCCTGGATCCACGGGTTGGAGGAACTTCCTCCTTGATGTAACATGCTCAGACAGTCCGGTGGCGAATAAACAAGTTCTTTCATTGAATTAATGGATTCGCAGCCACTTTTATGGGTTTATGAATTTGCCCCTTTGTCTATTGGATCCCCGCCCCTCACAGTTTTGCCTTTGTCCAAGCCATGTCCAAGCCATGTAGGCAGCCGGGCAAAAGCAAGGCGTGGGCAGGCCAGGGGTTGGGCATGCAGGCGCGGGTGCCATCCCTCCATCATTTCAGCGCCGGCATCCGCAAATAATCCTTGTCAAAAAAGTGGGTGGGAAAATAGTGGTTTCAAAGAAAACAATCTGGACGGTGAATAATGTCAAGAATATGCGATATATGTGGAAAGCAAGCCCAGGTCGGCAATCACCGCAGCCACGCGCTGAATGCCACCAAGCGGCGATTTTATCCTAATTTGCATGAAGTTCGCGCCATCATCGGCAATGGAGTGAAGAAGGTGAAAGTCTGCTCCTCCTGCCTGAAGGCGAACAAGGTCCGCAAGGCGGTTTGATAAGCCAAGCCGATGTCTTCGCGGAGCCGTGAGACAATTGAATCCCATCGGGAATATGCAATCTGCCTGTTCCCGTTTTTTATTATGGGGAGCTTTGGAGAGAGAAAATGAACATTGAAGAGATAAACGTCCGGGTGGCGGAAAGTTCGGCGGTGCTGGACAGTTTGCGCGCCGAGATCGGCAAGGTGATAGTGGGCCAGGATGCCGTGATCGCCCGGCTGCTGATCGGGCTTTTGGCAAACGGCCACGTGCTGATCGAAGGCGTTCCCGGGCTGGCCAAGACCCTGATCCTGAGCACTTTAGCCAGCGCATTCGACGCCAGCTACAAGCGCATCCAATTCACGCCGGACCTCCTTCCGGCGGATATCACCGGCACCTTGGTCTTCAACCAGAAAACAGGGGAATTCAGCCCCAAGCAGGGTCCCATCTTTGCCAACTTCATCCTGGCGGACGAGATCAACCGCGCACCCTCAAAAGTGCAATCCGCGCTGCTGGAGGCGATGCAGGAACGCCAGGTGACGATCGGCGACACCACCTACCCTTTGCCGCGGCCCTTTTTCGTGATGGCCACCCAGAACCCGATCGAGCAGGAAGGCACCTACCCGCTTCCGGAAGCGCAGATCGACCGCTTTCTGATGAAGCTGAAGATCAAGTATCCCAGCTTTGAGGAAGAGCGGCTGATCCTGGAGAGGATGGTGGTGGAACGCGAGTTCAAGACCCAGCGGGTATTGCGCCCGCAGGATCTGGAAGCCATGCGGGGCGTGATCGCAGACCTCTATATGGAGGAAAAGCTCAAGGATTACATCCTGCACCTGATCCAAGCCACGCGCCATCCGCAGCGCTATCCGCGGATCTCCGCGCTGAACGGGTTGATCCAATATGGCGCTTCGCCCCGCGCGACCATCTATTTGGCCCGGGCGGCGAAAGCCCACGCCTATCTGGAGCACCGCGGCTACGTGATCCCGGATGACATCAAGGCCGTTGGCAAAGACGTGCTGCGGCACCGCATCATCCTTTCCTACGAAGCGGAGGCGGAGGCTGTGAGCACGGAAGAGATCGTAACCCGCATCTTCGAAGAGATCGAGGTCCCTTAAAGGAAAGCCCATGCCAGCCCGGACTCCGGCGGAAATCCTGGCCAGGATAGAACGGATCGAGATCCGCGCCAGGGGAATTGTAAGCGAGATCTTCAGCGGCCAGTACCACTCCAGCTTCAAAGGGCAGGGACTGGAATTTGCCGAAGTGCGCGAATACCAGAGCGGCGACAACTACCGGGACATAGACTGGAACGTGTCCGCCCGCCTGGGCATGCCCTACATCAAGAAATATCAGGAAACCCGCGAACTGAACGTGTTTTTCATCGTGGACGTCTCCGCCTCGCAGAATTTTGGCACCTCCAGAGCCCTTAAGAAGGAGCGGATCGCCGAGATCATTGCCCTGCTCTCTTTCTCCGCGCTTTCAAACAACGACAAGGTGGGGCTGATCATGTTTTCGGACCAACTGGAAAAATACCTGCCGGCACGAAAAGGGCGCAACAAAGCGCTGGAGATCCTCCGCGACGTGCTCTATCTGGAACCGCGGCACACCGGAACCGCCCTGGGCGAAGCTTTCACCTTTGCCAGCCAGATCCTCAAAAAACACGCCGTGGTCTTTGTCCTCTCCGATCTGATGGACACTGGCTATCAGAAGTCCCTGCGCCTGCTGGCCCAGAAACACGATGTGATAGCGATTCAGGTTCTGGACGAAGCCGAACTGAGCCTGCCGGACGCTGGGATCCTGAACATCCGCGATCCCGAAACCGGTGAAACCCTTTATGTGAATAGCTCCCACGGCAGCATCCGCAAGGCTTTTGAGGCCGGCGTCAGCAAATATCAGCAAGCGCTGGCCAAAGAACTGAAGGCCATGCAGGTGGACCATATCCTCATCCGCAACCGGGATTCCCAGGTTAAGGCGCTGCGCTCGTTCTTTGAAGAGCGGAAAAAGCGCCGGAGGGCCCACCGTTGAAAAAGCTGCTTGGGCTGTTGATCGCGCTCTGGATGGGACTTTTGGGCGCGGAAGGGCTGGACCAGAAACTGGTGGGGGCGGATGACCTGAGCGTGGGCGACCGCTTTGTGCTGGAGATCAGGGCAGAAACTGATCTTAAAAGCGTGGTGGTGCCGGACACGCTGACTGTGTTCCACATTCGCGGTTGGGAAGTGATCGAAGACCGCCTGGGTGCAAACTGGCTGAAAGTGGTTATTGTGCCTCTGTTTCCGGGCTCGCACAGTTTTCCCTCCCTGGAGGTGAAGCCTGCCGATCCTGCCGCCGGGCCGCTGTTTATCGACCGTTTCCGGCTGAATATCATCCCCGTGCGGGCAGAGGCGGACACCCTGCTGGTGGATATCAAACCCTTGGAAAAGTATCCCTTTCAACTGCCCTGGTGGGTCTATCTTTTGCTTGTGGCGCTGGCCGCGGCCGGGATGCTGTTTGTGATCCTGTATAAACCCCGCGTGGCCAAATCCGCCGAAACTGACGGCGAAAAACCACCTGTGCCGATCGTTCCCGATCCGGCCTGGAAAATGGCTTTGAGCAGTTTGGACGCCCTTATCGCGGAAGAGCTGATGTATCACGGCGAGCACAAACTTCATCACTACCGGCTGTCAGAGATCATGAGGCAGTTTCTGGAGCGTAAATACCGCTTTTCCGCGCTGGAGATGTCCACTTCCGAGATCGATTGGGTCACCCGGCGCATCCGGGTGGACTCTGCCTTGGAGGTTGTAGCTTTTCTGCAGCATTGCGACCGCGTGAAATTTGCCAAATACACTCCGTCTTGGGAAGAGACCCAAGCGGCTGAAGATTGGCTGCGGGGCTGGCTGCGGTCTTTCGAGGTGGAGGAAGCGCGGCTGAAGATTGCCAGCGTTGGAGGCGGCGATGCTTAAATTTGCCCAGCCTTGGTGGTTGCTGGCTTTGCTGCTGATCCCGCTGATCTGGCTGTGGCAAACGCGCTGGCAAAACCCCCGCAAACCACGCCTGCCCTTCACCCGGATCTCCCTGCTGCGGCAGATCGGAGCCCAGAGCCGCTTTTGGAAATACCTTTTTCCCGCGCTGCGCGCCCTGATCCTGCTCTGCCTGGTGCTGGCGCTGGCCCAACCCCGCTGGGGAACCGGCACTCGCGATATCAGCCAGAAAGGGGTGGATATCGTTTTGGCCGTGGATATCAGCGGCTCGATGCTGGCCATGGATTTCGCCCCGCAAAACAGATTGGCGGCGGCCGTCAAGGTGGCCCAGGATTTCATCGCCAGGCGGCCCAACGACCGCTTCGGCCTGGTCGCCTTTTCCGAATACGCCCTCACCCAGAGCCCGCTGACCTTCGACCATCTCTCGATGCGGGAGCAGCTGGGACGCCTGGAAGTGAATCAGGAAGCCTCCGCCACGGCGATCGGCCTGGGCCTGGCCAAAGCGGTGGCCCGCCTCAAAGACAGCAACGCCAAGAGCAAGGTGGTTATTTTGATCACGGACGGGGTGAGCAACACCGGCGAGATCGATCCCGCCACGGCGGCCAGGATGGCCCGTGCCTTCGACATCAAGGTCTATCCCATCGGGGTGGGTAGCAACGGCTATGTGGATTTTCCCATCACCGATCCGCGCTTTGGCACCTTTTACCGCAAGATGTTTGTGGAACTGGACATGGCGGCGCTGAACAACGTAGCCCAGATAACCGGCACCGGAGTGGCCGCCCAGGCCAGTGACGCCGCCCAGCTGCAGCAGATCATGGATAAGATCGACACCCTGGAAACCACGGAGTATCAGGCCAAAGTGCATTACATCTGGGCGGAGCAGTTCCTGCCGCTGCTGTGGGCGGCGTTCGCGCTGCTGGCGCTGGAACTGTTTCTGCGCCTGCTGGCAATGCCCATCCTGCCGGAGTGAGCCGATGAACATCTACTATCCCGAACACCTCTGGCTGCTGCTCATCCTGATCCCGCTCATCGTTCTGCTCGCGCTGCTTGAACCACGGCGCCGCAAACGCTTTTCCCGTTTCGCCGAAACAGCTTTCTATTCTGAGTACCTGAGCAAGTACTCGCCGTTTTTCCTGGCCTTGAAAACGGCTTTGGCTATCCTCGCCCTGGTGTTCATCATCTTCGCCCTCCTGCGCCCGCAATGGGATTACGAGACCCGCGACCTGGACAGCAGCGGCTTGGACATCATGGTCTGCCTGGATATCTCCCAGAGTATGAACGCCAAGGATATCACGCCTTCGCGTCTGCAGCGGGCCAAGCTGCAGATCGGCGCTTTGATCGACAAGCTGCGGGGAGATCGGATCGGACTCATTGCTTTCGCGGGGGTTCCCACTTTGGAATGTCCGCTGACAGATGATTATCAAAGCGCGCTGATGATCCTGGGCGGGCTTGGCACCCAGGCCGCCGTGCGCGAGGGAACGGATATCGGGGCGGCCCTGGCTCTGGCTGGCAAGAGCTTTGTGGGCGCGGGAGGCAGCAACGTGCTGCTGCTGATCACGGACGGGGAAGACCTGCAGGACAGCGCCGTAGTCCAGGCCAAGCGGCTGGGCGCGCTGGGCGTGAAGATCTATTCCATGGGTGTGGGCACGGAAGAGGGGGTGCTGGTGCAAAACCAAGCCACCGGCCAGCAGATCCTCAGCAAACTGGACGCCGCCAGGCTGCGTCAGATAGCCTCCAGCGGCAAAGGGGAGTATTTCTCCGTAACTCCGGGGCAGGCTGAATTGGATCAGATACTGCAGGATATCTACAACGCGGAAAAGGGCTGGGAACGCAGCCGCAACCTCAGCGCCCTCAAGGATCAGTACGCCATTCCAGCCGCAGCGGCCCTGCTGCTGCTTTTGGCCGAAAGCCTGATCCTGCCTCTGCGCAAAACGAGGAAACGCAAATGAAGCCAACAAACCTGAAAACCATCCGCCGAGTCGTTGTGGCCATCTGCGCTTTGATCCTCCTGTTCCTGCTCTTCGAACTGCTGTTCCGCGGACAGGTTTTACGCCATTCCCTGGCTTCCGGGGCTTACAACCAGGGACGCTATCAGCAGGCCGGCGAGATCTGGCAAAAACTGCGCGATGCCAAGGACGGCGATCACATCCCGGAGAGCAGCCTGGGCAAATCCCAGTACCAGGCCGGCAACTATGGCGAAAGCGAAACCAGCCAGGCCGAGGCCCTTAAAGAAAACGACCAGGCATCCCGGCTTCACTATGACCGGGGAAACGCCCTCTACCGCGGTGATAAGCTGGATGAAGCCCTCAAAGCATACAGATCGGCAATGCTGCTTGATCCGGACGATCAGGACGCCAAAGCCAATTACGAACTGGTGCTGAACCTCAAGGGTTACAAACCTCCGCCTCCGCCGCCTGAAGAGAAGCCTTCCCCCGGGCAAGACCAGGATCAGCCGGACCGGCAAACCGAGCCGGAACCCCAGCCGGAGGAAGAGCGGGAAAAATTCCGCAACCAGCTGGACGCGCTGGACCAGCAGGAATCTAGAGATCGGCAGGCCCAGAAGCCGCAAGGCAAAAAAGGAGGGGCAGACAAATGGTGGTAAAGAAAATCGCTTTCCTGCTGCTGGCGCTGATCTGCTCCGCGCAACTGGCAGCCCAGAATCTGAAAGTAACGGCTTCTCTGCGCAACAGCTCCATCGGCCTTTCCGACCAGCTGCAGCTGGATCTGAAAATCAGCAGCGACAAAAAGCTGGATCTGGCCGCGCCCACCGCCCCCAAGATACCTGAGTTCAGCTACCGCAACGTGGTGGAAAGCTCTTCCACCCAATCCAGCTGGATCAACGGGGTGTTTTCCAACACCCACACCAAAACCTTCACCTATATCTATCTGCCGCAAAAAACAGGCGTGTTCAGCATCCCGGGTTTCAAGCTCAGAATAGGGGGCCGGGATTACGGCACTCCCGACCTCAGGGTTGAAGTGAAAGACTCCGCGGCGGCCCCGCCGCCCGCGCAGCAACACAATTTTGACCCCTGGTACGATCCCTTCGGCGGGGTGTATCCAGACCGCAGCCGCGGCCAGGGCGAATCCTTCCTGCTCTGCCTGCCGGAAACCCAGACCGTCTGGCTGGGCGAGCCGGCTATAGTTTCTTATTACATCTACACAGATCAGCAGGTGGATTCCTTTTTCACGGAAAGCGAAAAGGATTATCCCGGTTATGGCAAATCCGGGCATGAACAACCTCAAAGCCTTAGCTACGAAGACGTTCAGTATCAAAACCGGCGCTTCCAGCGCGCCCTGATCAAGCGCTCCGTGATCTATCCCCAAACCACGGGACGCCTCCAGATGCCCACTCTCACCGGCAGGATCCAGTTCTCCGGTTTTTACAGCTATCTCAACCGCAATGCCGCTTCTTCGCCGGCCTACATTAACGTCAGATCCTTGCCGCCGGGCCGTCCGGCCGGCTTCACGGGGGCGGTTGGGAATTTTCACGTAAGCCATAGTTACTCGAGCTCCAAAATAACTCTGGGGGAAGCGCTTACCTGCACTATCCAGATCTCCGGCAGAGGCAACTTCAGCCAGTTTACCAGCCCCGCTTTCGGGGAGGTGGAGAATTTCCAGATATCAGAACCTGGCGTTGAGGACAAGCTCCGCAATCCGATCGAAGGCGAGCGCCGGATCATCTACACCCTGCTGCCCCGGGCAACGGGGGAATACCAGCTGCCGGGAGTCACTTTCAGCTGGTTCGACACCGTTTCAGGCAGCTACAAGCTTTCCCGGAGACAGCCTTTTGATCTGAAAGTGAAGCAGGGTAACGTACTGTCCTATTTTTCCGGCCTGCTGGAAGGGGACAGCCCCAAAACCCTGAATCCCCTGCTCAACCGCCCCAACTATCCCGATTTCCGGGCTCATGCCTCCCAACCCTGGTTCTGGCTGGTCCTGGCGGCCTGCCTGCTATCCCTGGCTGTTTCCGGCCTCCTGGCCCACAACCAGCACCTGAGCCGGGAAGATCCGGCGGCTTTCGCACAAAAGACCGCCAGCCGGCTTCTGAACAGGTATCTGCGCCGGGCCACCACAGCTGCGGAGAATCTATCCCAGGATTTCTATCCCCTGGCGGAAAGCGGATTGGGGCAGTATCTGGCCAGGAAATACGGCGTATCCCAGAGTTTGGGCACCGAAGAGCTTCTGGCAGCCCTGCGGCAACAGGAACTGCCTTCAACGCTGCTCACCCAGTTGGAGGAGTTTCTGTTGCTCTGCCAGCAAGCCCGCTATATGCCGGGTGGCGCGGAAGCCGGGAATCTGGACGCGGCCTTGCTCAAACTGCGGCAGCTGGTTCAGTCCCTCAGCCGCTGGCGCCCCGGCACTGGAAATGGTAAAGTGAATGTTACCGGTCAGGCAGGGATTAACAACGCTTCTGGGGAGGAACGTTGAACAGGACCTTGATCTTATTGCCGCTGTTTTTCTGGTTATCAGCTCTGGGTGCCCAAAGCTACTCTGATTCGATCCAAACGCTGTCCGGAGCCGCCAACGGGAATTCCCAGACAGAATACGCCGCCACCCTGGCCCGGCTGGAACCTCTGGCGGAAAAGGGTGTTCGCAACGCCGATCTCTATTATGATCTGGGCGTCTGTTACTATCATCTGGGCGACCGGGGGAAAGCAGTGCTCAATTTCCTGCGGACCCTGAACATCGATTCCGCCCACAAACAGGCCCGGGAAAATCTCAACTATATCCATACCACCGATCCCGACCTGCCCCGGGAACCCCGCCAACCATATCTGGCACAGCTTTTCCTGAGAATCTACAATTTCTTTTCGCTCAACCGGCTGGCGCTGATGGTGCTGGTTTGCGCCCTGCTAAACACTCTCAGCCTGCATCTGCTTTTCCACTACCCGCTGGATAAGGAACGCGGCCTGCCCGTCCTGCTGGTCCTGATCAGCAGTATTCTGCTGCTTGGTTCTGGCGGCACGCTGCTGGTGAAACACCACCGTTGGCTGCACAATTCCAGGGCAGTGGTGTTGGAAGCGGTGGAGCTGAGGGCTGCTCCAGCTTCAGGCCGGATGCTCAAGGACTTGCCGCCGGCCAGCACGGTAACGGTTAAACAGGCCTCGGGGCAGCAATTTCAGGTGATCCTGCCGGACGGCCTCAGCGGCTGGATCGACCGCCAGGCTGTGGAAATGGTTGTCCCCGGTCAAAAATTCTGAAGGAGTACAGCATGCCAAAACCCAAGATATTCGTTACCCGCAATATCCCCCAACCCGCCCTTGACCGGCTGGAAGAGGTTTTCGACGTATCCGTCCACGCTTCCGGCGCCTCCCTTGGCAGAGAGGAGTTTCTGCGAGCTGTAGAAGATGCGGATGCCCTGCTTTGCCTGCTCACCGACAGCATCGATAAAGAGCTTCTGGATGCCGCCCCGAAGCTGAAATGCGTTTCCAATCTCGCCGTCGGTTACAACAACATCGACGTGCGGTACGCCACCCAAAAGGGGATAGCGGTCTGCAACACCCCTGGAGTGCTCACAGAAACCACCGCGGACCTCGCTTGGGCACTGCTCATGGCCTGCGCCAGACGCTTGGTGGAAGCGGACAAATATGTGCGCGAAAGCCGCTTTGACGGCTGGGGGCCTCTGCTGATGCTGGGTGTGGACGTTCACGGCAAAACCTTGGGGGTCATCGGCATGGGCCGCATCGGCCGCGCCGTTGCCCGCCGGGCAGAAGGTTTCGGCATGCGCGTGCTCTGGTTCGACCCCAAGGCGGATCCGGGATCCATGCCGCCTGAGTATGAGCGCACAGACCTGGAAAACCTCTGCCTCCAGGCTGATTTCATCAGCATCCACGCCCCTCTGACCTCTGATACCAGGCATCTCATTGGCGCCCAACAGTTCGCCCTGATGGGGCCAAAGACCATTCTGGTCAATACCGCACGGGGACCCATCGTGGATGAAACCGCGTTGATAAAGGCTTTGCAGGAAAAGAAAATCGCCGCTGCCGGGCTGGACGTCTATGAACGCGAACCCGAGGTCCCGGCGGAACTTTTGGCCCTGGACAACGCTGTGCTGCTGCCCCACATCGGCTCGGCCAGCATTGAAACCCGCACCCAAATGGCCCTAATGGCCGCGGAGAACGCGATCGCGGTGATCAACGGCCAGGAACCGCCAGCCAGGGTCAATTGAACAGACATCTCCTGCCGCCGGTCCTGTTTGGCTGCGGCTACAGCTAATTGCCTTGTTCCAAGCGGAACTCAGGCTATCGCCAAAAAAAAGCATTGACGAAAAACAGGCTTGCCAGATTATGATAAACTTATAAAAAACAAAAGGTTAACAGCATGATCCTGGCCAGAATATACGTCTGCCTCAAACCCAACGTGCTCGATCCGCAGGGCAAAGCGGTTACCAATTCCCTGCGTCAGCTGGGTTACGCCTCAGTGGCTGAAACCCGCGTCAGCAAATACATCGAGATCAGCTTTGACACTTCCAACAGGGAGCAGGCAAAGCTGGAAACTGAACGGATCTGCCGGGACCTGCTGGCCAATCCCAACACCGAACACTACAGCTTCACCCTGGAAGACAAGGAGGGCGGCAAAGCTTGAAAGTAAGCGTGATCACCTTCCCCGGCTCGAACTGCGATCATGACGCGCTGGAGGTTTTTGCCTCCCGGGGTCATGACAGCCGCTTGGTCTGGCACAAGGGCCGGGATTTGCAAAACCCCGATCTGGTGGTGCTTCCGGGTGGGTTTTCCTATGGAGATTACCTGCGTTGCGGCGCTCTGGCCAGGTTTTCGCCCATTGTAAACGAAGTGCTGGCCTTCGCCCAAAAAGGCGGCCTGGTGCTGGGAATCTGCAATGGCTTTCAGATCCTTACGGAGTGCGGCCTGCTGCCGGGCACGCTGCTGATGAACAGCGGCCTGGATTTCATTTGCCGGCATCAGAGGGTGAGGGTGGAAACATCCGCCACAGCTTTCACGGAAGGCATCCCGGCCGGAACGGTGCTGGATATTCCCATCGCCCATAAAGATGGCAATTATTTTTGTGATGACACAGTTTATAATGAACTGCGGGATGCGAACCGGATAGTGTTCCGCTATTGCGATGCCGCCGGAATCACTACGCTGGAAGCCAATCCCAACGGTTCCCGCGACAACATTGCCGGCATCTGCGACGCCTCAGGGCGTATTCTGGGAATGATGCCCCATCCTGAGCGTTCCGCCACCGACGCGGTGGTCAGCCAGGACGGGAAAAGGATCTTCGATGCGCTGGAAAGCCATTTTGGGCTCGGTGGATAAACTCTTGTTCCCACCGGTCTGCCTGGCCTGCAACGCTCCTGTGGATGAGGCCCGGGAAGTTCTCTGCCCGGATTGCCGCGAGCGGCTGCTCCTGATCGCCGAAAACTACTGCGACAAATGCGGCGCCCCGCTGGAAAATTACCGCTGCGAAGCCTGTTCCCAGCTCCAATATGTTTTTGATTACGCGCGCGCAGCCTACATTTACCAATCCCCGGTGCAGGAGCTGGTGCATCAGCTCAAATACGACGCTCTCAGATCCCCGGCCGCCTTTTTCAGCCAGGCCCTTCTGGGCATTCCCGCGGCCAGGCGTTTCGCGAACAATTTCGACCTCGTTACGGCCGTGCCCCTGCACAGGGTGCGGCAGCGCGAACGGGGCTACAACCAGTCTGAGCTGCTGGGGCGCGCTTTGGCGGAAAGGCTGAACCTGCCTTTCGCGCAGCCCGTGCTCCGCCGCGTCAACACCCGCAGCCAGACCAATCTGAGCCGCCAGGCCAGGCTGGACAACCTGGAGGGGGCTTTTTCGCTTGCCCGGAAAGCCGCTGTGGCTGGAAAGCGGATCATCGTGGTCGATGACGTTTTCACCACCGGCACCACGGTCAATGAAGTCTCACGGGTGCTCAAAGCTGCCGGCGCGGCCAGGATCGCTGTTTTAACGGCCACGAGGGCTGTCTGACATGAACAAGGAATATCAGGAGATCAAGACCACGATCACTGCCGACGAAGCGAACCAGATGATCGAAAAGGTGGCCCGCTTCATCGTGGAAAAGCAGATCGGCTCGGCCGGAATCCTGCTGCTGGAATCGCTGCATCCCCTGCACGGCATTGCCAGCCAGGCCCTGTATTTCATCCTGCCCTTCGCCGAGATGATCTTCGACTCGCAGAAATACCAGCATTTCGCCCTGATGATCCAGGACGAAGACCATTTCAAGCGCCTGATCAAACGCATCGACGAACTTGACGAAGAGCTGAACCGCGAACGCCGGGCCGAGGCCAAACTCCGGAACCTGCGGCGAAAAAACAAACGGAAAGCCATCATCAGAAAGATCTTTAAAAAAGACGATAAATCAGCTGAATAAGCGGAGGTATAATGCAATACGACGAAAAAAGCCTGACCCGGATCGTAGCCACGGACTGCGGCAGCACGACCACCAAGGCCATTTTGATCGAATGGGTGGACGGTGAATATCGCCAAACCATCCGCGGCGAGGCGCCCACAACTGTGGAAGCCCCGCTCAACGACGTTACCAAGGGCGTGATCAACGCCACTCAGGAACTGGAAGAGCTGGCCCGGCTCAAATATCAGAACCCCAACATCCGTTTCATGGAGAACGGGGAATTCGTGATCCCGCGCAAAGGCGATGTGGGTGTGGACGCCTATGTTTCCACCTCCTCGGCTGGCGGCGGCTTGCAGATGATGGTCACCGGCGTGGTGGCCTCCATGACCGGCGAAAGCGCCGAACGCGCTGCCCTGGGCGCCGGGGCCATCGTGATGGACCTGATCGCCAGCAACGACAAACGCATGAACCACCAGAAGATCGAACGCATCCGTGAACTGCGTCCGGACATGATCCTCATGGCCGGCGGCGAAGACGGCGGCACCATCAAACACGTGGTGGAAATGGCGGAGCTCGTTAGCGGCGCCGATCCCAAGCCCCGTCTTGGTTCCGGCTATAAACTGCCTGTGATCTACGCCGGCAACAAGGAAGCCCAACAATTCATCAAAGATTCCCTGGCCGAAAAGGTGGATCTGATCGTCACCGACAATATCCGGCCCAAACTGGAAACCGAAAACCTCGGCCCCGCCCGCGACAAGATCCACGACCTCTTCATGGAACACGTGATGAAGCAGGCCCCCGGCTACAACAAGCTGATGGAATGGTGCCAGGGCCCCGGTCACGAAAACGTGCCCATCATGCCCACCCCCGCGGCCGTCGGCAACATCATGCAGGCCATCGCCAAAGAGGAAAACATCGAGGTTGTCGGGGTGGATATCGGCGGTGCTACCACGGACGTTTTTTCCGTTTTCACCGAGGAATTTGTCTTCAACCGCACCGTGAGCGCGAACCTGGGCATGAGCTACAGCATCTCCAACGTTCTGGCCTCCGCCGGACTGGATAACATCATGCGCTGGGTACCGCTGGACATCGATGAAAACTATCTGCGCAACATGATCAAAAACAAGATGATCCGTCCCACCACGATCCCTTCCCTGCTGGAGGAACTCGTTTTGGAACAGGCCATCGCCATCGAAGCGCTGCGTCTGGCTTTCGAACAGCACAAGGAATTTGCCAGCAGCCTCAAGGGCATGCAGCGCCAGCGCGACATCTCCGAAGCCTTCAGCCAATCCACCTCCGGCGCCACCATCGTCAATCTGATGACCCTGGACCTCCTGGTAGGCAGCGGCGGGGTGCTTTCCCACGCTCCGCGCCGGCACCAAACCGTTATGCTGCTCATCAACGCCTTCCTGCCCGAAGGCGTGACCCGCCTGGCAGTGGACAGCATCTTCATGATGCCGCATCTGGGTGTGCTTTCCGAGATCAGCACCAAAGCCGCCACGGAGGTTTTCCGCAAGGACTGCATGGTTTATCTGGGTTCCTGCGTCGCTCCCGTGGGCAAGAGCAAGATCGGCAAACCCGCCCTGAACGCCAGGCTCGAACTGCCGGACGGCAAGATCTGGGAAGAGGACATCCCCTTCGGCGAAGTGAGATTGATCCCCTGCGGCGTCGGCGAAGTGGCCAAAGCCACCCTTAAAACCCACGGCGGCCTGATCCTCGATGAGAACAAGAACAAGGAACTCACGGTCGATCTGCACGGCGGCATCGTCGGCATCGTGCTGGATACCCGTGGCCGTCAGCCTTTCGTGATCCCCACTGAACGCGTCCAACGCATCGCCACCCTGAAGAAATGGATGACCGAATTCCAGGCCTATCCGGATCAGATCCTGAAGTAGGAGGTAAGAAATGGGACAAGCATACTCAGCCGGACTCTCAGTAACTGAAAACATAATCTTGCGCAAAGAACGCATCCTGCCGCTCAAAGGCAAGGTGCTGGTTAAAAAGGGCGATCACGTCAAGGCCGAGACAGTGATCGCGGAAACCTTGCTCCCGGGCAAGGTGATACCCTTCAACCTGGCCAACAAACTCGGTGTCACGCCCTCTCAGCTGGACAACTTCATCAAGATCGAGGCCGGCCAGCAGATCAACACTCATACCGTTTTGGCAGAAACCAAAGGCCTCTTTGGCACCGGATTGTTCAAAAACGAAGTCCGTTCCCCCGTAGAAGGTGAGGTGGAAAGCATCTCCTCCGTCACCGGACAGGTATTGCTCCGCGAGCCCCGCATTCCCGTGCAGGTGAAAGCCTTCATTGACGGCGTGGTAACCGATGTGATGCCGGATGAAGGCGTCATCATCGAAAACAAGAGCGCTTACATCCAGGGCATCTTCGGGCTCGGCGGCGAAACCATCGGCGAGATCCTGGTGCTGGCCAAATCGCCGGACGCGGTGATCACTGCTTCCGAGGTCACCGACGCCTGCTCCGGCAAGATCATAGTCACCGGGGCTTTTGTCTCGCATGATGTGATCGAAGCGGCCCGCAAGCACGGAGCCATTGCCATTATCACCGGCGGCATCGACGACCAGGACATCAAAAAACTCCTCGGTCACGACATCGGCGTCGCCATCACCGGGCACGAGAACATCGGCCTCACCATCGTGGTCACGGAAGGTTTCGGCAAGATCACCATGGCCCGCAAAACCTTCGAACTGCTGCAAAAGTTCAATGGCTACAAAACCTCCATCCATGGCCGCACCCAGATCCGCGCCGGAGTCATCCGCCCCGAGATAATCGTGCCGCTGCCCTTCGACGAAAAGGAACTGGTGGTCAAAGAAGCCGCCATGCCCGTGCTGGAACCGGGAACCCTCATCCGCGTGATCCGCGAACCCAATTTCGGCAAGATCGCCAAAGTGACCGGATTGCCGGAAGAGCTTACCAAAGTGGAATCCGAAACCCTCGTCCGCGTGCTGGAAGCCCAGTTCGAGGACGGCAGCAAAATGATCCTGCCCCGCGCCAACGTTGAGGTGATCGAAACCTGATCTGATCTCCGGATCAACAATATACAGGCGGTCTTCGGACCGCCATTTTCTATTTGCCTGGCTCCCAGCATCATTACGGGATAAATACGGGATCAATACGGATTTCATCCGTATTGATCCCGTATTTATCCCGTAATGATAATGGGGGCCATCCAGGGCGAGGAAGGGGAACTATATGGGGGAGAGGCGCTTGGGCTAGAATCGGTGCAAAAGGTTCATGGGCTACATCACAAGAGGCTGCCCAATATGGGTTTATATCAGTAGATCCAACCTGTCAGGGCGCGGCCTTATCCTCTGTCTGTCACCTGAGCAGCATCATCCTGCGGCTGTATGATCCTTCTGAAGTGGTCAGCCTGAGCAGATAAATACCGCTGGAAACATCCCGCAGGTTTTCATCTTTGCCGTCCCAGGCAAAGTTGTTTCCGCCTCTTTCGAATTGTCCTGTGAAGATCCGGGCCACTTTCTGACCCCTGAGGTTGAAGATCTCCAGGCTCGCTTCCAGCGGGATTTCGGTCCTTACTTCGATCTGGCAGGATGACCGGAAGGGATTGGGGAAGGCCGCGATCCTTACCGGGGCTGGCGGAACCTCTTCATCCTGCGCCGAAAGGCCCAGTTCCAGCCGGAAGGCGTAAACTTGCCAGGGGGCGTCGTAGGCGGCCCTGCCCAGCAAGTAAACGCTCCGGTCGGAATTGAGGCAGTAACTTGCCCAAACGTTCATCCCGTCAAAGCTGTAATCCCTCACCACACCCAGGGGATAATCCACCAGATGGAAGCCGTACCGCGTGCCCGTCGGGCGGTTGATAGCCAGGGTGTAGTCCTCATCCAGCTTTCTCAGAAAAGCCGCGTTCGGGTATCCCGTAAGGTCAGGGAAGGTAAGCAAGTCGCTGAATACGCCATTAACCAGGGTTTTGTGGCAAAATGACCAACGCAGTTCGATCAGCGGAGGCGGGGAGAACCAATAGTGGACAGCCGAAAAACTAGTGTCGCTGTGGGTGATCACATCCCTGTAATGCTCTGCCATAAATGGATACTGGCTGGGCCCGTCCAACCACTGTCTGTGCAGCGTGTTTCCTTCCAGCCAGACCAGATGGGCAGTGGTGGGCGCGTCTTCGATGAGGCCGATGGCCAGGGTCTGAAAATAGTTTCCGCAGAGTTTCCTGGTCTGCGTGAAGCCCGCTCCGCCGCCTTCGCTGGCTGGAAGCCAGCCCTGCGGGTAGGTTTGGATGATGTTGTGGTTCTGCACCAGGAGGTCTGGCCCGCCTTCAGTCCAGAAGAGGAAGAACTCATCTTCGAAGGAGAGGACGCAGTGCGGCAGCCAGCCCTGGCTTTGGTGCAGCGGTTGCAGGCTGTTGTTGGACAGGTTCAGGATGTACACCACCTGGGTCACCTGGGGATAAGCGCCGCTGGTGGCGCAGAGGTAGGCCCGCGCTTCATCCAAGACATAGAGGGTGGGGCCGAACATATAGTCTTCGATATTCAGCCCGGAGGTGTTGAACACATGCTGGCTGGTACCGCTGTGGTCCGTGCAACAGACAATGACCCGGTTGGCTGTGTGAAAGGCGGAAAACAGCTTGCCAGCCTTGCAGGAAAAGGCCAGGGGATTGCTTGATAGATTGCCCCAGTCAGGTTGTGTCCCGAACTGGTGGACAATATGCTGGGGACCGCTTTGCCCGTCGGGGCCGACCGTGGCCAGTTTGATGAGGACTCTGTCAGCCAGGATCTCATAGTCATAAAGCTGCAGGCTGTCCCCCACGGTCTGGCTGGCCCGAAATCCGTGGCTGAACTCAGAACTGCCCGCGGAATACACGTTCATCACTTCATCCGCTCCCAAAGGCAGGGCCGCGAAAGCCAGCGCCCCCAAAAGAAGGATGATGAGCCAGTTTTTCCAAGTAGGCTGCATTTAATCACCTCCCGGCGAAATCTGTATATCGATCGTGCAAAAAGCATTCCTTTATCCAAAGAAATTCGTTTTGGCAAAAAATTGGGGTTCATGCTCAAATGGAGTGGGCGCGACGGATATCATCCCGGCTCAGGAGTATGGGTGAAAAGTAAGGAAAGATTCCGTAAAGTCCCGGAGGGACGGGATTTTAGATAGCACAATATGCCCGAACCATCCCACAATGAGTCCCGGAGGGACGGGATATTGGAATCCGATACTCAAATAAACTACAATGAAATACGCATCATATATACCGTCCCTCCGGGACTCACTTAAAAGATCTTGATACCAACGTAGCTATCTAAAATGCCGTCCCTCCGGGACTCACGTAAAAGATCTTGAAACCAACGTAGCTATCTAAAATGCCGTCCCTCCGGGACTCTGAAATGAGTTTTCACACTGCCTGCGCCAAAATGACGGAGACGGCGCTGGGTTTAACCACCCTAAATGAACTTGAGCCTTAAAGAGGGGCTTCTCTCACGATGCGGGCAAACATTTCCGTGCCGCTGGCGGAGCCAAAATAGCCGAGGGCGTTGTGGATGCCGCCGTGGAGGTAACCTTCGTCAATGAAGTTGTAGTTGAAATAGTTATCGTCAACCAGTTGCAGGCGCACCCGGTAGCGTCCGTAGAAAACGATGGCGGTGGCGTAGTTGTTCAGCACGATGTAGTTACCCGGCAAACCGGGCAGGGGCGAGGTGCTGAACCGGTACATGAAACTGAGCCTGCGCGGCGGCCGGCCGGCGTTGTAACCCTCAGCCAGGCTGGAATCCGGATGGGCGTTAGGCAGGAATTCTGAGGTGAATTCGAGGTCCGTGCTGAAGGGCTCCAGGCAGAAGGTTTCCGCCATCAGGTTGAAGTTTCCCGCGGCTTCGCCGGTGCTGGCGATGGCAGGAAAGTCGCTGTCGATCCTGGCCCAGGGGATCTCGTTCTGGGTTTCGGGATCCAGTGAATAGCCGCTGCCGGGGGGATTGGTTCCGTAAGGATCGGGCTCGCCGGTAAGGCAGGGCGGAACAGTGGTTTCGGCCCAGATCAGCGAATCCGCGCCGGGCGCCAGCACCTCGATGCGGTAGCGATGCTCGGGCTGGATGATATTTTGGGCTGTGTCGATGTACTTGAACTTAAACTCGTGCAGAGCTGGGGTAAGCGGAAACTGAAGGCCTGTGTCGAGGTCGCGGATGGTGACCGTGGCGTCGTAAACGAAGATCTCCTGGAGGTTGAAATCCTCGATGGCCGAGCTGCGGGTCACATAGATGGGATAGTCAAAACTGACAGGCTGGCCGGCCATCAGCAATCCCGCCACGGTGAAGACCTCGCCCTCGAAGCGCGGCCCGCTGGTGTTTTCGCAGGAGGCGAGGGTGAGCGCCAGCAGCAGGATGGGCAGAAGGCGGAAGAGGTGTTTTCTTACCATGTTACATTCACTCCAATGAAAGGCAGGAAGGGGAATTGGGAGCCGTCGCGGGTCTCCAGGCGCAGGGTAAGGTCTTCCTGGGGTACCAGCTGGTAGCTGCGGAAACTCACGTTTTTGCGGTCGAAGATGTTGATCATGTCCAGGTAGGGCTCGATGCTCCCCCAACGCGTGTTCCACTGCAGTTTGGCGCTGAGGTCCAGCCGCATGTAGTAAGGCATGCGGTAGCCGTCTTTATAGCTGTAGATGAGCTGATAGTTTTCGCCGTCGAAATAGATGCGTTCCGGCACCTCCACTGGCTGGCCGGAATTGTAGGTGAAATTCAGGCCCAGCTTGAAATCCGCCCCGAGGGGCTGCCAGCCGGTGTTTTCGCTGATGTTGTAGTTTTCCACCACCGAGACGCTGTGGCTGCGGTCGTAGCGGGGATAAAAGTAGCGGGCTTCGCCGGTGAGGGGATCCAGGTTCAGGCCGTCGA
>JAJBBF010000002.1 GCA_020532215.1 Candidatus Cloacimonadota bacterium
CCAGGATGATCTCCATCTGGAAATCCTCCATGGCGGGATAGATGTATTCCTCGATCACGTGGCTAAGGCGGTGGATCTCGTCTATGAACAGCACTTCATGGCGCTGAAGGTTGGTGAGGATCCCGGCCAGGTCGCCCGGTTTTTCCATCACAGGACCGCTGCTGACGGTGATCTCCACTTCCAGTTCGCGGGCGATGATGCTGGCCAGAGTGGTCTTTCCCAGCCCGGGCGGGCCGTAGAAAAGAACGTGGTCCAGCGGTTCCTTGCGCAACCTGGCGGCCTTGATGGAGATGTCCAGCAGCTGTTTGAGGTGGCTCTGGCCGATGAATTCAGAGAGGGTGCGCGGACGCAGAGCGCGGTCAAATTCCGTATCCTCAGGGCGTTCCAGCGGGGTATTGATTCGTTCCAACATATTGCTTCCTTAGTGAAGTCTGCCCATAAGCCGCAGAATATGCAGCCTCCAGACCATCCAGGCGGCTTCCCAGACAATGTGGCGGCTCATCTTGGAAACGCCGTTCACCCGGTCCGTAAAAACGATCGGGATCTCCTGCAGGCGAAAGCCTTTGGCCCAGGCGCGGAAATGCATCTCGATCTGGAAAGCGTAGCCGTCGGAGAGGATCTTGTCCAGGTCGATGGCTTCCAACACCTTGCGGTTGAAGCACTTGAAGCCCGCGGTGGGGTCCTTGACCGGCATCCCGGTGATCAGGCGCACGTATTTGGAGGCGAAATAGCTGATCAGCAGACGCTTGAAGGGCCAGTTGACGATGTTCACGCCCTGGCAGTAACGCGAGCCGATCACCAGGTCCTTTTTGGCTGCCGCTTCGAGCAGGCGGGGCAGGTCGTTCGGATCGTGGGAAAAATCCGCGTCCATCTCCAAAATGTAGTCATAGCCCTCTTTCAGGGCATATTTGAAACCGGTCACGTAGGCGGAGCCAAGCCCCATTTTGCCGGGGCGCTGGATCAGATGGACCCGCGGTTCGGAGGCCATGATCTCTTTCACCGCCTGGGCGGTTCCGTCCGGGGAATTGTCGTCCATCACCAGGATCTGCAGCTCCGGCGCTTGTTTCAGCGCGGCCGGAATGATCCGGGCGATGTTTTCGATCTCGTTGTAGGTGGGGATGATGAGCAGGGCTTTCATTGTTTGTCCAGGTTGTTGGCTAAAAGTTGTTCAGAGGGCACCTCGCGCAGGGCTTTGGCGGGGCTGCCCACCACGACAGTGGCGGAGGGAACGTCGCGTGAAACCACCGCTCCGCCTGCCACGCAGGCATCTTCGGCCAAAACTTTTCCCGGCAGGATGGTGGCGTTGACGCCGATCCGGGCTCCGCGCCTGAGAGTTACGCCTTTGAAGTGTTCGAAACGCTGGGGATCGCGGGCCATGTAGTTGTCGTTGCTGGTGGCCACACAGGGCGCCACGAAGCAGTAATCCTCGATTTGCGAATAGGCGGTGATGTAGCAGTTGGTCTCAAATTTATTGCGGTCGCCGATGGTCACGTAGTTTTCGATGGATACGCCCCGGCCGATGATATTGAGGTCGCCGATCACCACATTTTCGCGGATGGTGGCCAGGTCCGCGATCAGGTTGCGCTGGCCGATCTCGCACTGGAGGTAGATGATCACGTTGGCCCCGATCTGGCAGCCGGCGCCGATCACCGCGGGTTTGAGTCCTTCGGGCAGCTTGAAGATGCTGCGCGGGGAGGAAAGCGGGGCTTTGCCGATGATGGTGTTGTCGTCGATCCGCACGTTGTCCCCAATCACGCTGCCGGGATGGATCACCACGTTGTGCCCGATCAGGCAGTTTTCCCCGATGCGCGCGTCCTCAAGGATGACCACGTTCGCGCCCAGCCGCGTGTTGGCGCCCACTCTGGCGCTGCTGGCGATATGCTGATTCATCAAACCTCCTTGGCTTAGCGCAATTTTTTTCTCGACAAGTTATCAGGCAAGCAAAAAATGAGCAATACGGTATCCAAAAGATGGAAAAAGAACTACAAAGCTACCTGGAATTTCTGAAAGCGGAGGGAAAATCCGCCTGCACCATCACGGCCTACAGCAGCGATCTGCGCCAGTTTCTGGGCTATGTGGCCAGATTCTTTCCCGGCGAGCCGGTGGCGGCGGAGCTGGATGTGCAGATGATCCGCGACTGGCTGCGAGAGCTGCATGACAGCCGGGTGGGAAACCGCAGCCTGGCCCGCAAATCCGCGGCGCTCAAGAGCTTTTTCCTCTATCTCAAACTCAGCGGCCGGATCTCCCTAAACCCGATGGAAAAGATCAAACGCCCCAGATTCGAGAAAGCCCTCCCCCGTTTCTTCACCGAGGCGGAGATGCTCACCCTGCTTCGCATTCCAGACCTGGAAAGCGTTTACGGCGTTCGCAACCGCGCCATCCTGGAGCTTCTGTACTCCTCCGGCCTGCGCATCTCAGAACTGGCCGGGCTCCGCCTGGTGGATATCGACCTGAAACGCCAGCTGCTGAAAGCTTTCGGCAAGGGCAGCAAGGAACGCCTGATACCTTTCGGAGCGGAAGCCGCGGAGGCCATCAAAGCCTGGCTGCCCCTGCGGGAAAAACTGCTGAAACCGGACAGCTCCGACAAGCTCTTCCTTACCAAAAGCGGCAAAGATTTCGACGGCAGGCAGCTCTACACCGTCCTGGGCCAGTATTTCCGCCTGGTGGCGCAGAAAAAAGGATACTCACCCCACACCCTGAGGCACAGTTTTGCCACCCACCTGCTGGCCCGCGGCGCCGACCTCCGCGCCGTGCAGGAAATGCTGGGCCATGCCAATCTGGAAACCACCGCCACCTACACCCACGTGACCCTCGACGATGTGAAAAAAGCCTATAAGAAAGGGCATCCGCGGGGAAAAGAATAGTTCAGCCGCGCAACATTACCCCTATCGAAAATGGCGCCCGGTTATCCAGGCGCCAATATTCAATCTTGCCCAGAGTTTGTTCAGAACAGATAGCCGATGCTGAACATCCAGCCCCGGTGGGTGTAGATGTCGTCATCTTTCAGGGGGATGATGATCGGAGGGTCAAGGTCCGCCAGGCCGATCTGGTAACGAGCGCCCAGCAAGAGGTCGTCCAGCACCATGATATCCAGGCCCAGATCCACCCCGTAATTGATCCGTTTGATCTCATCGCTCAGGTCCGCCTCGCCGTCCAGGGCGTCTAAAATGTTGTCCTGGATGTCTTTGGCGATCACCGCGTATCCCGCCTGGGGCGCCACATAGGGCTGCAGATGAAAACCCTTCAGGTTGATGTCATACTTGATCGCGACCGGCAGTTCCACGTAATCGAAATTGTACTCGTGATCCACCAGGACCCCGTCGTAGGTGTAGCCTTTTTGAGTGTAAAGCAACTCAGGCTGGATGATGATATTGGCCTCGGTGCGCAGTTGCGCCAGCAGGCCCACGTGGAATCCGGTCCTGTCACCCGTGCTCAGATTGCTGTCGCCGGAGAACTCCCGGTTGCTGATGTTCAATCCCCCGCGCATCCCGAAAGCGCTTTCCGCATTAACCAGGCTCAGCCCTAAAACGGACAGCAGGATGATGATCAAAGCTTTCTTCATCTTAATCTCCTAAATTTCTGTTTTTTACGCTTACATGTCTGTATTGGTCAACAATTGCGGATTGCCTGAAAAGGTCAAGAAATAATTCTTGCCGCTTGCGGACATCTCCTTCTCCAGAAGTTTTTCTCTGGGGCCTTACCCTCTGGCCGCTGTTTTTCGCCGGTCTTTTGCTCTCTGTTGGGTTTTTGGCTGTGGATTTACCGGAAAAGGCGTCCGGATTCCGTGATGGCCAGGATGGGAAAATCCCCTGTTTCCAAGGTGGCGCAGAAGGAACAGGAAGTGGCTTCCAGCCGGGGCAGATGGATCTTTCCTTTGTGGTGAAAAGGCGCCATACCCAGATCGGAAAGGGAGATGGAATAGCTGCCGTGGTCCAGCCAATGTTGTTTTTGGGCGTAATAGACCTGGCGCAGATACTCTTCAGCGAACAGGACCTCGGGCAGGAATGATTCCCAAACGCCGCCGGGACCAGGTGCATCCAGAAACCAGACCAATCCCCAGCGTTCCGGATAATGCATGTTGATGAGGCCCTGCGGACTCCAAACCCAGTTGAATTCAGGAATTCCAGCCACTTTCCGATAAC
Organism: Candidatus Cloacimonadota bacterium; assembly: GCA_020532215.1. Classification (GTDB taxonomy): domain Bacteria; phylum Cloacimonadota; class Cloacimonadia; order Cloacimonadales; family Cloacimonadaceae; genus Syntrophosphaera. Next base: position 4,143 of record JAJBBF010000002.1, read on the forward strand.
TGCCGTCCACCACCTCAGTGGTCCACTGCACCCGCGAGAAATTTATCCGCCAGTAATCACCAGGGCGTGGCGGACAGTGGGTTCCAGCCATTTCAGCCAAGGCTTGCCAAGGCAAAAACAGCTCCACTTTCCAAGCAGTGTCAAGGTCCGAGGGATCGTTCAGAGTGCCTTCGAGGCTAACAGCGGTTTTGATGCCGTGGGCTTCCCAGCCGTTGATGGAGCTGTGCCCGTCGCGGTAGGGATTCACCAGAAAGAGGTCCCAGAGCGTGTTCAGCGCGTTCAACTCCAGTTCGAAATAGTGGTGGGTGTCGCCGTCGGGATCGAGAAAAACCTCAAAGTCGTTGTCCCAAAAGATCACTGCGTCGTGCTCCGTTAGGGTGGCCCAAAGCTGCGGTTCCTCGAGCCGGGCGGCAATGTACAGGCCCTCGCCGTCCCAGAGCATTTTGAACCTGGTATCCAGATGGGGAGAGGGTTTGAGGCTGCCCTCAATGTCGGTGAAACTGGCGCTCCAGGGCGCAGCGGACCAGGCGGAATCGTCGATCCGGCCGTCGATCTCCAGCGATCCGGTGGCCCGATAACAGGGATGGGAAAGCGGTTCGAAAGGCAGAGCCGGAATGGGGAAAGTAGCGGAGAGGAGGTTCCCGCTGAGAAACAACAGGGCTGCAACAATGAGGTTAGGGCGCATACACGGCCTCCAGTAGTTCTTGAACAGTGGTGACGGCGAGGCAGACGCAGGTGTCAGCGGCGCCGTAATAAACATATACTTCAGAGTTTGGGGCCAGGCAGCCGCGGCTGTCGGTTTGCAATGGCAGGGCGGCGGTTGGGAACACCACATTTGGCACCTGACCGCAAAGTTCGTAGATTTCGCGGGGCTCCAGGATGTTGTATTTACCCCTCGCGAGGGTTACCCACGGGTGCTTGAGATCATGCAGAGAAACGCCTGCCTGATAGATATTTGCAGACCCGAAGTGAGTGGCCACGCCGTGAAAAATGTGCAGCCAGCCCTGTTTGGTTTTTAATGGCGGCGGGCCGGATCCTATCAGTTCATCCCAGTAGTGGGGACGGCCGGAAAAAAGCTCTTCGCCGGCGGACCAGTTCAGAAGATTTTCCGATGACGAGCAGAGGATGCGGGAGCCGGTTTTAACGCCGTCCCCCATCATCACGGTATTGGGGCGTTCGAACCGGAAGTAGCGTCCGTCGATCTTCTCGGGGAAGAAAACGCCGTTGCGAGTGTTCGCAGGCGAAACCAGGCCGCGGAAATCCAGGCTGGCGAAATCCGGCGTGGTGAACCAGCCCAGAAAGCAGCCCTGATCGGTATCCACAGCACAGATCACGTGGTAAATCCCGTCCAGAAGGGTGATGCGGGGGTCGTAAATGTGGAAGATCCGATGGAGACAGGCTTCCAGCCCCAGAACCGGTAGGGGTTCGCCCTGCACCTGAAAATCCACCCCGTTTTCAGACCAGGCTTTAACGAACAGCGTTTCGCGGGCTCGGTTCTGCACCCGCAGCAAGAGGAGGATCCGGCCTTCGAACCAAGTGCCGCCGGGATTGAAAACCGAAGAGACGTCGCGCAGGGCGGGGTGGCTGGAAACGATGTCCCGCCGGGTGATCAGCGGATTGCGGGGGTGGCGTTTCATAGCGTAAAATTCAGATCTCTCCAGCGATCCCAGAATTCCCAGACGTCTTCGACGGGTTCGCCATTCCAGAGAATTTCCGCCAGGGGACGGAGGCGATTGGCAACTTTTTCCTTCAGATCGGCCCTGTCGGCCAGATGTTCGGTCCAGACGTTGGCCTGGGCTCCCAGCAGGAGTTGTTGGCGCCCGAAGGTGTAGTCACTGAACCGGAAACCGAGCACATCTCCCCAGAGGATGATCTGGTCGGTGCCAACGGTTTCGTACTCATTGTTGCGGGCGTCGAAATAGAGTTTGGTGTAGGGGCAGAGGATGTAGCGGTTGCCGTTGTCGTGGGCTCTGCGGGCGGCGTCGATCCCGTCACCGCGCCAGGCCATTACAATCGGGTCTTGCCCGGGCTGGCCGTTCAGGATCTCGTCCCAGCCGATCACGGTCTTTCCCAGGTTCCGCAAGTGTTTGGCAAGGGTTTTCACCAGCCAGCCCTGAAGCGCTTCTTCATCGGCGAGGCCTTCGTCTTTGATCCTTTTCTGGCAGTGGGGACAGGCCTGCCATCTCTGCTTGGGGGCTTCGTCGCCGCCCAGATGCACGTACTGGCCGGGAAAGAGTTCCGCCACCTCGCTGAACAGCTCTTTCAGCCAGGCGATCACCCCGTCCTTGCCGGCACAGAGGATGTCTTCGGAAATGCCCCAGACCTTGAGAACCTCAAAATCCCGCGGAACGCAGGCCAGATCGGGATAGGCGGCCAGAATTGCCATGGCGTGGCCGGGGATGTCGATCTCGGGGATCACTTCGATCCCGCGCAGGGCGGCGTGATCCAGCACCGCTTTAACCTGGCGGCGGGTGTAATAGCCTCCGTAAACGCTGCCGTCTGCGTCCTTGCGCCAGGCGCCGATTTCGTGCAGGCGGGGGAATTTCCGGCTCTCCAGGCGCCAGCCCTGGTCGTCTGAAAGATGCCAGTGAAACTTGTTCAGCTTGGACCGCGCCATCCAGTCCAGATAACGCTGCACGAACTTGAAGTCGAAGAAATGGCGGCTAACGTCCAGATGCAGCCCCCGCCAGGGATAGCTGGGCCAATCCCTGATCTCCAGGCAGGGCAGGTCGCCAGGTTCGTCAAACTCGTCATGGACGTAATGATATGCTTTGTACAGGTGCTGCTTCAGGGTTTGCACCGCGTGGATGAGACCGTTTTGCGATTCAGCCTGGATCTGGATGGCCAGGTTGTCCACCTTGAGGAAATAGTAGTCGGGCGGCACTTTCTTGGTGAAGGGGGCGAGTTTGAACCTGACGCTCATAGTGTTGTCGTCGTCCAGAAAACCATCACTGATAAGATTGTGATAGTAAGCGTCGAGGTCGGCTACCAGAAAGCGAAACAGCTTTTCGGGCAGGTCCGCGTTGCGTTGGTAAAGGACCCTGGAGGTCATCCAGAAGCACTTCTTGAATTCGCGCATTTGTTTCGGCAGGGGGATCATATTTCCTCTCTTAGCAACAGGGTTTTGGTCTCGAAGGGCCGGAACTCCAGGCGCAGCGGCTGATGGGGGCAAGCGCTGAATACCTCCTCCGGCAGCGGATTTTCCAGCATGTCGCATTCCCGGACTTGGGCGTAGGAGCGGGCGCAGAGCAGTTTTGCGCTGCCGCTTTGCCCCTTGCATTCGTGCAGGCGAAGCACTGTCCCGGGGCCGTTTTCCGCGGGTTTCACCGTATCCAGGTTCACGTGGTCGCTGATAAGCTCAAACAGCCTTGGGGGAATGGTTGAGGGGCTTTCCTTCACTGAGAACACACTCAGTTCGTGAGCCAGCTTTTCCGCCACGGCGAAGACGTCGCTGTGGGCGTAATCGCCAATGTGGGGATAGAAGGCGTACTCGTACATGTGGGGATGATTGTCGGCCTGGGGGTCAACGTCGGCCGGGCTGCGCAACAGGTTGAGTTCCATCTCGTTGTCGCGTACGCGCCAACCGAACTTGGTGGGGCAGATGAGGGCGCAGCCGCGGTCGGGTTGGCTTAGATCGGCAAAGCGCTGCGCTGGCACCTCAAAACGCGCTTCCTCCCAGGCGTTGGCGGGTTTCCCGCTGCGCCGGATGACGCCGTTTTGGATGCCAAAGATCGCGGTTCCGCTGTGGATGTCCGGATGCCAGTGGGTGCGCAGCATGCGGTGTTTTTCCTGCCAGTCCAGGCAGTGGGCAATGCGCAGGAAGGGCTCATCCTCGCGCAGTTCAACCCTTTGCCACAACTGGGTTTGGCCGATCAGCAGCTCCTGCGTCACGCGGCTGAACTGTCCTTCCAGGCAGTAACTTGTTTCCGGATCGAGCCGGCCGGAGTGGACCTTCTGGGATTGGGTGCTGCGGTAAAAGTGATTGATATCCCAGGCGCCCCAGTTGTTGGGTTCATCCTCCCACAGCTGCAGCAGATTGGATTCCGCCGCCAGCAGTTCCCGTCCCGTGGCCTTGTCCAGCATGGAGGAAATACTGCCGGTTTCAGTGAGCAGCACTTTGAGGTAGCGGTTTTCCAAAGAAAGCGAGGCTGGTTTGCATGCGGGTTGAGGAACATCCGCTACTTCCCGGAATTCGATCCGCGCGCAGCCCCAGGCCGGCACACGCAGCCGCACCATGCGAAAATCCCCCTCATCCAGCCAGGGCAGTTCCGCGCCTTCCGCATCCTGCGGGACCAGCTTCTGGTACCAGCAGGAGAAGGGATGCCACTCGTCGAGGTCCTGGTTGCAGGGGTTGAAAGCCAGGCAGGACTTGCTTTTCCCGTCTGTTTCCAGCCCCAGCCCGGTCTTTAGGACTTCCTCCACATACGCGTCGATGCGGTCGTGGTTCATCACGCTGATCTGGTCAGCTTCGGCATAGACCGGCGTGATGGAGGAGCCGGGCAGGATGTCGTGAAATTGCAGCAGCAGAGCGTCCTGCCAGAGTTCGCGCAGGGCCTGAGGGTACTCGCGCACCCCGCTCAGCACAGCCAGATACTCCGCCTCGCCCAGCTTGCGCTCGCTGATGGTGTTGTTTTCCTTCATCTTAGCCTGGGTGGTATAGGTGCCGCGGTGAAACTCCAGATACAGCTCGCCATAGGCCAGCGGAAGCCGCCCGGGATCGAAGCCGGAGAGGTGGGCGAAGAACTCCGCCGAGCTGGCAAAGCGGAATTTGCTATCCCCTTCCAGGTTTTGCTGGCGCAGGCCATATTCGATGTGGTCGCGGGTGGGCCCGCCGCCGCCGTCGCCAATGCCGTAGAGGTTCAGAAAGGCGTCGCAGACCTCGCTCTGGGCATAGCGTTTTTCGGTTTCCAGAAAAGAGGAGGGGTTGTTCGAGAAGTTGTAATCGTTGGTGGGAAGCTGATGCGCCAGAACCCGCGTGCCGTCAATCCCCTCCCAGACGAAGAGGTGGTGGGGAAAAGCATTGGTTTCGTTCCAGCTTAATTTCTGGGTTACAAACCAATCCACCCCGCAACCTTTGAGGAACTGGGGCAGATTGCCGGAAAAGCCGAAGCAGTCGGGCAGCCACAAAACGCGGGGAGCATGGCCGAATTCGCTTTCGAAAAAGCGTTTGCCATACATGAACTGGCGGATTATCGATTCCGCGGAGATGAGGTTGGTGTCAAACTCCACCCAGGAAGAGCCCTGGATCTCCCAGCGGCCTTGTTTCAACCGCTCTTTCACCTGATTGTATAATGCGGGATGGTCTTCCCTGATCCACTGGTACAGCTGGGCTTGGGAAGCACCGAAAACATAGTTCGGATAACGCTCCATCAGCCTCAGCGCGTTGGCTAAGGTGCGGGCGCCTTTTCTTCTGGTCTCAGACAGCGGCCAAAGCCAGGCCAGATCGAGATGCGCATGCCCCACGCTGAAAGCGGTAAGCGCGCTGGCATGGGCGGGCGCGGACAGCAGGTCGCAAAGGATGGCTTTCACTTTTTCCTGATCCGTATTCCAGGCATCGCAAACCTTGTCCAGGCCGTGGATCAGGCGCTGGCGGCGCACCGTTTTTTCCGGCAAAGACTCCGCCAGGTCCAGCAGCAGGGCGATGTCCAGCAGGCTTTGATACAGGGCTTCATCAAAGGTCACGAGGGCGCATTCACGCAGGCGGTATTCCTCTTTCTGAGCGCCGAAGAGATCGTTGGCGGAGGCGTCGATTAGCAGGCTGAAGTCCTCTCCGGGCAGGCAGATGGAGGCCAGAGGCAGCAGATTCTTGGCGGCCTTGTGATACCAATCCACCTTGGGCGTGAAGCCCTGGTGCGGTACGCCATCCAGCAGCAGGCAGGCTTCGCCGTCACAATCGAAGAGCAGCTGGTAATCTTTGCCGGCGAAGTTTTCCGGTATCCTGCCACTGATCCTGAACCAGCCTGTCTGCCAGGGCTGGCCCCAAACGGTGTTGAGCGCCAGGGGGAGATACTCTTCGCCGGTGGCGGAAAAGCAGGCCTCGAGGGGCTGTTTGTCCTGGATCAGCAGCGGTTTCTGCCGCTCCAGCAGGCGTTTGATCCTGGTGAGATGGATCTTTTCGTTGTGCATCTGAAACCTCGTTATTTTTCCATCGGGATCACGATCCCTCTGATAATGATGTTCTGGAAGAAGACGAATACCGCCAGGGTGGGTATGGCCGCGATCACCAGGGCGGCGTAGCCCACGGAGAGGCTGGCGCGCTGCATCAGCTCGTAGATGTGCACCATCAGGGTCCACATGCTTTGGTCCTGGCAAACGATGAAGGCAAAGAGGAAATTGCGGTAGGCGGCGTTGAAGGCCCCGAGGGCGATCACTGCCAGGATGGGTTTGGAAAGGTAGAGAGTGAACTGCCAGAAGAGGCGGATTTCCCCGGCTCCGTCAAGGCTGGCGCTTTCATAAAGTTCACGCGGCAGGCTGTCGAAAAAGCCCTTGAGCAGGAAGATGAAATAACCGTCCGCGGCGGCGGGCAGCACCAGCGCCCAGAAGGTGTTGAGCAGGTTCAAACGCTTGAGCATCAGAAAGTTCGGGATGCCCATCACCATCGCCGGGAAAGCCATGGTGAGCATGAACAACAGGATGATCTGATAGCTGAGGCGGGGCTTGAAACGGCTGAGTGCGTAAGCCGCGAGAGGATTGACGGTCACTGCCAGCAGGATGGACAGCAGGGTGTAGATGGCGGTGTTGCGCAGGGAGCGCGCGTCGTTGAACATCTGATCAAGCACCATGGCGTAGTTGCGGGTTAGAAACTCCCTTCTGATCTGGCCTTTGTGCTGCCAAAAGGTCTGCGCCTCGATCTGCTGCACCGGCAGCGGGATCCCCTCAAAGCTGGCGGGAACAAGCTGCCAGGCTTGGTTCATACTATCTGTCGCAGTGTATTTTACCCGCAGAAAATCCTGCCAGGCCTGAACCGCTTCCTTATCTGCCGAAAACTTCATCTGATTGGGTTTGGAACGTTGTTCCACAAAATCCCGCCACAGCACTGCCGACCGGGGTTCCCGGGGCAAACGCGGACTGGGATAGACGTCTTCCTCGGAGTTGTAATTGCTTCCCAAATATTGGTTTACCTTGCTCAAATCAAGCTTTCCATTCTGCCCGGGAAAACGTTCGGTAAGCAGAGCCAGCCACTCGCTTTGAGCGCTGGGTAACAATTCCAGCCAGGCCTGGCCCGGGCCGCGGGCGAATTCCAGCCAATCGCTTTGCCGGGCGATATTGTCCGCCGGTGTGCTGGCCGGGAGGGAAAGCTCCTCCCAGTGGTCATAACCCAATTCCCAGCTGGCATTCAGGGCGCTTATGGTCCTGTGTTTTTCACGCAGCCAATCCCGGAATTCGTTGCCAATGTTGCTCACCTGCAGATCTTCCGGCGCCGCGGCGTTTTCCACAAACCAGGTGAGGTCCTCCACCATGGCGCCGCTGTCCGGTATCTGCTGGGGAATCCGGACTTCGCTGAAATCCGCGTAGTTAGTATGCCAGGTGGAGTTGAGCAGGGAGATATCGGCATATTTTTCTTTCAGCATTGCCTGGAAAGCGGGATCAGCTGAAGCCGGGAGGCTGATGTGATGTATGTTCAGGGCTTCGCGCACATAGTGCAGCCAGGCTGGCCTCAGGGGATCGCCTTCCGGCGGGCAGCTTTCGCTTAAAACCACATCCCGCCAGGAGTTCAGCTGCAAACCGGTGGCGGCGTTGAAGGTGGCTAGATCGCCACCGTAAGCGGGGGCGAGTTCCATCTGCACGAAAGCGCCGTCGAGGTTCACATAATTGCGGTGATGCTCGCCGAGGGCTTTTTTGAAAGCCTGGAAACGGCCCAGATAGCCGTCGCTTACGCTAACGTAGTTGCGGCCCAGAATCTCCTTTTCCTCCACCACGATCTGTTCCCAGCTCTGGGCGCCGGTGTTGTAACGCCGGTTGAAAACGCTCAGGTCGTTGTCGTTCTCCTGCCTCAACAGTTTGCGGTAGCGGCGCTGGTTGAGGGGATAGACGCCCCGCCCGTAGTGTTCAGCCACATAGTAGTCGTAAACTCCTTGGGACCGGGCGGCCAGGAATTCCTGCCAATCCTTTATCAGGGTGGGATACAGCTTCTCCGGCAACCGCGCCTCGGCAAAGGAGAGCCAGCCTCCGGCATAATTGTCCGCCAAACGGCTGCTTTCCTCGTTGTAGCGGGATTCCAGGTACTTCTGGAACAGCGCCTCGTCGTTGTGCAGATACTTAGGGATCAGGCTGAGGCGGCCACCGTCCACATTGCTGCGCAGCGAGGCTGAGATCATCAGCAGAAAGGGATAGACCATGGTGATGGCGCCGATGATCAGCACCAGATGGATACTCAGGTTCAGGACCCGTACCTTGTTTGAGCGCCGACCCACCTTGCCGATGATGCTCACGCGGCCTCCCGGTCGTCCTTTGCGGTGCGGAACTCCATGCGGGACAGATATTTGATCTGCCAGACGGTGAAGCCCATCAGCAACAGGCTGAGGATCCACGCCATCGCCGTGGCCAACCCGAAACGCAGGTAGAGATAGGCCTTTTCAAAGATCATCAGGTCCGCCACCCGGGTGGCCTCATTCGGCCCGCCAAAGGTCATCACCAATATGAAATCGCTGCTCTGCGCGGCCACGATGAAGGCCGAGATGAACTGGATGATGATCAGCCCTTTCAGGCTGGGCAGCACGATGTGCCTAAGCTTGGCCCGGAAGCCGGCGCCATCGATGTCCGCGGCCTCATAGAGCTCGTGCGGGATGTTTTTCAGGGCGGCCAGATAGATCAGCGAACCCGGCCCCACGCCGGCCCAGACGGTGGGCAGCACCACGCAGAGCATGGCCAGCGTTTCATCCTTGATCCACATGCTTTTGGGCAAGCCCAGGGTAAGCATCAGCTGGTTCAGGATACCGGCGTCGGAGGGGTCGTAAAGCAGCTTCCAGAGATAGATCACGATCACCCCGCTGATCACCGCAGGCAGATAGTAGATCACCCGGTAGATCATTTTTCCCCGCGAAACCTCCTGCAGCAATATGGCCAGCCCCAGCGGGGGCAGAAAACCCAAGCCCAGTAACAAAGCCATGTAATACAGTGTTTTACCTACTGCCGCCCACCAGGCTGGATCGAACAGCACCGCGGCGAAATTGCCAAAACCGATCCAGGGACTGGCCCCCACGATATGGTAATCCTGAAATGCCATCACCGAGCCCGATACCATGGGCAGATATTTCCAGACCAGGATGGTGAGCACCGCCGGGGCGAGCAGCAACAGTACCCACATGCGGTGGTTAAATCTTAATTTGGCAGAGCTTTGCGCTTCCGGAGTGAGAAGTTTCCATACCCGCCAGATGGTGAAGCAGAAAGCCAGCAGTATCACGATGGCGATCAGCATCGCCAGCCGTTCTCGAAAGGCTTTGGTCTCTGGCGGGATCCGGCCTATCATTTCCTGATTGGTGCGCGCCTCACCTTTGCGCAGCACGGACGCGATCAGTTCCCGCCTCTGCCCGGGGTCCTGCGGCAGCTTGCCTTTCAGGCCCAGGGCCACCAGTTCCTCCAGCGGATGGGTCATGTATTCGTAAACCTTCTGGCAGTTGTCGCCAAAGGGTTCAGGACGCCCTTCGCGCATGGCAGTCTCGAAAGTTTCCAGCCAGCCCGCGGGCGCGTAGCGCAGATACTCATCATAGCCGTAACGCTTCAGAAATACAGGATTTTGCATGCGCCCGTAACCACTGTCCACCATTACTTTCATGCGGATCCGGCGGGCCTGCTCCGAATCGTAGAAGCGGATGTATTCCCAGGCGGCCTGGCGAACTGCAGCGGGATCGCGCTCGCCCAGTCCGGAATTGTTGCTGATCCCGGCTTCGGAAAAGATGCCCATCATGCGGCAGTTGATTTCGCTGCCGCCGCGTCCGGAAGGCCCGGCTGGGGCTGGCGCGAAGCCATATAGGTTGGGATCGTAGGCTCCGCCGAGGTTTTGCTGGGAAAGATAGTCCATCCGCATGCCGATCTTGCCTTCCTGCCAGAGATAGCCCCAATCCCCCTCGCGCAGCGCGAACCCGGTCTGCTCCCGGCCCCGGTTGTCGCGCCACTTGGTGGTGACCAGTTTCAGGTAAAACTCCAGCGCCACCACGCCCTCGGCTCCGGCGAAAGAAGCACGCCATTCCTGCTTTTGGGGATCGTAGGTTACCGCGTCACCTCCCGCGCCCCATAAAAAAGGCAGCCAATCGTAGGCTGCTTGCGGCCCGGAGGCCAAAACCGTGCCCCAGGCGCCCTGCTCCGGGTCGGTGAGCCGGCGGGCGTGGGAATAAAATTCGTCCCAGGTGCGGGGAGGCTTGTCTGGATCGAGCCCCGCGCTGCGAAACACGTCCTTGCGGTACATCAGCACCCGCACCAGCGTTTCGTAAGGCAGCATCCAGGTTTTTTCAGCCTTTTCGCCCTTGCGCGAGCGGCGGATAACCTGCCAGACAGGCTTTTCCACCCGCAGCGACAGAGCTTCGGGGTCTTCGTCAGCCAGAAACTCGTCCAGCGGATAGAGGAAATTGTTCTGGATGTAGGTGTCGCTCTGGCGGAAATTAACATAGAGGATGTCCGGCGCCACTCCTCCGGCGATGGCCATCAGCGGCCCGGCGTCGAGGTCCATGTTCTCGATCTGGATGCCTGAAAAGGCCCGCAACTCGATGTGGGGGAATTGCTTGCGGAATGCTTCCACCACCGCCTGATTGGCCCGCGAATAGGCATCCGTTTTGCGGGGATCGGGCAGCTCGAACACTTTCAGCACCACCCGCGGCGGTGTTTTTGCCCGCACCATGGCGGGAGCTGTGATCAACAGCGCCGCGAGCAGAAGAAAAGCCAATAATCTTCGCATGATCCTGTTTCGCAACCTCGGTGGAAGCGCCGCTTTCTGTCAAGCACAAAATGGCCCGCTCCCAAATGGCGTGGGCCATTCATCCGGGCTTTGCGGGAGTTCATTCAGCCCTCCGCAAGCAAAAGATCAGAAAAGTCTGCAAGGGTTGAAGACCCATGCGGATGGGGGAGCACTGAGCTTCTCCTGAGTCCTTTGTGCCCTAAATATTGCCATGAAAGGAAGCGGTTTTGGGGCAAATGACTCACGCCAATAACTCCTGGGCAATTTCACGAAATTCCGGGCCGCTCCCATTATCATTACGGGATAAATACGGGATCAATACGGATGAAATCCGTATTGATCCCGTATTTATCCCGTAATGAGGCTGGGAGCCGAGCAAGGATATATTCACTTCTCGGGATTAAAATCCTTTGGGCTAATGCTCTGCGGACCCCGGGCAAAAATGACTGCAGAAGGAAAATATCAACATTGGGTTCCATGATAAAGCGATAAAGGTAAATAAAATATCGGACCCGGTGAAATATCTCTTGACACGAACCCGGTACCGCTTTATTCTGCCTCCACGTACTCGAAATATAAAAGGAGGAAGCCATGAAACGAATCGTGGTAGCCACATTGTTAGCGGTCCTCGCCCTGATGGGGACCAGTATTCTCAGCGCCGGGGTCTCTCCCGATTCAAGGGATTATGATGCCTGGAAACAGCAGCAAGTTTACACTCCCGAGGTTGCGGTGCAACCCACCCAACCTTCACAACCATTTTCCATTGTCAAAAACGACGAGAAAGATGTCTGCGATCTTTTGGTGCCTTGGGATGACACTTTCATCCTGGCCATGGCCCCCAACGATGACGGCTACACCAGCGAAATCCTGCTGCCCTTCACTTTCACGCTATACGGAACAGCCTACAACTCCTGCTGGGTGAACAACAACGGCAACGTGACCTTCGACTACGGCCTGTCCAGCTATACCCCCTGGGGTTTTCCCAGCGGGGACAATCCCATGCTGGCGCCCTTCTTTGCCGACGTGGACACCCGCGGCGCCGGTTCTGTCTGGTACAAGATCGAAGCCAACCGGATGATCGTGATCTGGGACCATGTTGGTTATTTTTCCTATGGTGTCGACAAGCTTAACACCTTTGAACTGATCTTCAGCGATGGCACCGATCCCCTGATCGGCCTGGGCAACAACGTGGCCTTCAGCTATGCCGACATGGCCTGGACCACAGGCTCTGCTTCCGGCGGCGTGGATGGTTTTGGCGGTTCGCCTGCCACAGTTGGGATCAACAAGGGCGACAACATCGAGTATGCCCAGATCGGTCGTTACGACCATGCCGGCAATGATTACGACGGCCCCTACAACAACAACGACGGCGTGGACTGGCTGGACTGCCAGCTCTTCCTTTTCAACACCGGCGGCGAAGCTGCCAACGTGGCCCCCGTCTTTGTGACAACCCCTCCCTCACCGGTGGAACTGACCGTGGGTGACGTCTGGAGCTTTGACGTGACAGTGATCGCGCCCGAAACCGCACAATTGACCAATGCAACGATCAGCCACGATTTCCCGATGAGCTATACCATCACCCCAGCCAACACCCTGACCTTCACCCTTGGCTGCACCGCCACCGCCGCGGACGTTGGGGTCCACCTGGTAACCATCATCGCCACCGACGACGGCGTTCCGCCTCTGTCCTCGTCCTACGAATTTGAGATCATCATCAGCGAAGACGGCTACACGCCCGTGGAGCTGAGCGGTTTCACCGCCACCCTCTCCGCCACCAACGACGTGCAGATCAGCTGGACCTCCCAGTCCGAGACCAACCTGCTGGGCTACCGCGTCTATCGCAACGAGGAATCCCTTCAGGCCGGAGCCTCACTCATCACCCCCATCCTCATCCCTGCCACCAACACCAGCGAACAGCACAGCTACAGCGTAACCGACCCCGAAGTCGAGATCGGCCACAGCTATTATTATTGGCTGGAGAGTGTGGATGTGGCTGCCAGCCAGTTCTTCGGACCGGTCAGCATAAGCGTGCAGGGCGAAGTGCCTCCTGTGTTGCCAGAGTTAAGCGCGCTGAAAAACGCCTATCCCAACCCCTTCAAAGCCAGCGGCAGCACCAGCATCGAGGTGAGCCTGAAAGCCGGTGAAGCGGGAACCCTGACCATCCTCAACCTCAACGGCCAGGTGGTGAAAACCTTCAGCGTGAGCGAAGGCACCCACACCATCAACTGGAACGGCACCGACGCCAACGGCACAGCCTGCAGCAGCGGGATCTATTTCTACAAACTCAGCACCCCTTCCCTCAACCAAACCCGGAAGATGGTGATCCTGAAATAAGCCTGACCCAAAGTAAACATCATAAAGCCCCGGATCGCTCCGGGGCTTTTGCTTGTGGCAGGATAATGGTATCCGGGATGCTCGCTCAGGCCACTATCTCAGATCCTTGTAGTGGCAGGCTTCAAAAGAGATAGCCCACGCTGATGGTCCAGCAGGTGTTGGAGATGGGAGGGCGTTTGGCGTCGCTGAGCAGGTCGGTCATGCCCAGATAGTAGCGCAGGCCGATGAAGTAGTCTCCGGTATAGATGAGGTCAGCGCCCAGGTTGAATCCGGCGTTCAGTTTGTTGATGCTTTCGTGGAAGAGGGGATTGTAGGTGGAGGTGGCATTGATGGCGTAGCCCATTTCCGGGGCGATCAGCGGCTGGATGAGGATTTCCTGCGCTCCGGGGATCTCCACGTTCAGTTTCAGCAGCACGGGCAGGGCGATGTAATCGATGGTGACCACGTCGTCCACATTGGCGCCGGTGCCCTTTTGGGTGTAGAGCAATTCCGGCTGGATGATAAGGGGCGAGTCGGTTTTCAGCTGCACAAAACCGCCAATATGCAGGCCTAGCGCGCTGCGGGTGTCGATGCTGCCGTCGGGGCTGAGCTCCAGCTTGGAAACATTGAGCCCGGACCTGAGGCCGTATTTAACCTTGGCCTCAGCCGCTCCCGCGAGCAGCAGCGCCAAACACAGAACTATCAGTGCTTTTCTCATGGTTTTTCTCCTGATCGCGGCCGGGGCCTGCAGATGGCCGCAACCGCTGTTGACAGGATTCAGGATTTGCTGTTTTCGGTCAAGTGTTTTTCCTCCCTGTGGCCGGTCCGGGAAGCCCGAAACTGAGATTTAGCTTGACGGATGGCGGCCCGGCCGGCTGGATGAGACCGGCAACATTAAAACTCCACTACAAGCATGGGAGGTGATAGATGCTGATATCGGAACTGCTGGGCAAGCTTGAAACCCGGGCGCCGCTGGCCCTGGCGCTGGATTGGGACAATGTTGGTTTGCTGCTGGGCATTCCCGAACGCGAGTTCAGAAAGGTGCTGATAACCCTGGACGTGACGCCCAACGCGGTGAACAAGGCCTTGGAGATTGGCGCCGACCTGATCATTGCCCACCATCCGCTGATCTTTAAACCCCTCAAGCGGATCAGCGACCCCCTGCTGCTGAAGCTGGCCGAAAACCGGATCGCGGTGATCTGCCTGCACACCAATCTGGATGTGGCGCCGGAGGGGGTCAACCACGCCCTGGCCGCGAAGCTCGGGCTAAAGGTAACCGGCCACCTCAGCGGCGAGCAGGGCGGATCCTGGTATCACCTTTCCGTAACGGTTCCGGCCGGCCACACGGACAAGGTCGTGGAAGCTGTCGGCGCTGCCGGAGGAGGCAGGATCGGCAAATACTCAAACTGCTCGGCCCGGCATCCGGTAACGGGGATTTTCGAGGCCGGTGCAGGCGCCAAACCTTTCATTCCCAGCGCTCCTGACCAGCGGCGGACCACCGTTTCGGAGGAAGAGCTGGAATTCATGGTGGATGAAAACTCGCTCTTGGCCGTCCGCGCGGCCATCCAAACCAGCCATCCCTATGAAACACCGCTTGTTTACTGGTTTCCGGTAGCCAATCCCAATCCCACCTACGGCCTGGGTTTGATCGGCGAACTTCCTGCCAGACGGAGCCTGGAAGAGATCGCCAAACTGGTATCCGAACGCCTGTGCTGTCCCCATCCCAGGCTCTGGACCGCTGGTTTGGATCCGGCCGCGAAGATCGGATCGATCGCCGTCTGCGGTGGAGCCGGGGCTTCCGTGCTGCCAAGCGCCGAAGGCAGCGCCGACCTGCTCATCACCGGCGACCTGGGCTATCACGCGCTGCTGGAAGCGCGAATCCCAGTGATCGACGCCGGCCATTTCTACACCGAATACCCCGTGCTGGAAACCCTGGAAAAATGGCTCTTTGACTGGAATGTACCCTGCGCGGCCCTGCCTTTGGAGGAACACGAGTATACGCGGCAGCTGCTGGAGCTGTGATCCGCCCGTGAGCGAGGAAAAACTTGACAGTTTCCGGGCTTCGCGCAGCTTAATTTCGTCATGTCCGCGCCGCTGATGCAGTATTATCCGCAATATCTTGAAGGAGTTACAAATGTTCAGAAGCATTTTGGCAATTTTGCTGCTCACCCTGCTGTGGTCCTGCGCCTCGGTAAAGGAGCTTCCGCAGGAAGAAGAATATGAAACCCTCGCCGAGGAGGAGTACGTCCCCGAGGAGATCGATCCCACGGACGGGAACCGTTTCTACATCGCCGTCTTCAACGAAGAGGACGAGGTGGTGGAGGAATTTCTGGCCAGAGGTTTTGAGATCGGCAAGTTTCAGGAAGATCTGGCTGAGAAGCTCTATTTTGAGATCTACCACAGCGTTGAGGGCTTTGAAAGCCGCTATCTGGAAGGGCCCCTCGATACCGACACCCAAGCTTACTACGACGAACTGGAACAGCAACTGATCGGGCTCTGCCAGCGGCTGAAGGACCTCGGCCTGGAACCAAACAACCCCGAAGACCTTATCTCCGCCGCCACCTTCCGGGAATTTCCCGCTTTGGTGAAGTGGCTGGCCACGGAATTTGGAGGCTGAGGCCTCCGCGTGAAGATCAGGGAGGCAAGATGAACGACCATCAGAGCAGCGGCGGCGGGTGGAATCTGCAGGCGCTTTCCAATCAGGAACTCACGCGGCTTTACGAACTCTACGACGTAGGCAGCGTGGATTTCGCCGCGGTCCGGGCGGAAATGGTCCGCCGTGGTTTCAGGTTCCGGGACGCGTCGCCGGATGAGGAAAACCTGGCGGTGGAAGAAAGTTCCGTTCAAATCCGGGGCAGCCAAAAACTACGCTATTCCAAAGGCTGGAGCCTGTTTTGGGAGATCCTGTTCATGATCCTGGGCTTGATCCTCTTCGCAGCCCTGATGGAAACGGCCGAATGGGAACCTTCCACAGAGATCGGCCTGCTCTTTGTCCTGGCCGCTTTTCTGGTTTTCAGCCTGGGCGCGTTGGTAAGCGGCGTCCGAAATTTGGCCAACCACAAATCGCGGCATCCCGAAGCCGCCAGAAGCGGAGCCTGGCAGATGATTCTGGGCGTTATCTGGTCCCTCAGCGGGGCCGGCATTCTCTATTACGGGATCAGGATGGTCAGCCAGGTCCTGGAATGGGATGAACAGGCCGCTGTTTACATTGGCGCGGTGGCTTTATCACTCTGCCTGGTCTGCGTGGCCCTGGCCATCGCCCTGATCACTCTGGGCCGGGAGATGGGTTCCGCGGACTGATCTGCGGGCAAAATCCTTCAAAAAATACATCCGGAGGGCGGGACAGGATCTTCTTCACCCAGGGTGGGCAACTAAAATCCTTGACACCATCACCACCTGCAAAATCGTGGCTTTCTGTACAAAAATATGTAAAGGAGAATCGATGAAAACCCTCACTCCGAAGCCCGATGACATCCGGCACGACTGGTATGTCGTCGACGCCACGGATCTGCCTTTGGGACGTCTGTCCACGCGGGTGGCCTCCATCCTCTGCGGAAAGAACAAGCCCTATTACGTGCGCAATATCGACACCGGTGATTTCGTGATCGTGATCAACGCCGAGAAGGTGCGCGTGACCGGGCTTAAAAGCCTGCAGAAGATCTACAAGACCTACAGCGGCTACCCCAGCGGCCTCAAAGAGATCCCGTATCAAAAAATGCTTGAAAAGCATCCCACCCAGATCATCGAGCACGCCGTCCGCGGCATGATGCCCAAAACCGTTCTGGGAGATGCCATGTTCAAGAAACTCAAAGTATATGCCGGCAGCGAGCATCCCCATGAAGCCCAGAAACCGGTGGAACTCAACCTCAAGGAGAAATGAGCATGCAAACTTATGATGCAGTTGGCAGAAGAAAAAACGCCGTGGCCCGCGTCCGGATCGCACCCGGTACGGGCAAGCGCATCATCAACAAGGTGCAGATGAAGAAATACCTGCAGCGCGAAACGCTGGAAATGGTTGTGGAACAGCCCCTCCAGGAACTTGGCATGAGCGAGAATTTCGACGTTTATGTCAACGTCTCCGGCGGTGGCCTCAGCGGCCAGGCCGGCGCCATTCGCCACGGTATTTCCCGCGCTTTGATCGAGTATGATGAAAAATTCCGTCCCGCCCTCAAAGCCCGCGGCTTCCTGACCCGCGACCCCCGCATGGTGGAGCGCAAAAAGAGCGGAAGGCCGAAAGCCAGAAAGAGATTCCAGTTCTCCAAACGTTGATCCGGGTTTTGGGGAGGCAAGTCCTCCCCCGCGGAACCAGATGAACAGCTCAAACCAACATCCCAATAACCCGTGCCGGGAGTTGCAAGGCGGTGGGGAGCACGCTCCTCTGAATTGCTTAGATCCCTGCGCGGAAAAGCAACCGTAAGATTTACAAGGAGTATCAATGTCCGTAGTTACAATGAAACAACTACTGGAAGCGGGAGTCCACTTCGGCCATCAGACCTTCAAGTGGAACCCCAAGATGAAGAAGTACATCTTCATCAAGCGCAACGGTATTCACATCATCGACCTCAAGCAGACCGTTGACGCGATCAATGAGGCCTACCAATTTTTGAAGGAAGTTGCCAACCGTCAGGAGTACATCCTCTTCGTGGGCACCAAAAAACAGGCCCAGGCCGCCATCAAGGAAGCCTCCGAGAAATCCGGCGTCTTCTATGTGAACCAGCGCTGGTACGGCGGCATGCTCACCAACATGGCCACCATCCGCAAAAGCATCGAAAAGATGAAATACTATGAGGATATCGTGGCTGACGGCACCATCAACAACTACACCAAGCTCGAACAGCAAAAGATGAAGCGCATGCACGACAAGATCGAGTTCTCCCTGGGCGGGATCCGCGACATGGACGCCGTTCCCGGAGCCATCTTCATCGTGGATACCGGCAACGAAGAGATCGCCGTGCATGAAGCCCGCATCCTGGATGTCCCGATCATTGCCATGGTGGATACGAACTGCGATCCCGATCTCGTGGATTACGTGATCCCATCCAATGACGACGCCACCCGCGCCATTCAGCTCATCACGGACATCATGGCAACCGCCGTGCTGGAAGGCAAAAACATTGCCAGCGAAGGCGCCGACGCCAAAGACGAAGAGCCGGCCGAATTCACCCCCGCAGAAGTGGAACTCGCCGCCGCGCCCGCCGGGGATGAAGAACCCGCTGAGCAACTTGCCTCACCCAAAGTTGCAGAGCCTGTTGAGGCCCCTGCAGAAGAAGAAAAAGAAGAAAAATAACCTGTTTGCGAGCGGGGAGGGATTTTCCCCTCCCCACCTCAAAATATTATCTAAGGAGTTTACAATGATAGAAGTCACCGCCAAAATGGTCAAAGAACTGCGTGACAGAACGGGCGTGGGCATGATGGAATGCCGCAAGGCCCTGGTCGAGTCGAACGGCGACGTGGATGCCGCCATCAAATTCCTGCGCGAGCGCGGGATCTCCAAGGCCGAAGGCAAGGCCCTGCGCGAGACCAAGGAAGGGATCATCTTTTCCTATATCCATTTCAACGGCAAGCTGGGCGTGATGCTCGAGCTGAATTGCGAAAGCGATTTCGTGGCCCGCACCGATGAGTTCAAGAAACTCGCCGAAGAGCTGGCCCTGCAGATCGCGGCCACCAATCCGCTGGCCCTCACTGCCGAGCAGATCGACCCCGCCATCATCGAAAAAGAGCGCGAGATAGCCCGCAACAAGGCTGTGAACGACGGCAAAAAGCCGGAGATCGTGGAAAAGATCGTGGAAGGCAGCATCAAGAAGTATTGCTCCGAGCACTCGCTGCTGGAGCAGGAACTGGTGAACGAAAACGGCCGCACCGTGAAAGACATGATCACCGAGGCCATCGCCCGCACCGGTGAGAACATCCAGATCGCCCGCTTCGCGCGTTTCGCCCTGGGCGGAGAATAAGCCGCCCCGGCTGGTATTCCTGCCATGACCTACCAACCCGAAAAGATCCACCGCCTGCTGCTCAAGATCAGCGGAGAGATCCTCGCCGGAGCCCAGGGATTTGGCTATGACGACGCCGTGATCGACACCCTAACCGACGAGATCATCGAAGCCCGGCGCCTTGGCTACAGCATCGCCATTGTTTTGGGCGGAGGAAACATCTTCCGCGGCGGAAGCTGGAAAAACCAAAGCCTCAACCGCGTTACCCTGGACCACATCGGCATGCTCGGCACCATCCAGAATTCCCTTTATGTGGCTGAGATCCTGAACCGCAAAAATTACGCGGCCGAGGTCTTCTCCAGTTTCAGCATGGACAGCGTGGCCACCCATTACACCCCGCGACGGGCTTTTCAGGCCCTGGAAGCCGGCAATATCTGCCTGCTCAGCGGCGGCACGGGAAACCCGTTTTTCACCACCGACACCGCCGCGGTTCTGCGCGCCGCTGAACTGAAGCTGGATCTGGTTTTGAAAGGCACCAAGGTGGACGGGCTATACAGCGCTGACCCCAACCAAGACCCCAAGGCCAAGTTCATCAGCGACGCCACCTACGACCAGTGCCTGGACCAGAAACTGGGGGTGATGGACATGACCGCCTTCTCCCTGGCCCGCGAAAACGGCCTGCCCATCAAGATCTTCAATATCGGCAAGCCCGGCGGGCTCTGCCAGGCCATATCCAGCCCGAATCACGGAACTTACATCCATCCCTGATCAGCGGCGCTTTTGTGAGGTAAACATGGAACAACTTAAAATCGAATCCACCGAAAAGATGCAGAAATCCTTCGACGCCCTGCTGCACCAGTATTCCCGGGTCCGCACCGGACGCGCCAGCGCTTCCGTGCTCGATGACGTGCGCATCAACTATTACGGCAGCCCCACCCCGGTGAAGCAACTCTGCAACATCTCCATCCCGGAACCCCGGACCATCGTTGTTCAGCCCTGGGACAAGACCACCCTCGCGGACATCGAAAAAGCCATCCTCGCCGCCAACCTGGGCATCACCCCGGAAAACGACGGAAACGTGATCCGCCTGCCCTTCCAGCCCCTCACCGAGGAAAAACGGCGCGACATCGTCAAGAGCCTCAAAAAACTGGCTGAAGACGCGCGCGTGGCTATCCGCAACACCAGGCGCGAGGCCAACGACCAGGCCAAGAAGATGGAAAAAGACCACGAGATCAGCGAAGATGAGCAGAAAAAACTCCTCAAGGAGATCCAGGACCTCACCGACGAATGGGTGAGCAAGATCGACGAAGTGGAGAAAAGCAAGGAAAAAGAGATCATGGAAGTCTGACAAAGGCTTTCATCCCAAACATATACAAGCCCGGCGAAAACACTCCGCCGGGCTTTTTCATTCCCAATTGTCCCCGGTGGATGAAGCCAGGGTTTGCCGCTGGTTGTCGAGGTGGGTAGATCCAAGCTAGATTCAGCCATCAAATCTCCCAATCCTTCCAAGAACCAATGGCGCTCTTGTTATCATTACGGGATAAATACGGGATCAATACGGATTTCATCCGTATTGATCCCGTATTTATCCCGTAATGATAATGGGGGCCAACCAGGAATTTTGGCTTGGAAAAGGAAATCTAAAAAATCTAAAATGTCTCTCTTTCAAACCATGTGGGTACAGCCCGTGAAGAACCCCTCGCCAAGGGGGTAACGAAATATTGAAGGGGCGATTGATCCCCCGTAATTGCGGAAACTGCAGATCCTTGGACAATCTCACAGAGGGGTGAAGGACTTTGATCCTTGATATATCGGTGATCTGATCGGCGAAGCGATAAATCGCGCTGTAAATTCCTGCACCTTGCAAGCTGGGTTGGGTTGGTCTGGATCGGCGTATCTGATACAGGGGTTAAAACCCCCGCCTTGACTCCTGCTCCCTGTGCGAGGCGGGGTTATGATGATCGTGCCGGGACTTCCTGGTCACCTTTGCAGAGCAGATTCTATCAGAAAAACCAATCGGTGGCAGGCTCTTGGGGCAGGTTAGTTACCCCCTCGGTTTGATATAGAGCCGCAAAAAAGAGCCCCCGGATTATGGGGGGCTCAGATTTGAAGATAAATTCGATTTGGGGGTCTATAGTTTTCCCAAAGCATCCATGCGTTGGTTCAGATCTTGGATCTGGGCTGCCTGTTCTTCGGTGGCGGCATTTTCCAGGTCCAGGGCCTGCGCGGCTTCCATCAGAGGCTGCTTGGCGGCGCCAAAGGCTTCAATATCCTCCATGCTCAGAGGGCCTTCCGCGGCTTTGGCTTCCCATTCTTCAACCACGACCTTCACATCGCCGATCCATTTGTCGATCGGGTTCACAACCTCTTCCTCGACCACTTCTTCGGCCACTTCCTCAGTTTCGGTGTTGCAGGCGAAGGTGAACATGGCCACCATAGCCAGCAGGATCAGAAAATACTTCGTTGCTTTCATCTTGTCTCCTTTGTTTGATGAGTTTGATCTGATCAAACTTTCATAAACTGTATTATGCCGCCACACTTGATTTGCCCAGCGTCAAGTTGTCAAGCTATATTTTTACGCCAGCGCACACCAAACCGGCCTCAAGTTCGCTCCCCTAAAGAAAAACCAACCCCCGGATCAAGCGATCCAGGGGCGGTATTGTATGCAAAGCCATGCCCTTTGTGAAAAGGGGCAAGGCCGGACCGGCAGGCTTTACTGCATCAGCATCATTTTCCTGCTAGCGAGGTAGGACCCGGCGCTCATGCGGTACATATAGACGCCGCTGGAAACGAAGTCGCCATTGTCGTCGCGGCCGTTCCAGACGGTCTGGTACCAGCCGCCGGCCTTGGTTTCGTCGAGCAGGGTGCGTATCCGCTGGCCTTTGGAGTTGTAGATCTCGATCTTCACCGGCGCGGCTTCCTTGAGGCACCAGGCGATGGTGGTTTCGGGGTTGAAGGGGTTGGGATAGTTGCCCAGGAGGGCGGTGGCGGTTACGGGAACCACTTCATCCTGGTTGGAAACCACATCCATTATGAAGTTCAGGGTGGTGGTCTGGTTCGGGTTGACCGTGATGTCGTTGGCCGTCTGGCTCTGATATCCGGTGGCGGAGCAGGTGACGTCGTAGTTGCCGATGGGCAGCACCAGGGTGTAGGCACCCACGGAATTGGTGGTGGCTGAGAGCCCGCCCGCGGTGACGGTGGCACCCTGGATGGGTGAAGTGTTGAGGCGCCGCACCACGCCGGCGATCATTCCGGTTTCCTGGATCTTTTCCAACACGTTGGAGAAGGAGCGC
>JAJBBF010000111.1 GCA_020532215.1 Candidatus Cloacimonadota bacterium
CTCCTGAGCTATGATTCGGGCCTGGGATGCTATCTAAAATGCCGTCCCGATGGGACTCCTGAGCTATGATTCGGGCCTGGGATGCTATCTAAAATGCCGTCCCGATGGGACTCCTGAGCTATGTTTCGGGTTATGGTGCTATCTGAAATATCGTCCCTAACGGGACTTCAGGGGCGTTTTTTCCACAGCCAGGATCATGCCGCGCAAGCACTTAGGCTTTTCCAGGGCCGGGTTTGTCCAGGATCAGGGAAAATAAGCAAAAATTCTGCTTGACAGGATTTCGCTATCCGGACAGAGTGGCCAATGTAACAAAGTAGCTTTTTTTATAGAGTGTAATGTGCGATGAATGAAACTGGTCTTCGAGATCAAACCCGGACCGTAAAAGCGGTTTGGAACACTTTCAACGTCGGTTGGCCGGCCCAGTGAAACCGGCCGGAAAGCCTTATCGAAATTTAATATCATTCTCATGGAGGAATGTTATGAAGAAATTAATATTGCCGCTGCTGCTCCTGGTTGCCTTTGGCATGCTGGCAGCGGTCGAATCAGATCCGTCCGATGTAGTCGGATACGTCAAATACATCCTGTATGCTGGTGACAACGACATCGCCCTGCCCCTGGCCCAAGGTTACACCAACGCCAGCGGAGTGGGCAATGACATCACTGACTGCACATCTGTCAAATATTTTGATGGAGCGACCCAGTTATGGGTTGCAGCCAACAAAGCCCCCTTCCCCCCCTTTCCCTGGGGTCCTGTTGATTTCCCCGTCGCTGATGGCGATCCGCTGTTGATAAACACAACCACAGCAGGCACTTTCTACAGCATCGGCGACCTGCCTGATCCCCTGGCCACCTACACCCTCTATGCCGGGGATAATTTCATCATGGTGCCGCTCGACCAGAGCGCCCTGAACCTGGCCAGCCTGATTGGCAATGACATCACCGGCTGCACATCTGTCAAGTATTTTGATGGAGCGACCCAGTTATGGGTTGCAGCAAATAAAGCCCCCTTCCCGCCTTTTCCCTGGGGACCGGTTGACTTTACCACCGCCATTGGCGACGCTTTGTTGATCAACACAGGCACAGCCGGAACCTGGCCCGGTGCCAAACTTTCGAAATAAAGGAGCTAACAGATGAAAAAAATACTCTTAATAGCCTCTATCCTTACCTTGGTGGCCATGGCCTTTGCCGCGCCGCAAAGAGACTTGTACTGGCAGGTTGACACCACCCTTCCGGGCGGTATCGGAACTTATGTGGACAGTGCACTTCCCACCCATGACGCTGATTTTCTGCTTACAGTGGAATGCAGCGCCTACCCGGGAGAGGTTTACAGCTCTGCCGATGGAACAAGTGCTTCTCCACAAGTGGGTACCATCTACGGGTATCCCGTGGTTCGGGTCGACCAGCAACCCTGGCTTTTAGCCTGGCCTGCTGCATCAACCCTTACCTTCACCCTGACCTATGTACCTACTGGTCTTTCCATGACCAACATGCCACCTCTACCAGCAGAACAAATTGTTGTTACAGTGCCAGCAGGTAGCGCCCCTGCATTCTTCGGTGATGTGTTTGGTGGTGGCTTAGCTTCCTGGGACATAACTGAAATCCTAGAGGAACCAGTCACCGACACCTACACCTACAACGCGATGCTGACCGCCTCCGATAGCGGCGCCTATGCCTTCTCCGGTCCCCAGACCGGAACCACCGGCACCATGCTGACCTCCGGTCCCCTGACCGAAGCTGTCAATCCGCTGATCGGCACCTACACTGTGACCGCCGCGCCTCCGGCCGGCTGGCAGTGGGTGAACACCACCGTTGAACTGATCGCTGACGATTTCGTCGCCGGCGCCCGGGAAGACTTCGTGTACACCGCCGCCGATGTGTTCGTGCTCGAAGAGATCCCGGACACCTTCACCTACAACCTGTATGTAAACGGTCCCGACGGCTATGCCGTCACCGGTCCCGCGCCTGGCGTCACCGATTACATGGCAACCGATGACGTTTTGGCCGATCTGCTGGGAGAATACACCATTGAAGCCGCTCCGACAGGTTTCCACTGGATGGTGAACCCCATCCTCGTCACCGAGGACATGTTCACGCTTCAGGCACCAGCCAAGGCTGGCCTGCGTTCCAGCGGCGCCAAGGAAGACTTCGTCTATAATGCCACCATCGAATTCGTTCTTGAGGAAGATTACGTTCCCACCTACACCGTGAACATGACCACCGTTCCCGCGGGTTACATCACCCCGGCGACCTTGGGTCCTGTGACCGATCCCGCCGACATCTACGGCACCTACACCCCCACGGATGTTTCAACTACTGGTTATTGGACCCCCGCGTCCCTGACCATCGATGCGGACACCGAATGGGTTGCCGACGGCGACGACTGGGTGTTTAACCAGGAATTCGTCTGGACCGAGGTCGACTCCTACACCTACAACGCGATGCTGGAAGCCTCTGATGGCATGGCCTATGCCTTCACCGGTCCCCAGAACGGAACCACCGGCGTCATGATGACCTCCGGGCCCCTGCTTGAACCGGTGAACCCCCTGATCGGCATCTACACCGTAACTGATCCCCCGCCTGCTGGCTTCGAATGGGTGAACACCACCGTCGAACTTACGGCGGACGATTTCATGATGCCTGCCAAAGAGGACTTCGTCTATAGCGCGTACGGCCTCTTCCAATTGCAGCAGGGACAGGAATTGCTGAACTACACCGTGATCGTAAGTGCCGAAAACTTCCTGGCTTACAGCGTTACTGGTCCGGTTTCCGGCACCACCACCTACTCAGGATCCAGCACCAACGTCAACACCCTGCTGGGTGATTACACTATCACCAGCCCTCCGCCTGCCGGTTTCCTCTGGGTGGCAACCACCATCACGGTTGGAGCTGGCGATTTCGTCTATTATGATGAAGACACCAGGATCTGCATCGTTCAATTCCAGCTGGAAGAAGAGCTGCAGCCGATCACCTACACCCTGAACATCGCGATCGACGACACTGTCTTCCCCGGTGGTCCCTACACCATCAACGGAAACCCCTACGTGACCTCGATCGTGGATAATGACGACCAGGTGAACGACCTGCTCGGCGATTACCTCATCTCGGATCCCCCGGCTGGCTACCACTGGGAGGTGAACCCGATCACCGTGGCCGACGGAGACTTCGTCGGAAATGTTGCCAGCATCGAATTTGTGCTGGTGGAAGACGAACCCGGCAACCCTGTCGTACTGGCATCCTTCACCGCCACGCTCACCGGCCAATTCTACGTGCAGCTGAGCTGGACCAGCCAGAGCGAAAGCCAGATGATGGGCTACCGCGTCTATCGCAACACCAGCGCGGAACAGAACAGCGCCATGCTGATCGACCATCCGATGATCCCCGCCACCAACACCAGCACCACCCAGAACTACACCGTGGTGGATGAAGACGTGTTGATCGGCCAGACCTACTACTACTGGCTGGAAGCTGTTGACTACAACAGCAGCTCCTTCCACGGCCCGGTCAGCGTTACCGTCACCGGCAACGTCCCGCCCGTGCTTCCTGAAGTTACCGAGATGTACAATGCCTACCCGAACCCCTTCAAGGCGAACGGCAGCACCAACATCGAAGTTTCCCTGAAAGCCGGCGACACCGGAACCCTCACCATCTACAACGTCATCGGCCAGATCGTGAAGACCGTGAATCTCACCGAAGGCAACCACATGGTTACCTGGAACGGCAGAGACAGCAGAGGCAATGCCTGCGGAAGCGGCATCTACTTCTACAAACTCTCCACCCAGACCATGAACCAGACCAAGAAGATGGTCATAGTAAAATAACCCAGTAGCAATACTGATATACGCGCCCCGGGTTTTCCCGGGGCGTTTTGTTTCTGTCCACAAATTACACAAATTCACACAAATCATAAAAACAGAGGAACAGAGGGACAGAGAAAAGGGTTCACGCAGATGACGCCGATAAAGAATATAAAACAGAGAGACAGAGAGACAGAGAAATGGGTTCACGCAGATTGGATAGTATTGGGCTGGGCAGTGTGACTTCATACGGATTAACGGATTAAACGGATTAACGGATTTACTTTAACACAAGGAACGCAGAGCAAAAGCAGAGTGATTTGTCCACGAATTACACGAATTTCTTTCCCTACGGATTCAACGGATTGACAGAATTCAATCAAATGAACAATCTGTGTCAATCTGCGTTTTTTTCTGCGTGATCTGCGGGAACCCTTTTCTCTGTCTCTCTGTCCCTCTGTGTTATCTGTTTTCATCTGTGCAATCTGCGAAATCTGCGAAATCTGCGTGAACCCTTTTCTCTGTCCCTCTGTTTTTATATTTCGTGTGAGCTTCTTTTTATATCTGCGTAAATCCGCGTCTTTATCTGCGTCATCTGCGTGAACCCTTTTCTCTGTCCCTCTGTTCCTCTGTTTTATCTGTTTTCATCTGTGCAATCTGCGTCATCTGCGTGAACCATTTTTTAGCGTCATCTGCGGGAACCCTCTTTTATATAATGCACGCGCGCGCGTAAAAAGGGACTTGACAAGCAGAGCGGCCACAAAAACAATTACTTACTGAGAAAAAAGCGACAGGAGCGATAATGCCCAGACTGGCGCAAGCCCTTGCAAAGATGGATAGTTACGTGCGGGATCAGCAGATATTTTCCGCCGGGGCGAAGCTGTTGCTCTGCGTTTCCGGCGGGGCGGATTCCGTTGCTCTGTTGCTTCTGATCTCGCGATTGCGCAGCCTGCGCCGGCTCACCCTGCTGGCGGTGCATGTGGACCATCAGCTGCGGGGCGCGGAGAGCGCCGCCGACGCCGAACTGGTGAAGCAGCTTTGCCAGGACCTGAGCGTGCCGCTGATCATCCGCAAGGTGCGGTTGGAAGCAGGCGGCGACCTGGAAAACCGGGCGCGGCAGAAGCGCTTCCAGGTTTTTGAAGAAGTGCTGGAAGCCTACCGCTTCGACCTGATCGTGACCGCGCACCACAGGCAGGACCAAACCGAGACCATGCTGCTGAATCTCTTTCGCGGCGCGGGCCTCAGCGGCCTGGCCGGGATCCGTCCCCGCAGCGGCAACGTGGCGCATCCTTTGCTCTGCTTTGACAAAGAGGAGCTGACCGCCCTTCTGGAAGAGCAGAAGATCCCCTGGCGCGAAGACGCCAGCAACGCGGACCAGGGTTTCAAGCGCAACTGGATCCGGCACACCTTGCTGCCTTTGGTGGCCACAGAGCTGAATCCGCGCATCGCCAGCAGCCTGGGCGAGCAGGCCGCGATCTTTGCCGGGGCGGAGGAGCTGATCCTGCAGCGGGTGAAAAGCCTGGCCCGGAAAGTAACGCTGGAGCAGCTGCCGGAGCGGATCACGCTGTCCATCCCCGCGCTGCGGCGTTGCACGCGGCTGGAGCAGTATTATCTGCTGAAAGAGCATATCTGCGCCCTCAGCGGCAGCGGCCGGGATTTCTTCAGCCGCAATTTTGAGGATATCCTGGGCCTGCTGGCTTCCGAAGGCTCCAAACAGATCCAGCTGGGCCGGGGCCTGATCGCCCGGAAAGTTTACGCTGAGCTGAGCCTGGAGTTGGAGCGCGAGGCAGTGCCCGTTCCGGAGCCGGTTTTGATAACGGAAGACCGGGCCCGGGCCGTTTGGGGAGACCACCGCTTCACTTTCAAGCTGTTGAAGGTTTTGCCGCCGCGGCGCGAGCAAGACGATAGCAACGTTTATCTGGACGCGGACAAGTTGAACTGGCCGCTCACCATCCGCTCCCGCCGGCCGGGAGACAGGTTCATGCCTCTGGGGATGGACGCTCTGGTGAAGCTTAAAGACTTTTTTATCAACGCCAAAGTGGGCAAATACGAGCGCGACTTCGTGCCCGTGCTGGATGACGGTGAGAAGATCATCTGGATCGCGGGTCAGCGGCTGGACGCGCGGGCGGCGCTGGACAAGGACAGCGCGCGTTTTCTGCATATCAGCGTGGAAAACCTGAAGGCCCGGCCCTTGCGGGCGGCCAGCCGCAAAAAGACAGGAGATGAAAATGAATAAGATGAATTGCGACCTTTCAGAGGTTTTGCTGGACGAATACCGCATCCAGACCCGGGTGCGGGAGATCGGCCTGCAGATAGCCCATGACCATAAAGATTCCGTGCCGGTGCTGATCGGCATCATGAAAGGCGGCTTTGTGTTCCTGGCCGACCTCTGCCGCAGCATCACCATTCCGCTGGAGATCGACTTTCTGGCCATTTCCAGCTACGGCGCCGAGGCCTCCAGCTCCGGCGTGGTGAAGATCCGCAAAGACATCGACGTGGATATCACCGGCCGGGACGTGATCGTGGTGGAAGACATCGTGGACAGCGGGCTTTCCTTGCAATACATCCGCGAATACCTGGGCAAACACGCCCCCGCGAGCCTCAAGGTCTGCGTGCTGCTGGACAAGCCGGCGGCGCACAAGATGGAAGTGAGCTTCGAATATGTGGGCTTTAAGATCGGCAACGAATTTGTGGTGGGCTACGGCCTGGACTATAATTCCCTCTACCGCAACCTGCCCTACATCGGCATCCTGAAGGAAGAGATCTATAAATGAAACCTACAATGACAGTGATAATGCTGCTGGCGCTGAGTTTGGCGCTGGGGGCCGACAGCCTCAAGGTGGAGCCCGGCGGTTCCAGCCTGCCGGCCCAGAGTACCCAGGTGGCGCAGCAATTTTCGGACCTGCTGATGTGGTTCGTGATCGCCCTGGTGGCGATCACCATCATCAGCGCCATCCGCATCGCGCTGCTGAAGCGCAAGAATCCGCGCAACAAGGATGGCCAGACCCCGCCGCCGGTTCCGCCCAAACGGCAGGTTCCGCAAGGCCGCAATCCACAGCCGGGACCGCTTTCCCGGCCCGCCAAGACCCCCGTTTCCTGGACTTTCGTGATAGTGATCATGCTGCTGGTGACGCTGATGGTTTTCAGCTGGTTCAGCGGCCGGGAACAGATAGGCGAAGCCAGCTATTCGGAATTCACCGCGGCTCTGGAAGCGAAACAGGTGAAGGAAGTAACCTTCACGGAACAGGACATCATCTACGAGACCACCGAGGGCAAGAAATTCCACACCCTGCTGACTCCGGTGGACGATCCCGTGCTGATTCAGCAGCTCCGGGAGCAGGGGGTGCAGGTGATCACCAAAAAGCCGCCACGCTGGGCGGGAGTGCTTTCCTACATCATCCCCTTTGTTCTGTTGATCGGTTTTTGGTGGTTCCTGATGCGCGGTATGAACAATCAAAACACCAAGGCCTTCAGCTTTGGCAAAAGCCGGGCCCGCATGCACGAAGGCAGCCGCAGCACGGTTACCTTCAAGGACGTGGCCGGGGTGGACGAGGCCAAGGAGGAGTTGCAGGAGATCGTGGAATTCCTCAAAGACCCAAAGAAATTTCAAAGGCTGGGCGGCCGCATACCCCGCGGCGTATTGCTGGTGGGACGCCCCGGCACGGGCAAGACGCTTTTGGCCAAAGCCGTTTCCGGCGAGGCGGGCGTGCCCTTCTACAGCATCAGCGGCTCGGACTTTGTGGAGATGTTCGTGGGCGTGGGCGCCGCGAGGGTGCGCGACCTTTTTGACCAGGCGAAGAAAAACTCGCCCTGCATCACCTTCATCGACGAGATCGATGCCGTGGGCCGCCACCGCGGAACGGGACTGGGCGGCGGACATGACGAACGCGAGCAAACCCTGAACCAGCTGCTGGTGGAGATGGACGGCTTTGAGCCCAACGAAGCGGTGATCATCATCGCCGCCACAAACCGTCCGGACATCCTGGATCCCGCGCTGCTGCGTCCGGGACGCTTCGACCGCCAGGTGACGGTGGACCTGCCGGACATCAAAGGCCGCACGGAAATTTTGAAGGTGCACGCCGCCAAAGTGCCCCTGGCCGAAGATGTTCATCTGGAACTGATCGCGAGGGGCACACCGGGCTTCAGCGGAGCGGACCTGGCCAACATCGTGAACGAAGCGGCCCTGATCGCGGCCCGCTACAACAAGCAAAAACTCAACATGAGCGATTTTGAGGAAGCCAAGGACAAACTGACCCTGGGCAAGGAAAAGAAAAGCCGGGTGATCCCCGAGGAGGATAAAAAGCTCACCTCCATCCACGAGATCGGTCACGTGCTCACCTCCATTTTCCAGGACAAAACCGAGCCGGTGCACAAGGTCTCGATCATCCCGCGCGGCTTCACTGCCGGCGCCACCCATTTCCTGCAGACGGACAAGAGCGGCTATTCACGCGGCTATCTGGAACAGATGATGACCAACATCCTGGGCGGGCGTGCCGCGGAGGAGATCATCTACGGCGAACTTACCACCGGCGCGGGCAACGATCTGGAGCGGGTTACGGAGATCGCCAAGAAAATGGTCTGCTCCTGGGGCATGAGCGAAGCCTTCGGACCGATGACCATCGGCAAACAGCAGGGCGAGGTGTATCTGGGCAAGGAACTCATCGGCCGCGACGTGCACAGCAACGAGACCGCGCAGCTGGTGGACAGCGAGATCCGCGGCTTCATCACCCGCGCTTATGAACGGGCCCTGGTCATTTTGAAAAAGCGGCGCGAACTGCTGGAAAAGCTGGCGGCGGAACTCTTTGAAAAAGAGACCCTGGGCACCGAAGAGATCTTTGAATTCATCCTGGCTGAGGCCGCGGAATCAGACCTGGAGCAGGTGCGGGCCCAATATACCAAAGCCAGGGAGCTGCGGTTCGAACACAGCGAAAAACTGGCGGCGGACGCCACTCCGCCACCGGAAGAACAGGCCTGAAGCGGCTTGGTGAAGGAGGCAGATCCGGCATGAACCTGGGATCAGGCGGCGCGGCGGCCAAGACGGCGAACTGGCTTTGGGGCAGGGCGCGGGAGCGCTTCATCAGCCTCACAGTGCGCAATTACCGCCTTTTCTTCGCGGGCCAGCTCTTTTCCGTGATCGGCACCTGGGTGCAGCGCACCACCATGAGCTGGTTTGTGTACCGGCTCACCAATTCCGCGTTCCTGCTGGGTTTGATCGCTTTTCTGAGCATGATCCCCTCGCTGTTCGTAAGCCCTTTCGCCGGGGCCTGGGCAGACCACTGGGACCGCCGTAAGACCCTGATTCTCACGCAATCCCTCTTTATGCTGCAGGCGGGACTCCTGGCCGCGGGGGTGCTGAGCGGCTACATCAATTCCGCGCGCTGGTGGCCGTTGATACCGCTGGCCACCATGCAGGGGATCGTGGAGGGCCTGGACGCTCCCTTCCGGCAAAACTTCGTGCTGGACCTGGTTTCCAGGCGCAGCCTGCTGCCCAACGCCATCGCCACCAATTCCGCGATGTTCAATTCCGCCCGGCTGGTGGGACCCTCCATCGGCGGGGCGATGATCGTGGCTTTCGGCGAGGGCATCTGTTTTCTGATCAACGCTGTCTCCTATCTGGCGGTGATCGCCTCGCTGCTGGCCATCCGGATCAGCTATCCGGCCCTGAAACCCAGCGGCGCGCCCATCCTCACCAAGATCAAGGAGGGCTGGAAGTATTCCTGGCGCAGCCTGCCGATCCGCTATCTGATCGCCAACCTGGGGGTCTTCATGCTGTTCGCGATGAGCTACGGCTCCATCATTCCGGTATTCGCGCGGGACGTGCTGAAAGGCAATGCCGGCACCCAGGGCCTGCTGCTCACCTTTGCCGGGATCGGCGCCCTGACCAGCGCTTTTTACATGGCGGGGCGTAAAACGATCAAAGGCCTGCCCTATGTAACCGCGGTTATGGGCGGGGTGGCCAGCCTGGCGCTGATCGGCCTGGCCCTTAGCCGCAGCGTTCCCCTGAGCCTGATCTGCATGGTTTTCATCGGCATGGGGATGACCATCATGATGAGCGCCACCAACACCATTTTGCAGAGTGTGGCCGATCCCGGGATGCGGGGGCGCGTGCTCAGCGTCTATACGATGTCCTTTCATTCCATAATGCCCTTTGGCAGTTTGCTGATCGGTTCGCTTACCAAACAGCTGGGGCCGCAGATCGCGCTGAGCATCACCGCCGGAGTTTGCCTGTTGTGGTCGCTGAACGCGCTGCGCAAGATCCCAAGCCTGATGAACCACATCCTGCGGATGCTGGTGAAAAACAACAACACCGAGATCTACCGTCCGTTGAAAGTGACGGTGGAATACCCCGGGGTCGAGGGATGAAAACCTGGCTGCATCTTGGTGATAGAGAACCTGACTACCGCGGTCTGATGCGGGTTCAGGGCGATATCCGGATCGGCGGGAAAGCGGTTCCGGCCAGCCGGACGGTGATCGCTGAACAGGTCGCCGCCGACGGAGTGCACATCTGCTCCGAAGCCGATCTGGGCGCCGGCTGGGGCAACCATTCCCAGATCGCGGGGGCGGACGCTTTGATCACAGATTTACCCCGGCAGTATCTGCTGATCCGCACCGCCGATTGCTTCCCCGTGCTGCTGCAGGACACCCAAAACCGCGCGGTGGCTGCCATTCACAGCGGCCGCGAAGGTACCCGGCTGAACGTTGTGGGCAAAACCATTCGGATCTTGCGGGACCGCTTCGGGATCGCAGCAGCGGAGCTTGTGGCCCACGTTGGCGCTGGGATCTGCGGCAGGCATTACGAAGTGGATGAAGCCACCTGGAGGGATTTTTGCGGCGCTTTGCAAGAGCAGGATTTCGCGCCCGGGCAAAGCGAGTACCGCCATATCGACCTGCGCAGGGCCATCTTTTCCCAGCTGATCGCAGCCGGGATCCCTTTTTTCAACATCGAGCAGCAATTTGTCTGCACACTGGAATCCAGAGTGCATTATTCCTACCGGCGGGATGGAACCCGCAACCGCCAGATAAACCTAATCGGACTTGAATATGAGTAAGATCCTCAGCAACCGGCCTGGCACGATCAGGCTGGAATTGCGTGATGACAGGCTTTCGGCCTGGCTTACGATCCGCTCCGGCGGAAAGCTGACCAACGAGCAGGACATCTTGGACCTGATCGAAGAGGCCGGCATCAAGACCGGCTTTGAAGAAGCCGCGAAATACATGCGCAAGCACGGCATGGAAAAGGATTTCGACACCCCCTTTCCCATCGCCATATGCAACCGCGTGAAAGGCGAAAGCAAGCTGAATTACCACTTTGACCTGGAGCTGGCCAAACACTTCGACGGCCAGGTGCGGCCCCGGGACCTGGATCTGCTCACCTGCATCGAGACCGGAACCGTGATCGCCGATTACAACAGCAATATCTTCGACCGCCAGGGCTCCATCTACGACATCTTCGGGCAAATGCTGCAGGATGAGGAATTCGATCTGGAAGCCGCCCAACAGGTGGCCGGAGACAACGTGAGCTTCAGTCCGGAAACGCGCCAGTTCGTGGCGGAGTGCGCAGGCTTCCTCAGCGTGGATGAGGCCGGCCGCATCTCTGTGATCGAAAAGCTGGTGCTGGCAGGCGATATCCTGGATGAGGAACGCGAGCTGCGGTCCCCGGCGGATCTGGAGATCCGCGGCAGTTTCTCTGGTTCTTCCCTTTATGCCGCCGGGAAAGTTGTGATCACAGGAGATCTGGTCAATTCCACCCTCAGTTGCCGGGGCGATCTGCACTTGGGCGGAGAGGTAAGCGACTGCCGCCAACCAGGCTTGGAAGTGGGCGGAAACATCCACTGCCAGGGGATCAGGGCCTCCAGGGTGCTCTGCCGGGGCAAGCTGTATTTCCAGCAATACATTAAGGGCAGCGAAGTGGTGGCCGCCGGCGGGGTCGAGGGGAAAACCGGCTCCCTAAGCGGCGGGACCATAGAAAGCGGCGGCAATTTGCTTACGTTGGACCTGGGCGATCCAGCCGGAGAAACTACCACGGTGGAGATCTCCATCGGACCCTACCACAAGGCGCTGCTGATGCAGATGACGCGGCAGCTGATCCGGCTTAAGGAAACAGACAACACAGAAGCGATCGAGGAACTGAACGCGCAGATCAAACGCTGCGAGGCTGAGCTCGACGAGGAACTGAACAAGTTTTTGAACCGCCCGGGCGAACGCAGGCTGGGCCTGCGGGTGCTGCGGAACCTGCATCCGCCGGTGCGGGCGCGGATCCTGAAACACGAATACTACATCCAGGAAAGCAAGAGCGGCCTGGATATCTGGGAAAAAGACTAAAGGACTGAGGACATGAAACAGATTCTATTTGTGATCCTGACACTTTCCATTGCATTGGGCTGGGCTTTGGAGCCCCAGTTCGCCACCGATCCTGCCATCTCGCCGGACGGGGAGCAGGTTTGTTTTGTTTACGACGCCGACCTCTGGCTGGTACCCTACGGCGGCGGGGAAGCCCGGCGCCTCACAGCCACCGAGGCCGGGGAATGGGGGCCAAGCTGGTCTCCGGATGGGCGCTGGATCGCTTTCAATTCGAACCGCGAAGGCAGCACCATGCCCTATCTGATCGCCCCGGAAACCGGCGAGACCAAGCTGGTGATCCGGGAAAGCTATACCATCAGCGATTGGTTCGCCGACAGCGAGCACCTGCTCTGCACCCGCTACAGCCAGAGCTTCGGTTCCTCTTTTTACAGAGTTCCCCTGGACGGCAGCCGGCCTCTGCTGCTGGCCGAGATCGGCGACCGCTACGCTTCCCTGGCGCCGGATAACCAGAGCCTGGTCTTCAACCGCGACGGCAACCCCCACCGCGAAGCTTACCGCGGCAGCATCGCCGGCGAACTCTGGAGCATCGACCTGGCCAGCAAAAAATACACCCGGCTCACCAACACCGATTATACGGAACGCTACCCCCGCTACTCCCATCTGGACGGGTCACTCTATTTTTGCGCCTCGGACGGCCAGCGCTTCCAGATCTTCCGCGCCGACAACGGCAACTTCGCTTCCCCGCGGCAACTGACCAACTTTCCGCTCTGGTCCGCCCGCGACCTTTCCATCGCCAGAGCCAACGACCGTATCGTCTTTGAGCATTTCAACGAGATCTGGCGCTACCACCCCGTCTCCGGCGCTTCCAAACTTCAGGTCAGCATCAATGCCGACCTCTGGCGCCAGGATGAGCGGCGGGAGAAAATGCGGGACAGCTTTGAGGCCTACGCTATCTCGGGCGACGGGCTGCTGCTGGGCTTCAAATACAAGTACGACACCTTTTTCATGCCCCGCAAGGGCGGTGAGGTGAAACAGATCAGCCACAACCACAGCTCGATCGGCGACCTGGAATTCATGGCCGACAACCGCACCCTGGTACTGCAGATGATGGAAGACGGCATCAACAAGCTTTATTCCGTAACTTGCGACAGCCTGATGCGGCTCGAGCAGGTGCGCTGGTTCGGAGCGGACAGCCTGGACGTGGAAGGCCTCGCGCGCGATCCCAGCGGAAAATGGATCGTCCGTTACGGTGACAACCGCCTCAGCGGCCGGGTCGCTGTGGCCGATTCCAGCCTGGCTGAGCTTAAGCCCCTGGATGTGCAGCGCCCCATCTCCAGCAATTTTGCCATCAACTCCAGCGGCGATTATGCCGTCTATGCCACTACCCGCGAGGATGTGTGGATGCGGGAACTCTGGCTCTATGACTTTACCACGGACTCCCACCGCAAGATCATGAACGACGATTCCTGGATCCGCGGCCTGGCCTGGACCCAGGACGACCGCTCCATCCTGATCGGCCGTTCCAGCGGTGGGATCTATCGCCTGGACCTCGTGCCCCGCGATGAATATGAGCTGGAGGTGGACCATTGGCAGGAGATCTTTGCACCCAGCGTTAAGGATGAGGAAGACCGGGATGTGATCCAGAGTGACTTGGAGTTGGATATCAGCATCCCCGTGGAGCCGGACAGCCTGCAAGCCCCGGCAGAGGAAGAACCCGCCCCACCCAAAGAGCTGAAGGTAGTCTGGGAAGGCATCGAAAAACGGCTGTATCCCATCCTCAGCGAAGATGACCACTGGCTGCGCGTGGAGCGCGTGATCGACGACAGCACCTTTTATTACACCGCGCAAAAGCACCCGGACGGCAACCTCAAGCTGAAAAAAGCCAATATCTACGGCCAGAATCCCAAGGAAGTGCATGACCTCGGCAAAGACGCCTCCAGCCTCAGCTGGGTGGGGGAGACCCTCTATTACCTGCAGGACGGCACTCTGCGCTGGTTCGATCTGGACAAACGCAGCAAGGGCCAGCTGGGGGCCGAATTTGACTATTCCTACAGCGCCAGCCTGCTCAACACCCGGGTCTTCGAAGAGGCCTGGGGCGTGTTCGGGCTCAATTTTTACGATCCGAACATGCACGGCCAGAACTGGCAGGAACTCTATGAGCTCTATCATCCCTACGCCAGCCGGGCTCGCTCCATCGGTGATATCGAGGCCATTGTGAACGAGATGATCGGCGACGTGAACGCCTCCCACACAGGTTTTTACCCCCGCCGCGAAGGCTACCGGCCCAGCTGGGGCCAGCCTGCCTATCTGGGGGTGGAGTTCGACCAAAGCGAGATCCTGCCCCGCGGCATCCGCCTCCGCGTGGTCTATCCCGGTTCCCGCCTGGCCACCCTTTATGGCGCAAGCGCCGGAGACATTCTCACGCATATCGACGGAACCCCGATCACCGCTTCCACTCCGCTGGATTCGCTGCTGGCCGACAAGACCGGCAAACGCATCCGGCTGCGCCTGCTTTCGGGGGATACGGAAACTGAGGCCTGGCTGGACGGATTGAGCTGGAGCCAAAACCGCGCTTTGCACTATGACCACAAGGTAAGCCTCCGCCGCGCGGATGTGGATGAACTCAGCGCTGGCCGGGTAGGCTATGTGCACATACCGGCCATGGGCGACAGGGACTACGAAAACTTCCAGCGCGAGGTTTTCCGCGACCACGCGGACAAGGAGGCCCTGATCATCGACGTTCGCGGCAATTCCGGCGGCCACGTTCACGACCAGATCATCTCCCTGCTCAATCAGCGGCCCTACGCCTATTCCACCTCCCGGCGCTACAGCGGCCAGCGGAACCAGGAACCCCGCCGCGCCTGGACCCGCCCCAGCATCGTGCTGGCGGATGAGAATTCCTTTTCGGACGGGGAGATCTTCCCCACGGTGTATCAGGAGCTGAAACTGGGCAAAGTGGTGGGCAGGCCCTCCAGCGGCTCCGTGATCGGCACCTGGCAGTACAATCTGCTGGACGGCTCCTCCATGCGTTTGCCTGGTTCCGGCTGGTACAAACTGGACGGCACGAACATGGAAGGCACCGGGGTGGAGCCGGACATCGTGATCGAGATCAGCCCCGAAGACGAGATCGCCGGCAACGACACCCAGCTGCGGCGCGCCGTCGAGGAGATCCTGAAGGAACTGCCATGATCCGCGTTTGCCCACCGGGGTGGTTCTGCACCAAGTCAGCAGAGGCATTGCAGCCGGTTTCGGCTTCGGATTCTCGGTTGTCCCGGGCTATGCCTTGCTTAATGAACTTGGGCAAAGGGAGGAGGCGTGTTGGCCGACCGTGACCTGCACAACCTGATCCTGCGGGCGGAAGCCCTGATGAAAACGAACTGGATCCACGCGGTGCAGCTGCTGCTCAAGGCCGTGGAGGAAAATCCCCAGGATCCCAGCCCGCTGATAGCGCTGGGGGATTTTTACCAAAGGCGCCAGCTTTACGCCAAGGCGGTGAAGTCTTACCAATCCGCGCTGAAACACAAGCCTGGGGATGATCAGCTTAAACTGATCATCGGCAACACCCTCTTTGCCCAGGGCGAATACCAGCTGGCCATCGTATATTACGACCAGATCAGCAACCCCCATACCGACGTCCGTTACAACAAGGCTCTGGCGCTGGCCTACCTGGGCAAAAACCGCGAAAGCATAGCCATCATGAAAGAGCTGATGAATGTGATCGACAACAATCCTTTCATCTATTTCCTGCTGATCGAGCAGTTGCTGCGGGTTGAAAACTACTCTGAGGCGCAGCAATACATCGCCAGGGCCGAGGCCAAGATCGGCCGGCATCGCCATTTGCTGCTGCTCAAGGCGCTTACCTACGCCCACTTCCAATACTGGTTGCTGGCCCTCAAAGCCTTCATGGATTTCGAAACCAGCGGCGCGCTGAGCCAAACGGAGCACGTGCTGGTTTACGCGGAATGCGCCGTGAAAAGCGGCATGCCCGCCCTGGCCCTGGCGCCCCTGGAACGAGGCATCGAGCGGAATCCTTACTCCGTGGGCTTGTACGAGGAACTGGTCCGCCTGCTCATCCAGCAAAAGCAAACAGACAAAGCCCGCCAATACCTGCGCCAGGCGAAACGCTATTTTCCGCTGC
Organism: Candidatus Cloacimonadota bacterium; assembly: GCA_020532215.1. Taxonomy (GTDB): domain Bacteria; phylum Cloacimonadota; class Cloacimonadia; order Cloacimonadales; family Cloacimonadaceae; genus Syntrophosphaera. The sequence continues at coordinate 16,234 of JAJBBF010000111.1, forward strand.
TCAGTCCGCTGCTGCAACTTTTGCAGAGCCGCCTGGGCAGGCTGGGAGAGTGAAAGTGGCGCTGTATAAACTCAGCAACCCGCTGAAACACTATGCCTGGGGGTCGCCGGATTACATTCCCCGCCTACTGGGCACGGAGCCGGATCCGGAGCTGCCGGTGGCGGAAATGTGGATGGGCGCGCATCCCGCCGGTGCTTCCAAGCTATTCGCGGTGGAGGGGGAGATCAGCCTGCGGGAGCTGATCGCGCGGGATCCGGACAGATTTTTGGGGCACGGCGCCAAGATCGCTTCCGGTGAGCTGCCCTTTTTGCTTAAAGTGCTGGCTGTCCGGCAGCCGCTCTCGCTTCAGGCGCATCCTTCCGGGATCCAGGCCCGCCTTGGCTTCGAGCGGGAAAACAGCCTGGGCTTGCCGCTGGATTCTCCGCGGCGCAATTACCGCGATCCCCGGCCCAAACCAGAACTCATCTGCGCGCTTGGCGAATTTCAGGCCCTCTGTGGCTTCCGGCCTTATCCGCAGATCGCCCACAACCTTCACCGGGCAGGCCTGGACGCCTGTCTGAACAGCTATGCCCCCTTTGCCAAACACATGAGCAGAAATTGGTTTCAACGGCTGGCTCTGGAACTCCTCAGCCTGCGCGGCGATCAGCTGAAGCAGGCGCTGGAGGCGCTAAAGGCCTCTCTGGGAAGGGATGCTGGCCTGGATCCTTCCACGGCGGAAACCTGCCGGAACCTGTTGAACCACCATCCCGGGGATCCCGGCGTTTTGGCTCCGCTCTATCTGAACCTCGTCACTCTCAGCCCCGGCGAGGCGCTGTTCCTGGAGGCGGGAGTCCCGCACGCCTATCTGCACGGCGCCGGCATCGAGATCATGGGAAATTCGGACAACGTTCTACGCGGCGGCCTCACCCCCAAGCACGTGGACGTGGAGGAACTGGCCCGCATCCTGGATTTTGAGCCTTACGCGGGCGAAACCATCACCCCGTCCGCGGATGGCCCCTTTTCCAGCACTTACGAGACCAGCGCGCGGGAGTTTGAGTTGCGGAAGATTTCCCTGGGTGGTGATTGGGGCATGGGTTACGATGATTGGCAAGGTCCGCTGATCGTTTTCTGCGGCGAGGGTTCAACGCTGGTGGAGAGCGGTGGTGAAAGCCTGGAACTGAAGAAAGGTGAAGCTGCCTTCGTGACCGCGGATTCAGGCTATCTGCACTTCGCCGGCGACTGCCAGCTCTGGCTGGCCACCCTGCCCGCTCAAAACTGAAATTCGATCCCCACGCTCAGGGATTCAACGATCTCGTTCTGTCCCTCGATCACGCCGTCGCCGTTGGCGTCCTGATAGTATTCCCGGTATTTGCAGATCAGGTTGTAGGTGTCGTTGTAGCCATACACGATGAGGCCGTTGATCTGGGCCTGGGGGTTGCGCCAGTTTTTGAAATCCACCCTGTCCACGTCCGTCTGCGCGTAATAGAGCGAAGCTTCCCGAAGTTTGGGAAACTTCTCGGGCATCAAGGTCAGCTTGGCCCAGATCGATTTTCCTTTGCTGAGGCCGTGGTCGTACATATCCTGATAGGCCACCTTCAGATAGGCGAAATTGGCGATATTGCCCTTCAGATAGCCGAACCAGCCCAGGCTGGAGCTTAGGCCTTCCAGTTCCTCGTCCTTGGTGCGCAGGCTGTAATAGCGGCGCCCGCCTGAACCCTCGATGCCTTTGTACACCACCTGGCAGCGCTGCTCGTCGTACAGGTAGTTGAAATAGGCCGGCATGAAGCGATCGGTGAAATTGCGGAATTCCAGCTTCAGGTCAAAGATCAAAAACTTGGCGGCGAAGCCAGGCAGGATCAGGCCGCTGCCCTGGTCCCGCATCACGGCGTATTCTCCGTAATGGCTGAGCCGGAAATTCTCGCCGTCCACCAGGGGGAGGTCGTAATCCAGGCTGTACATCCACATGGGCCGGGGTTCTGCGTAGCTGGCCGCGGAATCCGGAAACACAGCCGTATCGAAGGGGTAATCCGGATAATTCTGCGCAATGTTCGGAAAAACAGCATCCACATAGGGGTTGAGGTCGGGATGGTCCAGCAGGGAATTGCCGTTCAGATCGATATCCGCCTGGTCGGGCACGCCGTCGTCGTCAGTATCCAGCCAGCTGTCGGGATCGTCGGGGAATTTGTCGTACACGTCCGGATACCCGTCCTGGTCGGAATCGGGGTATTTGCCGTAGGGATCGCGGTCCGCGCCCAGGTTCACACCCAAAGCGAGGTTTTTCAGCAGCGGCAGCTTTGTGCCCTGCAAGGGTTTCAGAGCCGCGCGCCCGGCGATCACCTCGTTCTTGCTGATATCGTGGGTATAGATCTCAAAACCGAAGCCGTAGGCATTGGTGTTGGCCCCCAGATAACCGCCGATCGGTTTTTCCTCGGGATAGCGCAGCATGTTTGAATAGTCGTCGAAGATCAGGCCGTGGCCCAGGGTGTAGTCCGGAATGCAGCCGATCTTGAAATAAAGGGAATCGCGGCGGTCGGCAAAGCGCAGGTAAAAGATCTTTTTGGCGATATCCTGCCAGGACTCCCAGCCTTTGCGGCGCAGGCGGCCCTCGCTGTCGAAAAGCAGATCGATATCCATGCCGATGCCCACTTTCCAGATCGCCACCTCCGGCCGCAGCCGGATCTGGGAGTACCAGTTGTCACCCACCAATATGTTGCCCAACATGCCATTCAGATCGAAATCCGGCTGCGAGAGGATCTCGTAGGTGGGATCCTCCCAAGCCTCGTCGCCGGGGAACATGTAATCGTCATTGAGGCTCTGCGCGCCTAAAACAGCGGGTAGCAGCGCCAGAATGAACAGCCAGATTCTGGGCATGGTTCTTACCTTGGTACTCCTTTTCTCTCATAAAATCGCCCTTTCCGCTTTCTGTCAAGCAAAAAGTTCTATCTCAGAGCGATTTTCATGGAGCCAGGGACGCGGGGATAGGCTGCAAAACTGGGGAAGGGATGGTTTTGAAAGGGGTGAAAGAGGTATGGAGATGGTGTTTTGAAAGCCCTGCCGGAGTTGAAGACCCTGCTCGCCCGGGCTTCGTCAGGATGGCTCCTGGTGAAGCGGAACAGCCCGGATCCAGCGGATCGGCTTGAAGGTCCGGGCTGTATTCTCACAAAAGGCGCAGGCTGTTTCTGATCAGATTGGGCCGGCGTCCCAGCCAGCTGCTGAGGATCCTGATCTCTGGAACCGCGGCTCCGCTCTGCGGGGAAGCGTTGCCGGTCTGGCTCTGGCAAGAGCCTTCATTCGCGCTGTGGTAGTTCATTTGGTTTTGCATGATATCACCTCTATGTTTTGTTATCTACCCAGCTAACGGATGACACCCCGGAAGTGTTGGGATTTTTTTTGCCGGGTGGATCCGGGCACCGGAATCCAGTTCTTCTGGCTCTCTTTCAAAGCAAGTGGGTAAGCCCGGAGGGCGACATTTTATAGCGAGGGTGTGAAGTTACCGGAGGCCCCGCGGAGGAGCGAAGCAATGCCGTGGGGGTGGGAACGTAACCCCTCGTAAGAAGAATAAACGAATAATCCAGCCCCTTGCGGGCGACAGAACCGCGGAGATAGATCGCTGTCGCCCACAAGGGGCTTCCATATTGTTGCTGCTCTTGTACGAGGGGCTCCGCTTCGCTGCGCTCCCTCGCTATGTTTTATCGCCCTCCGGGCTGAATAACCCCGAATTACCCGCTTGCTTTGAAAGAGAGCTGTAACTACGATCTATCTGATCGTAGGGATCATCTTTATCCTTGTTTTTCAGCTTCTATCCCTCGCTTTTCAGCGCTCCAAGCCAGCAAAACCCAGGACTGGGAAAAACCTATAGAGTATAGCTGGCCAGGTTTTCGATCACGTTGTCATACTGTCCCTGGCAGGGATCGTCTTCCTCCTCATCGCCTTCCGGGCCGTGCATCACGCCTTCATTGACGCGGAGCTTGGCCTGGAGAACGCTGGAGACATCCCGGGTGGCGATTATTTCGCCGTAGTTATCCAGGATGGCCACTTTGGCGGAAATGTCCGCGGGTGGCACCTGAGGATCAATCTCAAGGCTGCCGGTGACCACCAGGGTTCCTTTGTCCGGCATTTCCGCCAGGCGGGCCTGGGTGATGAGCTGCTCGCAGCCCACAACCGCGAACTTGTCCGGGTCGTAGGGCAAGCCTCTGGTCTTCGGGGCCAGGCGGGTGGCCATCTCCCGGGTCACGGACTTCGGAAAATAGAGGGTTCCGGCTTCGAACCGCAGGTTTTTTTCCCGGATCTCTTCCGGGGTTACTTCCTCGTGGAGGATGAGGATGCCGTGGCAGGAAAATACCCTTTTGTCCACGGTGAGCAGGGTGAAACTGTCGATCACGGTGCCGCCGGGTACATAATGGAAATCCAGGCGATACATCTTCAGGCGGGTTTTCTCGTTTTGCACCAGGAGTTTTCTGAGCGTTTCCTCCTGCGCCTGGCCGAAATGGATCACGCCAGCCACGCGCAGCGTTTTGATCTTGCGTTTGAAAAGATCGAGGTCCAGTGCTTCATCCAGGGAGGCGTTGCCGGATACTGAGAGGTCGGTGCCATCCTCGAGTTGGTTCAGGTATTCATTGTTGATCAACACTTTGCCTTTGGCCCGAACGCTGCCGGCGGGTTCAACGCTCACGTGGCCGGTGATGTCTTTGGCGCGGCTCATGAACGCTCCGTATAGCTCTTCCGGAACCGAGGCCGGGCCGATCAGATAGATCCCTTCCAGCTTTGCCAAAAGCAGTTCCGCCGGGATGCCGGTCTCCACTTCCAACGATCCCAGCACACAGATCTTCAGAGGGTTGGCAGCGCTTTCCAGCATTTCCCGGGTTAGTTGCAGCGGGCCTATGTGGATCTTGTAATCCTCATCCAATTCGTGGGTCTTGCCCACATTATGCAGGCCGACCTTCATAAATTCGGCCCGGTTGGCCGGGCTTACCACCAAACAGCCAACATTCATAATCCGGCCGATGGCGGAAACCTGTTCCACACTGGCCTGGCGAGCGTCCAGAACGCCCACGTTTCGTATCAGGGTAGGCATCTTGCCTCCTTATCACTTTTTTCGATCAATCTTCTCAATTGGTCCAAGGCCTGTTTCAAGCGCCAGCGGACCGTTCCCTCGGGAAGCTTAAGTTCTGCGGCGATCTCGCGGCTGTTCTTCTCTTCCCAAAACTTCATGCGCAGGATCTGCTGTTCCAGCGGTGAAAGCTGCTCCAAATGGGGCTCCAGGTTGTAGACCTGCACCGGATTGGTGACCGGCTTGTCCAGCTCGGCCTGCACTTTCCTTTCCAGCTTGCGGTGGCGGCAAATGTCCAGCCAGCGGTGTTTGAGAACGGTGAACAGCCAGCTGCGCTGCTTCGCCGTCGTTAAGCTGGAAAGCAATTGCTGATGCAGCATGCACTTGATCCAGGTATCCTGGAGCAGGTCGTCGGCTTCGTCTTCAGAGCGGGTCAGCTGGCAGGCGAAGTTGAACAGCGCCCGCTGATGCTCCGCGACGAAGTCCTGAAGATCGAACATCTGTTTTCCTTTCCACACCCAGCTAACGGATGAGAGGCCCCAAGTGTTGGCAATTTCTGCGGGTGCCAAGACGGCAAGACCCGCCTGAGGGAACTTAAGACGAAATCACCCCTATGCGGGAGCGGCCTCCTGTCAAGCAGAAAATCCCTGCAGCCAAAAGGGCTTCGCGAGCGCGCCACAGCCGTGCCAGGCATTCTCAAGGCCAATACCGAAAGAGCTCACCGATTCTATCTTGCAGGGGGTGGTGGAATGCTTTATCGACGAACTTACCCCCGGAGACTACACGCCGGATGACTACGAGCTCATCCAGGGCGGCCTGATGAGCTGCAAAGCCCAGGGCGACAGTCTGAACCTGAACAATCATCGACCTGCTAACCCAGGACAGCTGATCTTCATACCGCTCCCAGCATCATTACGGGATAAATACGGGATCAATACGGATGAAATCCGTATTGATCCCGTATTGATCCCGTAATGATAATAGGAGCCAAACAGGATTTTTCGGTGTGGAAGGGTGGTGGATGGTGTCCTGGATCCCGGATCAATGCCGCTCCGCAGGCTCCGCGGCGTTCGCGATGGGGTGTGCTTTGGAGTTCAAGCCGATTGCATGGGTTTGCAATTACCGCCATTGCCTGGCTGGCTTGGTCTTCAAACAGGGGTGGCTGCCTGAAGTCCAAAACCCCTCTGAGTCTGGCGATACCTTGTAACCATGCTTGGGGCTTTGAACTCCAGGCTCCGCGGCGTCCGAAATGACGCTTATCCTTTTCTTTTTCAGCGTGTTTCCGCGTCTTTTCCGTGCCTTTCCGCGTTCCCATTCTTCTTCTCTTTTTTCCAAACGCGTTTTCTCTGGATCCGCGCTTTTCCGTGACGAGTTATACTGCCGCAAAGAAAAACCCCGGACAGGGCGTCCGGGGTTTCAGGATTGGTCAGGAGTGTCTTATTTAAGCAGGACCGCTTTGCGGGAGTAGCTGCTGGAACCGATGGTCATACGGATATTGTAAACGCCGGTGGTGCAGGGTTTGCCGGAGGAGTCGAGCCCATCCCACTGCGTTTGGTGGTGCCCGGTGGATTTTTCCCCGGTCTCGATCCTGCGCACTAACTGCCCGCGGGCGTTGTAGATCTCGAAGCTAACGCTGCCCGGTTCCGCCAGGCTGAAAGGCAGGTTCGTCTGTGGGTTGAAGGGATTGGGATAAACTGGATCAAAGCTTGTGGCAAGCGGGATCCCGGGGATGGAGTATCCCGCGGGGGAATAGAGGATGGAAACGGGGCCATGGTATTGTATGGTGCCGTCCAGATCCACGTTTTGCAGCCAGTAGTAATAGGTGCCGGATTCGCTGATCTCGTCGTCCTTGTAAACATAGGTCTGCTGGGAGGAGGTGTTCGTGGCGGGGATCAGCTCGCTGATCGTGACCGCGCCATCCAGTTCCTCCTGGGTGTTGCGCAAAAGGTAAAAGCCCAGCACGCCGGTCTCGGACTGGGTCACCCAGGTCAGGTTCACAAAGTTGTCCACGGAGAGCATGGCCAGGAAGCCGGAAAGCTCGATCGGCAGGGGCGGCTCGTAATTGGTGACTGTTAGATCATCAACCCAATAGTTTGGTTGGGGTTGGAAAGGAGGGTTGTTGCCAGTAGTGTTCCCGCGAAAGCGGAGTCTAATGTAGGCCATGTTATTGGTTTCAGGAATGGTCACTGCCGGCAGGGTTTCAGTGTATGTTACCCAAGTGCCGGAGCTGTGCTGGATCTGGTAGCCATCGATCAATTCGGTCCAAGGGCCGGCTGGATCAGAGGTTGTCGCGTAGTCCACCCAAAGATATCCTGAACCTCCACCCGCGGGCAATTTTAAAACTGAAAAGGACAAGGTGCCGGCAGCAGTGAGGTTCACCATGCCGTTGCTTACCAAGTAACCGCCGTTGATATCGCCCACATACCAGCTGGTGTTGGCGCTGTTCCAGAAGTTGCCCCAGTAACCCTGCGAATAATTAACCTGTTTAAGTTCATAATAATAAGGATCGGCAGGGTTGGTAAGTGCGTAGGGATAGGTGTAAGATGTAGTGCCGTCCGGGAGAATGGGGCAGCTGTAAATAGGCATATTGGTAAGTGTGAAAGGCGTGGTCGTACCCTGGTCGCCAGCTTCGTCGCCCATGATATTGTACCACAAGCCTACAGAAGGATCGGGCAGCCACTCTCCCATGCTTTGAGTGGGGTAATCAAAATACCCCCGAGGACCGGCAACCCCGCCTGCACCGATAATCTCATCAACTTTTATGCCAATGTCGTAAGAGGTCCAGTAATTGTAAGTATTCGTCTCGAAATTCTCAATATAAGCTTGAGCCATGGCTAAGGACGCAATTCCGAGTAGTAGCAACGTCAGAAAAAGTCTTGTAAGTTTCATAATACCTAACCTTCCTTGTTCAAAGGAGTAAAAATCGCACCGTTCAGTGCAGGGTTCGAGCCCGGGCCAAAAGGCACAAGCTTTCAAATATGTACTATTTAGATCACACTATTCAATCACTGATGCTCTTTTAAAGCTTGGCAAGAATCCCGTCAAGAGAAAAATGTATAAGAAAATTGATCGGCAGAGTAGAGAAGACCGTGTTCGATGCTAAGGGCGTTTCAGTATGTGGTGGCTAAAGGTTTACCAAACAGTTGCTTGCTTAGATATGGTGAAATTTATTGGAAGAAGAGCGAACAAACACAATATGTTGTATAGTGCTGTAAATGTTGAAGATAAGACATGTGTGGCGATATTTCCACACCGGCTGCAATCAGCAACTATATTTTGGCATTTTCGGTTATATGCCAAGGCTAAACCCGCTGGTTAGGTCCGGACGTTCGGGCTCTCCTGAGCAAATCTGTTTGATCTGCGTAATCCGCTGGCCCTCTTAAATCCCACATGTCCCCTTGATAATATTATCCGTGTTCTATTCGTCTTTTTCTGAACCCTTTACCCTGGTTCCTCGATTTTCCGTGATGAATCATACTGCCGCAAAGAAAAAGCCCCGGCAGGAACCGGGGCTGGGTTTATTGTCAGGGTCGCGGAACCAGGGCGGCGTGTGGCCGCCAGTTCCTTGCTCCGTGCTCATTTCATCATGATCATCTTGTTCGATTTGCTGTAGCTGTCGGCCCGCATGCGGTAGAAGTAAACACCGCTGGACAGGGGCTGGCGGTTGTCGTCCAGGCCGTCGAAGACCGCCAGGTGGTTTCCGGCTTCCTTTTGCTCATCCACCAGGGTGCGCACCAGCTGACCCTTGATGTTGTAGATGCCGATCAGGACCGGAGTGCTTTCCTTGACGCTGTAGGCAATGGTGGTGCTGGGGTTGAAGGGATTGGGGTAGTTGCCCTTCAGCTCCGTCACAGCCGGGATCACGGGATCGTCATTGGCCAGGGGCTGGCCGGCGCCAGTAAGCTGCACGCTGAGGGCGGGATTGGCCGGATCGTCGGTATTGATCAGCATGGGCAGGCTGTAGCTGGTTTCATCCAGAGGGCTGAAATCCAGGTTGATGGTGAGGAAGGACTGGGCCGGCACCACGATGTAGATGAAGTTGTTGGGATCGCCGTTGCCCTGGTACACCGTGAAAGGCGCGTCCACCACCACGGAGCCGATCAGGACGGCATCGCCAGTGTTGTTGATGGTGAAGGGCAGGGAGGCGGTTTCGCCGATCAGCACATTGCCGAAATCCAGGCTGGATAAATCCAGGCTGATGACGGGCGTGCCGGAAATTCCGCCGGTGGAGGGAAAGACGATGTCGTCGATCCAGGCGCAGTCACTACCGCTTGAAACGCCGTCGTCCTTTACGTACTCCCATTTGAAAGTGTTGACGCCAGGCTGCACGTCGTAGAGCTCCTGACTCCAGATGTCGTTGGATCCGGACCACTGGCCCCTCATTTGGCTGTTGATGTAGAACTTGAGGAAATCGTAGTTCTGTTCGCTGGAAACCTTTTTCCAGAAGGAGATGGTGCCGGCGGCCGGGCAATCCAGGGTCACGCTCATGGCGGTGCTCTGGTTGTGGGTGATGGTAGCGCTGCGGGCGGCGGTGGTGCCATTGTAGCTGCCAGCTTCGGCGGTCCAGTTGCCTCCGGTGAAGTTCCAATCGAAAGAGGCGAAGTCGGTCTCGAAGTTTTCAGCCACGATGCCGGCGTTCACGGCATAGGCGTGGGTGGAGACATATTCGCCGCTGAAGAGCATGGTGTTCAGGTGGATCACGGTACCGGAGGGGATCTGGGAGCTGAAGGTCACGAAGTACTCGATGTAGCTTTCGCCGCCGGGTGGGAGGGCCGCGCAGGTGGTCTGCATGGGTTCCGAGACGTTCATCACGCCGTTGATGACCATGGCGGTGGTGATCTCGGTGGCCTGGGCGTGCCCGATGTTGGAGAAGGGGAATTTAAGGGTGAGGCTTTCACCGGGATCGATAATGCCGTTGTTGTTGCCTATGAAATCTTCGATGATGATCCCGCTCCAGCTGAAGGTAGGGGCGCTGAGAGTGATAATGCGGCTGTATTCGA
>JAJBBF010000149.1 GCA_020532215.1 Candidatus Cloacimonadota bacterium
TATCTCCCGATGCCAGCGCTACGATTTCAAGCGGATCCCGATAGATTCGATCGTCAAGCGGCTCAAGGAACTTATGCAGGAGGAAAGCATCGAGATCGATGCCGAATCCCTGCACATGATCGCCCGCAAGGCCGACGGCAGCTTGCGCGACGCCCTGTCGCTGATGGACCAGGTGCTTTCCTACTGCCAGAACAAGGTTACAATCGACAAGGTGCGCGAGATCTTCGGCCTCATCCCCACCCAGATCTACTGCGACCTGATGCGGCTTGTGCAGGCCCGGCAGGACGCCGCCCTGCTGGACAGCCTGCAGCGCGTATTGGAGGAAGGCGCCGACCTGCAGGAGTTTCTTAACAACCTGATGGAATTCATCCGCATCGTGATCCTGCGCAAGATTGGAACCCAGCCCAGCGAGATCACCAGCGAGGAATATCCGCTCTATGACGAGATCGCCGGCCTCTTCAGCCGGGAAAACCTGCTTTACATCATGAGTATGCTGATGCAGGCCCGCACCGAGATCAAGAGCAGCGGAAACCCCTATCTGATCTTCGAACTCATGATGCTCAAACTCTGCAAACTGGATGAGATGGAAGACGTAGCGCAGCTGATCGCCAAGCTGTCCTCCGGTGCCCCCTCCTTGCCCCAGATCCGCGCCGCAGCTCCAGCCCCCAAGCCAGCCCAGCCCCGGGCCAGGGAGGCAAAAGCCGAAACAGCCCGCCCGCCGGAGCTGCCAGTGAGCGGCAACAAACTGGAATTGAGCCAGGAAAACCTGGAAAAAGCCTGGGAGCGGATCAAGGCCAGGGTCAAAAAGGAAAGCGGCGCTTCTTCGATCGCCCTCTTAAGCTCCAGGTTCGAACTGCGCGACGGCTTCAAACTGCTGCTGCAGGTTACCGGCAGCACCAATTATACCACCCTCCTGGGAAACAAAGACCAGCTTCAGAAGATCATCGCGGAATTTTTCAGCAAGGAACCCCGGCTGGAGATCGAACAGCTGGAAAGCGAAGCCCCCACCAGGGTGGACATCAAACGCAAGACCCTCGAAGACATCAAACAGCTGGATGAAAACCTCGCCCGCTTCATAGATATCACCGATTCCAAACTCAGCCCCTGAACCCGCCAAAGGAACAGGCGCCAGGCCAGCAGCCGCTTGTTTCTGATAGGGGCAAAAACGGCCAGCCAACCAGGCGCCTGAGAGGCTAAAATACCCCCAGGGGGCTGATCACATCTCGATCAACTGAGCTTGCACAAACTCCACCGCGTTGAGTTTTTTCACGATGGTGTTCAGTTTCCTCTTGTCGCCTTCCACTTCCAATACGATCAATCCGTCGTTGGCGCAGAATTCCTTGGAAACCTCGTGCAGGCCGAGGCGCACCTTGATGTTGCAGCCGTATTCCGTGAGGATGTTTTGCACAACCACCGCTTCGGTGCTGCGGTGGTCGATCTTGATCAGGATCACTTTATACTTCATTTTTTCCTCCCGGTCTCAGCTTTTGCCAAGGCTGGGAATCTGTCCATATTTTTTTTGCCGGCTCAGGTAGGAGAGAATTCTGTTGACATTTCGGGTGCATGAACTTTCATGGATAAAACGATAGCATAGGAGATCCTGATGAAGTATTTTGGCAGCATATTTTCGATGATCGGCGGGCTGATCGTGGTGGCGGCGGCGCTGGCTTCACTGCTCTCAGACGATATCCGCGGGATCTGGACCCTGGAATTTTCCAATACCCCGGGTTTTGTGATCGTGGCGGCCATCCTAGCCATCACCATTACGGTTCTGGCCTTTGTTTCATTTAGCTCCAAACCCCGCTTGATGGGAACTTTCATTATCGCCGCGTCCTTCGCGGGGATAATTGTCGGCAGCACCCTCACGGACATTGCCATGCTCTTCAGCACCCTGGGCGGGATCGCGCTGCTAACCATGCCGAAGCCCAAGCCAGACGTTGAGCCCGGAGCCAAAGAGACGCCCCCGGAGGAGCCTGAGCAAACGGAGCCGCCCCAGAACCCTATGGCGATCTGAAGCCCCGAGCTTCAGTCAGGATCGCTTCAGTAAGCCTTTTCCGGCTGATCCGGATCCGCTGGAACTTCATCTTCGATGCAGTGGAGCCGGAAGCTGTTTTTCACCCGGTCGAAGATTTCCAGGTTGTCCTCATAAGCGCCGCACTCGGCGGAGAATGAGAGGTAAACGGAGTTCTCACCCTGATCGACTACGATGTTGTACATGCGCATTTCCAGGATATCAACCAGAACCAGCTTGAGGTCCAGCACATAGGCGGGAAAGCCGTTCAATTCGCTCTCTCCGCGCTCGATGACCACGGCTTCGCCCAAACCCAAAGCCAGGATCTCCGCCTCCACCTCTTCCATGGTTTTTTCCAGGTCCGGCGCGAACAGCCCGTTTTCATCGCCTTCCAATATGGGTTCCGCCGCCACGGCAATCACCAGGGGCAGGTCGTTTTCGATCTTGGCGATGGCCAGCAGGGCGCCGTCATTTATTTGGGTATCCCAGTCGTCGGGATAATCGAGGCTGAATCCGTATTCAGCGCTGTTCAGGGTGGCCCAGCCCGCTTCCGCCCCAAGGGGCAGGAAAGCCAGGGCCAGCAAGGCGATCAGGATAGCTGTCGCTTTTAGTGTCATCATTCCTCCCGGAAATGCTTTTGCGGACGGGCACAGTTTCCCCCCGCTGGGGAGGTCCCGTCCTGATAGCCATACCCCTTTTACGGCTGAAACCTTCACACTTTCTTCACCTGCTTGGCCCAGCTGTCCTTGAGGGTAACTATGCGGTTGAAAACTGGTTTCTCCGGGCTGTGGTCGTCATCCGCGCAGAAATAGCCCTGGCGCAGGAATTGCAGCCTCTCGCCCGGGGCGCAATTGCCCAGTGACGGTTCGAGCTTGCAGCCGGAGAGGATCCGCAGGGAATCCGGATTCAGATAGTGCGTGTAATCTTTGCCTGCTTCCATATCGTTGAAATCGGCTATGGTGAAAAGCTGGTCGTAGAGGCGGATCTCGGCGTCGATGGCCTGGGCCGCGCTCACCCAGTGGATGGTGCCTTTCACCTTGCGCGCGTCGGGCGTCCAGCCCCCGCGGGACTGCGGATCGTGGCTGCAGATGATCTCGGTGATGTTTCCTTGCGGATCTTTGATCACGTCCGTGCAAGTGATGTAATAGGCATGCTTGAGGCGCACCTCGGCGCCGGGAGAGAGGCGGAACCAGCCTTTGGGCGGGTTTTCGGAAAAATCGCCCCGCTCGATGTAAAGCTCCCTGCCAAAGGGGATCAGGCGTTTTCCGGCTCCGGGGTCCTCCGGGTTGTTGTCGGCTTCCAGCTCTTCGAATTTGCCATCTGGATAGTTCTCGATGGTCAGCTTCACCGGGTCGAGCACTGCCATCGCGCGATTGGCGCGCCGGTTCAGGTCTTCGCGCACGCAGAATTGCAGCAGCTCGAAATCCACCACCGAATTGGCCTTGGCCACCCCGATCCGATCGGCGAATTCCCGGATCGCTTCCGGCGAAAATCCCCGGCGCCTCATTCCGGCGATGGTGGGCATGCGGGGGTCGTCCCAGCCCTCCACGGTGCCGGTTTGGACCAGCTCCAGCAGGCGCCGCTTGCTCATCATGGTGTAGCTCAGATTCAGGCGGGCGAATTCGATCTGCTGGGGATGGCAGGGCACCGGCAGGTTATCCAGAAACCAGTCGTAGAGCGGCCTGTGGTCCTCAAATTCCAGGGTGCAGATCGAATGGGTGATGCCCTCGATGGCGTCGGAAAGGCAGTGGGTGTAATCATACATGGGATACACCACCCACTTGGCTCCGGTGCGGTGGTGCTCGGCTTTCTTGATGCGGTAGATCACGGGGTCGCGCATATTCAGGTTCGGCGAGGCCATGTCGATCTTCGCCCGCAGGGATCTGGTCCCCTCTTCGAACTCCCCGTCCCGCATGCGGCGAAAGAGGTCCAGGTTCTCTTCCACCCCGCGGTTCCGGTGGGGGCTGTCCTGGCCGGGAACGGTGAGGGTGCCCCGGTGGGCGCGGATCTCTTCCTGGCTGAGGTCGCAAACGTAGGCCAGGCCTTTCTTGATCAGGATCTCGGCATAGGCGTAGAGCTGGTCGAAATAATCCGAGGCGTAAAATAGCTTGTCCTGCCAGTCGAATCCCAGCCAACGCACGTCCGCCAGGATGGAATCAACGTATTCGATGTCTTCCTTGATGGGGTTGGTGTCGTCGAAGCGCAGATGGCAGATGCCGCCGTAATCCCGGGCCAGGCCGAAATTGAGGCAGATGGACTTGGCGTGGCCGATGTGCAGATAGCCGTTCGGCTCCGGCGGAAAACGGGTAACCACCTTGCTGTGTTTGCCGCTGGCCAGATCCTTGTCGATGATCGTGCGGATGAAGTTTGAGACCGCGGGTTTATCGCTGTTTTCCATTTAATTGTCACCTTAAAGCAGATTTCCGCGCCAGTTTTTCCGACGCACCATCCCAGTCAAGGTAATTGCTCGGCTGCCCCTTCACCCGCTCCGGCAAAAAAAGCTTGTCAAAAAACTGCCCTGACCGTTGCTGGCTTTGGCGGCGCGGGATAGCCCGCTCCGAGCGATGATATGAAAAAACTCCTGATCCTCAGTGACCTCTACCCCACCCGGCAAAACAGCCTGGCGGGGATCTTTGTGCGCCAGCAGGCGGAAGAGCTGGCCCGCCACTATCGGGTCTGCGTGGTCGCTTATACCATCGGCAGCGCTTTCAGGATCGAGCGTTCCCACCAGGGCGGGATCGAGGCCTGCCTGATCACCTATCCGGCCCTGAGAAAGCCCTTCCTGTCCGCCTTTTTCACCTTTCCCCTCTTCGCCCTGCCCGCCGCCGCCGGAGCGCTTCACCGCTGGCAGCCGGACCTGATCCAGGTTCACGATTTCCGCCACCTTCCGGAATTGTTTTGGCTGAAAACCTGGCTGGATCGAATCAAGCAGCCGAAATTCCTCACCCTCCACAACATCCGCACCCATCCCGAGCGCCTTAAAGAAAACCGGCTGTTGCCTTTTTACCGCAAGACCCTGCCCAAAGCCCTCTCCGGCTGGGACCACGTGTTCACGGTCAACGCCCGGCTGAAAAACTGGCTGCTGCCCTGGCTGGACGAAAACAGGATCAGCGTTTTGGGCAACGCCATCGGCCCCGCCCCGGAGTGCCGCGGCGAGGAACTCACCCCCGTCGGCTCCAAGCTGCGGGAAGGCAGCTACAAATTGATCTCCGTGGGCAACCTTACCCCGGAAAAAGGTTTCAGCTATCTGATCGACGCCGTGAAAACCATTTCCGAGCAAGGGCTGGACCTGCAGCTGGTGATCGTTGGCAAGGGCCCGGAACAAGCGGCGCTGGCCGCGAAGATCAGAGCTTCTAAACTTAGCGACAGGATCTGGCTGGCCGGAGCGCTGGAAAACCGGATAGTGCGCAACCTCTATCCCCTCTTCGACCTCTTCGTCCTGCCCAGCTACAGCGAGACCTTCGGGATCGTCTTCCTGGAGGCGATGTACGCCGGCCTGCCGGTGCTGGGGATCGAGGGGCAGGGCATCCACGGCCTCTTCGCGGACGGCCGGGAAGCCCTCTACGCCAAGCCTCGGGACGCCGCCAGCCTGGCCGCCCTGATCACCAGATTCAGCCGCGAACCCGAGCTGGCCGCCAATCTCGCCGCAGCTGGCCAAAAGCGGGTTCAGCGGGATTTCATGCTCTCCGGCCTGATCGATAAGGTAAGGGAAGTGTATGAGCGGCAATAAACTGCTGATGATCATCAACGAATTTCCCCCCACCGGCCTGAGCGGGGTGCAGCGGGCGCTCAAATTCCTCAAATACGCCTGCCGCGAAGGTTGGGAGGTTCACGCCGTGGTGCCGGCCCGCCCGGTGCGCAAAGAGACGGACCCCAGCCTGCTGGAGGAGATCCCCGCCGCAGCCCACATTCACAGGGTAAGCGGACTGGGCATCAAAAGCCGCAACGTTAGCAGGATCACCAGCACCCGCTTTGCCGATACAAGGCCCAAAAACCCCCTTAAACGCGGATTTTGGGCGCTGCTTAAGTTCCTTAACGACCTGCTCTGGCCCATCGACAAACAGATCGGATGGATGCCTTTCGCGGCCATCAAAGCTGCCAGCCTCATCCGCCGCCACGGCATCCGCAACATCTATATTACCGCCTGGCCCTTTTCCTCCTTTTTGGCGGGGATCAGCTTGAAAAAGCGCTTCGGGCAAAAAATCTTCTGGGCGGCGGATTACCGCGATTCCTGGCAATTCGCGCCCCTGCTGGACCAAAAAGTGCTCCCCTTCCGCAAAAGGCGCATCGCCCAAACCGACGCGAAGGTACTCCAGGCTTGTGACAAAGCTGTTTTCGTTACGCCCCAAATCCGGGATCGATACCTGGCCCGCTACCCCTGGCTGGAGGGAAAGGCGGAGGTGATCACCAACGGCTTTGACGAGGACGATTTTGCCGGTCTCGCTCCGGTCCCTTATCCCGAGCCGACCCTGGTTTACATGGGCCGGATGGACCGCAATTACGGCGATCCGCTCAAACTGCTGGAAGGCATCGCGGGCTGCCCCGTTCCCGGCCTCGGCTTTGTCCATCTGGGCAGCGCCGATCCTCAGCTGCTGGAGCGGATCGGGCAATGCGGATATGGATTTTACACCCACCTGGGCTACCTGCCCCACAAGCAGGCTCTGGCCCACGCACTCGGCGCCTGGGTGAACATCATCATGCTGGCCGACAACCCCGCTTCGGAACAGGTTTACACCGGCAAGCTCTTCGAACTGCTGCGCGCTGGCAAGCCCATCCTCTCTGTGGGACCCCAAAGATCGGTCATCGCTGGCCTGCTTGATGAAACCGGCGCCGGGCTGCATGTACATATTGCCGATCCCCAGGCCATCTCCGCCGCCCTTGAGCGGTTGCTCGCAGATCCACCCAGCTACGATCCCAACTCCGATCTGATCAAGCGCTTCTCCCGCGCCGAAACAACCCGCCAGCTGCTGCGGCTCTTCCCCTGAGCCCTTGCTTCATCCATTTCTCAAGCTTTCTGATCCCTCCCAGCCCTGGATAGCCCGCCCTTGAGTAGTTGACGTCCAGGTAATGGCCCGGCCGGGCATTGGCTGGGCCGGTGCTTTAACATCACCGGAACATGATAGATTAAGGCTCTTGTTCAAATCAAGTGGGTGAAGGTGCGAAACCAGCCAGCAGCCCGGAGGGCGACAAAACGATAGCGAGGGCGCGTAAGCCCCTCGATTAACAAAAAGCTGAGTCTGTTCATTTTCTCCCAAACCCCCGCCCAGGATCACTGAATAGTGAGCCTGGGCGGGGGTTTGGGGGTGTTTCAAGGTGTGCCTACCTCTCCTAACGAGGGGTTCCGATCGCTACGCTCTCTCCACACCCTCGCTATCGTTCTGTCGCCCTCACGGGCTTTACCTACTCGATTTGAAAGAAAGCCTGGATAAAGGGGGTATCAGGATTTGTGGCTTGTTCCCAAACCGAGGAAGGGAGACCGGCGGGTTGCCTCCCGCAAGATGCCCGCAACAGATGCGGCTATTTGGCGGGAGACCGGCGAGAAGACTTAAATGAATGCTTTAGAAAACCCTGGCAAAAGCACTGTCCAGGATAGGTTTAAGATCGTAATATACTTGTTGGGGGCTTAGCCCGGTGAGGCATTCCGTCCGGCAGTTTCTTTTCTTGTTCCTCACGCAGGGCGCACAGTGGACCGGAAGCCTTACAACCTGGCTGTTGGGGGAAAAAGGCGCTGTCTGGGCTTCGTTTCCGGGGCCGAAAATGGTGAGGGAAGGGATCTGGAAGCAGGAGGCAATATGCCCCAGTCCGGAATCGGTATTTACGAAAGCCTGGCAGCGGGCAATGAAGGCGGCCACGTTGGCCAGGGAAGTCCTTTGAAGCAGGTGGACGCCCTCCACCCCGGCGAGGTATTCACCCACATCCTCTTCATCCGGGCCGGCGATCACTACCACGTGGCAGTCAAAGTCCCGCCTCGCCAGCCTGATCAGTTCGGCGAAATAATCCCGGGGCCAGCGGCGGAATCTGTTGCGTGCCATGCAGCCGGGATGGATGGCCAGAAGGGCTTTGCCGGCCAGCCCGTTTTCCCTGATATAGTCCTTGGCCCAATCCCTGTTTTGGGGGCCCAGCTCAAAATGCGTGGCCAGATCCAGCTCCTCCGCCCGCCTGAGGGCTTCCGGCCAGTCCGGCAGGGGGAGCACCCGGCTTAGCAGCTCATAGTTGTTCCGGGTGCGGGAATGCTGTTCGGAGTAGGGCAGATACTCCGTCAACCCCGGATATTTGAATTTATTGTATTCACTAACCTTATGCTTTGCTTTCAATAACAGCATAAAAAGCCATGCTTTCCAGGGACTTACTCCGGTTGAGAACATCACCGCGTCCAGCTTCCTCCGCCGCAGGGAGAGGATGGTTTGGGCCAGCCGCAGGGGTTCCCAGGAGGCATAAGAGACCTGGTGCACGAAATCCGCGCCGAGCACTGGGACCGCCGCCTGGGGAGGGAAAACCAGCAGGGAAAAGCGGATTTGGGGATGCAGCTTATGGGCAGCCCGCAAGGCCGGGGTGAGCAGGATCAGATCGCCGATCCCCCAGGTGTGGACGATCAGGATGTCGCGCGGGATGTTCTCCTGGTTCGGTATCATCAACCCGCCTCAGCGCTTCCGCAGCCGGTTCCAGCCGGTGGCCAGGGTGGCGGCCAGCATTTGCTTCAGCTCTTTCCAGTCCGCCCGCCGGGGCAGCAGATGCAGCAGCAGCCTGCCTTGGGACTGCCTCTGTTCATAAGCTACGATGAGGGCGAACCAAAACAGGTAGGCAACGGAGGTGGCCAGGGCCGCGCCCTGGATGCCCATGCCGGGGATGAGCAGGAAGTTGAGGCCAATGTTCAGGGCCAGGGCGAGGGCGGCGATGATGATGCTTACGATGGGGAAGCCCTTGCTGTTCAGGTAGTTCTGGAACAGGGAACCGAAGCTGAGCCCGAAACTGGCCGGGATCAGCCAAAGGTAAACCCAATAGGAGGGAACGAAACCGGCGCCGTAAAAAAGCGCCAGCAGCGGCCTGCCCAGGGCCACGAAAGCCAGGTTCCCGAGGGCCAAAAAGACGGCAAAGAGCATCAGCATCTTTTTCATCAGCAGCCATTTGCCGATATCGCTGGCGGTATCCGAAAGCTTGGCCAGCAGCAAGCCGCCCACCATGTTTGAAGCGATCTGCAAAAAATCCACCATATGCGCGGCGATGGAATAGATGCCCGTCTGGCGGTAGCCCAGCAGCTGTTTCACGATCACGATGTCCGCCCGCACCAGCAGGGAGATGAGCAGCGCCGAGACAAAGGCCCGGATGCCGAAACCATAGGCGCGGCGCACAAAGCCCAGATCCACCTCCCCCAGCCGGGGGGCCTGGCCATAGCTGGCTAAAAGGTAGGTGATCGCCGCCGCCAGGGAAAAAACCGTGATGCCAAGGTAGTAGGTAAGCCGGGTAGTTCCACTCACCAGCAGGAATCCCAGCGAGACCAGCAGCAGGCAGAGCGAGGAATTGATCACCGCCGCCAGGGAATGGTTCAGGATGCGGTCCAGCCCGATGAAAAAGGCCTTCAACTGCATCAGCGCCTTGGTGAAGGAAACGTAGAGCACAAAAAGCACCAGATACAGCGGCGAGAATTCATAGCCCAGCAGCTGGTTCCAGAACGGGCGGAAACCCAGGCCCAGGGCCAGCAGCACCGCTATTTCCAGGCTGGTGCTGAACACGGTCCAGCCATAGAGGTTGGCCAGGCGCTGCGGGAATTTGCGGGCCAGGTAGGGATAGCTGTGGAAGATGCCCAGGTCCAGAACCATCCAGAAAAACCCGCCCAAGGTGATCACATAGCTGTACTGGCCTTTCAGTTCCACGCCCAGAAAGCGCGCGGAGATCCAGCTGATGCAGAATGTGAGCGCGATGATCACGATCCTGAAACTGCCGCTCAGCAGGATGTTTTTTTTCAGATCTATCTCGGCCATGTAACCAGCTTGTTTTCCTTAGGATTTTGCGCTACGGGAGCCAGCCTGGCGCCCGTAAGCCCAAACTTCCCGGCACTGCCAAAGGTGTCAACTCAAAATTGCCGCGGGCCGGCGCCGGACAAGATTTCCCTTGACAGATAAGCAGCCGGGCAGGCGAAGGTGAAGCCATCCCAACTACAGCCAAGGAAGCAAATGCCAGGAATCAACCTTTTCATCGACCCGGACGGAGTGCCGAAGGAACAGATCCGCCGCTGCGCGGAACTGGCGAACAAGCTCTGCGGCGCGCTACCCGCGCTTGAGAGCCGCACAGCGCAGCCGGCCCCGGAAAGCCTGGTCGTTTTGTGCGAACATCCCGCCTACCTGGTTTCGGAAAGCAGGCAGGGAGGCTGGCAGGTCTTTCTGGAGGGCGTTTCCGGGCTGCCGGAGGGGTTTTCGCGGCTGCTGCAGGAATTGGCTGCCCCCGAGCCGGCTTCGCTGGACCTGGCGAAACTTTGGAACCGATATCTGGACGGCGTTGCGGGCAGTTTCTTCTTCCTGGCGGTAAACCCCGAACGCCGGCTTGTGGCCTTTGCCAACGACGCCCTGGCGCGCCTGCCGGTTTACCTGTATCACAAGCAGGGCAGGCTTATCCTGGGCCGGGACTTTGGCCTGGTTAAAGGCGCTGCCGGGATGATCAGCCCCGATCCGCTCTATCTGGCCCTGAGCCTGATGCTGGCCTATGTTCCCGGTCGGGGAACCCCCTT
This sequence comes from Candidatus Cloacimonadota bacterium, assembly GCA_020532215.1. Classification (GTDB taxonomy): domain Bacteria; phylum Cloacimonadota; class Cloacimonadia; order Cloacimonadales; family Cloacimonadaceae; genus Syntrophosphaera. The sequence goes on from JAJBBF010000149.1 coordinate 10,734, forward strand.
TCCGGAGATCGACACCCTCAGAGGCGGCACTTTGGCCGTTTACGACTGGGCCCAAGACCGGCTCAGCCTGGCGGACCAGCCGGAACTCCGCTTCCCGGCCGAGGACCACAGCGGCTCCCCGAAGAGCCGCCTGCCGGAACTGGTGGAGCTTTTTCACGCCACAGTGCGGGCCAGCCAGGGCGAACTGCCCACGCTGCTGTCGCTGAGCGGAGGTTACGATTCCCGCTGCGTCGCGGCCTCTTTGCTGCATCAAAACATTCCTTTCGAAGCCTGCACCTTTCTGGACGCGGACCGAACCACCGCGGACGAAGTTGCCGTAGCCCGGGAACTAGCTTCCCTGGGAGCCTTCCCCCTGCGGGTGCCCGAGCTGGCTGAGACTGGCGAAGAAGAGCATAAAACCCTGTTCAGCCTTAAAGGCGGGCTCAACTATCTGGCGGCGTCTTTCCTGGTCCAATTCCTGAAGCGGGCCGGCAGCTCCCATCCGGGCGGCTTCCTGCTGCTCACCGGCGACGGGGGCCAGGTGATGAAAGGGCTGCATACGGACCGGGAGATATCCTCCTTGGAACATTGCCTGGAGCTGCTCTACGCCCGTGAAGCCATCTTTGACCCCCAAGCCTGCGCGCGGCTCTTCGGGATCGCCAAAGACGACCTTGACGCTTACCTGCTGGATCTTTTCGCCGCCTATCCCCAGGACAGCTACACCGAAAAATACACCAGCTTCATCCTCTGCGAGCGAGGCGCCCGCTGGCTGTTCGAGGGTGAGGACCGCAACCGCTGTTTCTGCCGCTGCGAAGCGCCTTTATACGATTACCGCTTCTATCGCCTCGCCCGCCGGATACCCAACTCCTGGAAACGGGATTACGCCTTTTACAGCAGCTTCCTGCACGCCCTTTCGCCCGAGCTCAGCCGGGTGCGCTACGCCAACCGCAAGTGGTCTCCAAACCAGATGCGGAACCCGCTCTACCGGCTGTTGGTAACCAGAACCCGCAAGCTCCGCAAACCGGCCGGGGGGACCAACACCGGGTCCAACGTCTTTTCCGGGCAGAAATGGCTGAGCGAGAGGATCCTCAGCCAGTTGTCCTGCGAGCAGCTGCAAACCGCCCTGCCGGGTTCCAGGCGGATCAGCGATCCGAAGTACCTGCAGAGCCTGAACAGGACCCAACTGGGCAACCTGTACACGATAACATCCATCTTGGCAGGCAGCGCATGACAAAAAACCCGGCTCAATTAAAGCCCCGGATCCGCCCCGGAGAAGGCCTCTGATGACGCTCGCGGCAATCCTCTTCTGGATCTCGGTGGCTGCCCTGGCCTACCATCTGGCGGGATATCCCCTCATTTTGGCCATCGCGAACCTGTGCCGCAGCAGAAAAAAGCCTGAAACAGCAGAATCCGCCGAGTATCCCAGCGTCACCGTCCTCTGCCCCGCCCGCAACGAAGAGGACGTGATCGAGGCCAAGATCAGGTCCTTCCTTCAGCTTGACTATCCCCCCGACCGCCTGAAAATGATCGTGATCTCCGACGATTCCGATGACGCCACCAACGCGATCGTGAGCCGCTATCGGGACCAGCGGGTGGAACTGCTGGTGCAAAAACCGCGCCGGGGCAAACCCTCCGCCCACAACCTGGTGCTGCCGTTGCTGGATAGCGACTACGTGCTGTCCACCGACGCCAACTCCATTTTCGCTCCGGACGCCCTGCAGCTGCTGGTGAAGAAAATGCTCTCCGATCCCAGGCTGGCAGTGGTTTCGGGTGAATTGAAGCTGACCGCCGGGGAAGGCGGCAAATCCGGAGAAGGCCTCTACTGGCGCTATGAATCCTGGCTGAAACAGCTGGACAGCGATTTCCACTCCCTCATTGGCGCGAACGGCTCCCTCTTCCTGATCCGGCGCGAGCTCTTCCTGCCGGTCGATCCGCAGTCCGTGGACGATTTCGAGCGGGTGCTCACCGTGCTGAAACAGGGCTTCAGGGCCGCCTATGAGCCGCGGTCCAACGTGTTTGAAGAAGAAACTGAATCCGCCGGACAGGAGATGGCGCGCAAGATCCGCATCATCACCCGCGAATGGTATGTGCTGGAGCGCAACCTCGCGCTGCTCAACCCTTTCCGCCATCCGGCAGCAAGCTTCCAGTTGGTCTCCCACAAGCTGCTCCGCTGGCTGTTCTTCGTTTTTGTGTTGACAGGATTCCTTGCCTCGGCTTGCCTGTATCAATTATGCTTTTACCGGACCGTATTTTTCCTCCAGTGCCTGGTTTACGGACTGGGCGCGCTTGGCCTTTTCTTTCAGGCCAGAGGCCGGCGTTTGCCTTTAAGCACCGTTCCGGCCTACTTGGTGGCGATGATCTGGTCTTCGCTGGCGGCCTTTGTGCGCTATATCCTCCGAACCAGGACCAACACCTGGAACCCGGTGCGTTAGGAGACGCCCAGACTTTATGAACATACTTATCACAGGCAGCAACGGCTTTGTGGGCTCCCGGCTGATGTGGGATCTGGACCGCCAGGGCCACCAGGTTACCGGGATCGATATCAGTTCCCACTGCGACGCCACGCCTCATCCCAAAACGATGCTGGGAGACATCCGCAACCCCGGTGATCTCAGAAGCGTTAAAGGCGCTTTCGAACTGGAGAACAACGCCGATATCGAACTCATCATCCACTGCGCCGCCGCCAAACATGATTTCGGCATCAAGCGCGGCGATTATTTTTCCCACAATAAATACGGAACCAAGGCCCTTCTGGAGTTTGCCGCCCACAGCGGGATCGGCAAGATCGTTTATCTGAGCACGGTCTCCGTTTTCGGCCACCCGGCGGGCCCCGCTGATGAGGACGCGCCTTACGCCCCGGACCATCCCTACGGGGAATCCAAACTGGCGGGGGAACTGCTCTGCATCGACTGGCAGAAGCAGGATCCCGCCCGAGAACTGATAGTCCTGCGCCCCACCGTGATCTTCGGCCCCCACAACTTTGCCAACATGTATAAACTGCTGGACACCATGCACCGCCGCCCCTGGGTGATGGTGGGCCAGGGCACTCACGTGAAGAGCGTGGTTTCGCTGGACACCATCATCGGCATGACCCTCTTTTCCCTGGGCCTGCTGAAACCCGGCTACCAGCACTTCAACTGCGTGGACGAGCCCTACATCACCCTGCACGAACTGATGCGGCTGATCGCCTCCCAGCCAGGTTTCCGGATGCCCCGGCTGCGGATCCCCATCAGACTGGCAGTGGGCATCGGCAGGATCTTCGACCTCCCCGCCAAGCTGCTGGGGATCGACCTGCCCGTGAACAGCGACCGGATGAAGAAATTCGCCACCGCGACCGATTTCAGGGCCGCCAGGATCCGCGCCGCCGGCTTCGTCCAGACCGTAAGCATCGGCGAAAGCGTGGCGCAGATGTGCGCCTGGTACATTGATAATTTAGCCAACAAAGGAGCATAAATGAAGAAGCTCAGATTGGGATTGATCGGCTGCGGCCGCATCTCCAAGAACCATTTTGAAGCCGTTTCCCAGATCCCCGAGGCCGAATTCACGGCCTGCGCGGACATCAGCGAAGACAAGGCCCGCGAAGCGGCCCAGACCTACGGGATCAAGAGCTGGTACACCGACTACCTGGAAATGCTGGACAAGGAGGAGTTGGACGCCGTCAGCATCTGCTCCCCCAGCGGGATCCACCCCCAGATCGGCATCGACGTGGCCAAACACAAGCTGAACGTGATCACCGAAAAACCCATGGGCATAAATATCGAAGGCGCGGACAAGCTGATCAAGGCCTGCGACGCCAACCACGTGAAGCTCTTCGTGGTGAAGCAAAACCGCCTCAACAGCACCATGCAGCTGCTCAAGCAGGCTGTGGATAAAAACCGCTTCGGACGCATTTTCGTGGCCCAGTCCAACGTCTTCTGGCAGCGCCCCCAGGAATATTACGACGCCGCCAAGTGGCGTGGAACCTGGGAATTCGACGGCGGCGCCTTCATGAACCAGGCCAGCCACTACGTGGACGCCATGTATTGGCTGCTGGGAAATGTGGACAGCGTGATGGCCTACACCGCCACCATGGCCCGCCGGATCGAAGCGGAGGACACCGGCTGCGCCATCCTCCATTTCCGTTCCGGGATCATCGCCACCCTCAACGTCACCATGCTCACCTATCCCAAAAATTTCGAAGGCTCCATCACCATCATCGGCGAAAAAGGCACCGTGAAACTGGGCGGCGTGGCCGTCAACAAGATCGAGAAATGGGAGTTTGAGGAATATGACGACGACGACCGCATCGCCCTGGACGCCAATTACCAGCCTCCGAACGTTTACGGGTTTGGCCACAACCCCTATTACCGCAATGTGGTGGATGTGCTGCTGAACAAAAGCAAGCCCTTCACCGACGGACGCGACGGACGCAAATCCGTGGAGATCATCCAGGCCATCTACCAATCCGCCAAGACCGGTAAAAGGGTCTCCCTGCCGCTTTAAACCAGCCTGATCAGATCCTCACGCCCCTGATCGTGCCCTGGTTCAGCTTCAGGGCCGGTTCGCCGTGGATCATCATGATAATGCCCAGTTCGCTGCCGCAGGCTGGGCAGACGGGCTTTGAGTGGGTTTCCAGGCCCGCCAGGCCCACGCGGTCCTCGCTCAGCCTGCTGATCAGCAGCTTGATCAGCCTCCCCTTGCCCGCCTTGTAATAGCGGAACAGCTTGCAGCCGCACTGGCAATCGATGTCGATTATCTTTCCGGTCCTGCTCATTTTTTCTCCTTTGAACCGCTTAACTCCGCCCCTGCCCGCGGTCAAGGAAAATCCCTGGCCGCGGGGGGGGAAATAACAGGCCACGGAAAAGCGCGGGAAAACACAGAAAAAGGCTTGGATTTACGTCATTCCGGGGTGGGGGTTTCAACCCCCGCGGCCCCGGAATCCAGACGGTCAAACCAAAACACAGTCGAGACAGAGACGGGGGCTTTTCCGGCGGAGCCTGCAAAGACCACTTCCCAAGGCATTACCCCAAAGGCCTGGATCCCGGGCCCCTGCGTGCTGCTGCACGCTTCCCGGAATGACGTACACGGAAAGCCACGATGATCTATTGCCATACAAACACTCCACCCTCTCAAATTGGGCCATATTTTCGGCTTTGCATGACCGGGAGATCGATTGCGAACAAAAAACTTGACAATATTGGCGTTGTCAGAGTAAGGATTATCATAATGGCAGAATACTGAGAGAAATAGCCATCAGGAGTATAACTTGCTGTTACAGAAGTATTTTGAGACCCGTTTGGAAATGATCGAAGCCAGTCTGAAACACCAGTTCAGCCCTCAGACCGCGCCAGCCAAGGAACTCAAGAAGGCCATGCGTTACTCGACTTTCCCCGGCGGCAAACGTTGGCGGCCGCTGCTGCTTGTCTCCATCTATGAAATGCTGACCGGGATGAAGAAGAACAAAGGCCTGCCGGAAGCCGTCAAAGCCGCCACAGCTGTGGAAATAGCGCACAACGCCTCTTTGGTGCACGACGATCTGCCGATGCTGATGAACAAAACGGAGAGGCGCTCGGAACAGGCGCTGCACCTCAAATACGACAACACGGTGGGAATCCTGGCCGGCGACGCCCTTTACGCCCTTGCCTTCGAGGTTTTGGGCGGTATCACGCCGCCTTCCAAAGCCCTGGCCTGCATCCGGATACTATCGACCAGCACCCGTTCCTACGGCCTGATCGGCGGCCAGGCGGTGGCCCTGGAAAGCCAGCACCGTGTGATGAAGCTGAACACCCTGCGCTACATCGACACCAAAAAACTCGGCTCCCTGCTGCAGGCGGCTGCGGACATGGCCTGCGTTCTGGCCGGCGCGCAGGAAAACATCCGCCAGATCATGAACAGCTACGCCCTGAACCTCGCCCTGGCCTACCGGATGATCGAGGACATCAGCAAGGACTACAACCGCGGCAGCGAAGGCCTGGATTTCGACGAAGAGCTGATCCCCGTCTCCAAGACCAGCTACACGGGCTTCCTGGGTTTCGACAAAGCACGCGCGGCCGTGGACAAGCTGCTGGATGAAAGCGAGCGCATGATCAGCCCCTTCGAAAACACGGATGTGCTGAGGGAGTTTATCCAGATGATCAAGGAACGCCTGCCCTGAACCATGATCGACATCCATTGCCACCTTTTGCCCCAGATCGACGACGGATCGGACTCCGCGGAAAAATCGCTGGAGCAGCTGCGCCTGATGGCGGAAGGCGGGGTGAGCGACGCTTTTCTGACCTCCCACTATATGCCGGGGCACTACCAGTATGAGCGGGCCGAATATGACGCCAGGCTGCGGCAGTTGCGGGAACTGGCCCGCCAAAACGGGATCGGCATCAAGCTGCATCCGGGCTTTGAGATCTACCTCCATCCTTTCAGCCTCAAGGACATCCAGAAGCACGACCTGAGGCTGGGAGACTCCCGCTACATCCTGGTGGAATCGGACCTCAACGGCCTGCCCTCAGATTTTTACGAAAACCTCTACCCCCTCCTCCGCCAGGGCTACAGGCCCATTTTGGCCCATGCCGAACGCTATGTGAGCATCATGAACAAGGTGCACGACGCCAAGGACCTGATCCGGCGGGACGTCTATATCCAGGTGAACGCCGGCAGCCTCTTGGGGCTTTACGGCGAAAAGGTGCGCCAGACCGCCTGGCTGCTGCTGCGCAACGGCTGGGCGCATTTCCTGGCTTCGGACGACCATGCCAAGGCGCCCTACGGAGCCTATTTCAAGGCCGTGGAACTGCTCAAAACCGAGCTGGACGCCGAGATCCCGCAACTCCTCACCAGTGAATTCCCCGCCAAGATCCTCCGCGATGAAAAGGTTCCCTTCAAATACCTGTATCTCCGCGCGGGCCACGAACACCGCCGGCGCCAGAAGAAAAGCCTCTGGAAAAGGATTTTTGGCTAAATGCCCAGGCTGCTTGTCACCGGCGTAACCGGACTCATCGGCAGGGCGGTCCTGAACGCCGTCCTGGCCCAAAAAACGGATTACCACATCACCGCGCTGATCCGGCCGGAAACCGTTCCCGAGCGCTACGCCGCCTTTCGCACCGAGCTGGAGATCGTGAAGCTCGATCTGGCGGATATCCCCAAACTCACGGCCTATCTGAAGGACAACGCCTTCGACGCGGTGATGCACATCGGGGCGCTGCGGGGCGGGCGCAAATTCCCCCGCCAGGAATATCTGCGGGCCAATTTCATCTGCACCCAGCAGCTGGCGGAGCATTGCCTGGAGCACAACGCCAAATTCATGTTCTGCTCCTCCGTCGGGGTCTTCGGCGCCATCCCGGAGGAATTGCCGGCCAACAACCAGACCGAGCGGAATCCGGACAATTTTTACCACTACACCAAGATCGAATGTGAAAAACTGATCCAGCGGGCGGTGATCCGGGGCCTCAAAGCCGCGATCCTGCGCCCCTCGGTAACCTACGGCACCCGGGACCGGGGCTTCCCCTACCAGATGGTGAAGATGGTGCACGACAACCGCTTTCCCCTGATCAACAAACGCGTCTGGATCCACCTCTGCCACGTGGATACGATCGCCCGCGCCTTCCTCTGGCTGCTGCTGCACGACTACAAACCCGGCCTGGCGCTGAATGTGGCGGATCGCGAACCCGTGGAGCTGCAGAAACTGGTGAATTTCATCTCCAGGGAACTCAGGGGGGAAAATTACAGCTCCATCCTCAAGCTGGACCGCCTCTTCTTCCGCTGGGGCGAGCAGCTGGCCGGGCTGATCAAAAACGAGCTCTGGGTCAGCCGTTTTCAGCTGATCTCGCGCTCCTGGTTTTACCAGGTGGCCGATACCTATGAACTCATGGGCCTCCCCCCCACTTTCACCATTCCGGACATCCGGATCACCATCTCGGACTATCTGGGCGGATAATGGCCATCCCGATCATCAACGCCTGGGAAAAGTATTTCGCCAACCCCCACGAAGGCCTGGGTTCCTCCTATGAGCGCATAGTGCTAAACGACCTTCTGTTGCGGACCGCCGCCAGATACGGGGCCCAAAGCGTTTTGGAAAGCCCTTCCTTCGGCTTCACCGGGATCAGCGGGATCAACCTCGTCGCCCTGGCCGACGCCGGATTGGAAGTAACCCTCGAAGACAACGACCCCCGCCGCCTGGAGCTCATCCGCGATCTCTGGCGCACCCTGGACCGGCCTCTGAAGGCCAGACACAATCCGGATTTTCGCCGCCTGGACCACCCGGACGGGGCCTTCGATATGAGCTTTTCCTTTTCCGCCCTGTGGTTCGTGCCAGACCTGAAGGCCTTTCTGGGCGAGATCTCCCGCGTTACTTCCCGCGTGATCTTCATCAGCGTGCCCAACCGCGAAGGCCTGGGCTACCAGCTCCAGCTCAGGGATTACAGCCCGGCCAAATATCCCGATCTGAAGATCGGCCACATCGATCCCCCCTCCATCGTCCACCTCCTCTCGAAGCTGGGCTGGAAGCTCGCCGAATCCGGCTGTTTCGACTGCCCGCCCTGGCCGGATATCGGCACAACCAAGGAGGAGCTGCTGGGCAAATGGCTGCCGGAAGGGTTGCTGCCCAAAAACCTGGCCCGGCCCAGGGAAAAAGAGGGCGAAACGATCAGCATCCTTAGCCACTACTGTGGCGAAGACCCCGGTTTCGAAAAGCGGATGCGGGCCTACCAGTGGTTGGAAAAACTGGCGCCGGAAGCGTTCAAGCGGCGCTGGGCCCACCACCGCCGCCTGGTCTTTGAGCGCTGAGCCCGGATCCGGATGTCCCGCAAGCGCCTGATATTCCTGATCGGAGGCCTGATCCTGGGCCTGGTGCTGATCTTCTTTTGGCTGCGCAGCATCGACGTCAACGCTGTGCTCGCGAGCATCCGCCAGGTTCAGCCAAACCTCGTCGTCTGGGCTTCCCTTGCCTATCTGGCCGCCTATTTCATCCGCAGCTGGCGCTGGAACCTGCTGCTGAAGAAACAGGCCGATATCCCGCTGGGGCGCACCTTTTTATACAGCATGGGGGGAAACTGGGTGAATTACCTCATCCCCATCCGCGCCGGGGAAGTGGTGAAGGCCTGGTTTGTAAAGCGCAACCACGGCGTGTCCATACTCAACGTTTTGCCCTCCATCTTCATCGACAAGACCTTCGACACCCTGGGGATCCTCTTCGTGCTGCTGATGGTGCCGCTGCTCCGGATCAGGATCTCCACGCCTCTGGCGGTGCTGCTGATCCTGCTGGGCCTGGTTTTCCTGGCTTCGCTGGGCATCCTGCTGCTCTCCGTGTGGCGCAAGGACGGCGTGGTGAAGTTTTTCCAGCTCTTCTTTTCCTGGCTGCCGGCCAAATGGCGGAACAAGCTCCTCGGCTACATCGATGTCTTCATCCGCGGCTTGAACGTTTTCGAACACCACTGGTCCCGGCTGCTGGTCGCTGTGCTGCTCACCGCGGTCGGGGTGGGCCTGGACGGCCTCTATTTCTATCTGCTCTTCCAGGCCTTCGGGGTAGGTTTTCCTTTCGTGATGGTGCTGTTTGGCTACACCCTGATCAATCTTTCCTACGCCCTGCCCCAGCCGCCGGCCCAGCTGGGCAGCAACGAATGGATGATTATCATCATCTTCTCGGTGGGATTTGCATTGACAAAAGACAGCGCCTCGGCGATCATGGCTTTCGCGCACGTTTTAACGGCCCTGCTCATCGGCGTGATCGGCATCGTTGCCATCGCCCTGAGCGGAAGCCAGGTGCTGAAAGCAATTATCCGTGGAGACAAGATATATGAACAGTGAAGAAATGATCCGGAAGATCGAAGAACTGAAAAGCGTGAAACAGGAACTGCTGGCCGAGATCCGCAAGGTGATCGTGGGCCAGGACGCCGTGGTGGACAAAGTATTGATGGGCCTTTTCGCCAATGGCCACATGCTCATCGAAGGCGTTCCCGGCCTGGCCAAAACCCTGCTCATCTCAACCATCGCCAAAGCCCTGAACCTCTCTTTCGGCCGGATCCAGTTCACCCCGGACCTGATGCCTTCGGACATCACCGGCTCGGACATCCTGGTTTCCCTCAGCGGCGGCGAACGCCGGGAATTCCAATACATCAAGGGCCCCATCTTCGCCAATATCATCCTGGCCGACGAGATCAACCGCACCCCGCCCAAAACCCAGGCCGCGCTGCTGCAGGCGATGCAGGAATACCAGGTGAGCAGCGGCAACACCACCCGCCCGCTGGATCTGCCCTTCATCGTGATGGCCACCCAAAACCCCATCGAACAGGAGGGAACCTATCCCCTGCCGGAAGCCCAGCTGGACCGCTTCATGCTCTATATCAACATCGGCTATCCCTCTTACGAAGAGGAACTCAGCATCGTGCAAACCACCACCGGAGCGCCCTTTGAAGAGCCGCGGCCGCTGCTTTCCCCTGAAAAGATCATCGCTTTCCAAACCGCCATCCGCAGCATGCCCCTCAGCGGCCACGTGCTGGAATACGCCGTCAAGCTGGCCCGCCTCACCCGGCCCGGCAACCCGGACCTGAAACCGGAGCTGGCCAAGTGGATCAACTGGGGCGCCGGACCCCGCGCCAGCCAGTATCTGGTGCTGGGCGCCAAAGCCCGGGCCGCCCTGGACGGACGCCTCACCCCCTCCGAAGAGGATGTGAAAGCGGTGGCGCTGCCGGTGCTCAGCCACAGGATCCTGGTCTCCTTCACGGCCGAGGCCGAGGGGATCAGATCCGCCGATATCATCGCCCGACTGGTCAATTGATGCAGGAAATGCCTGCCTGCCCGGTATATATAGAGACGGCCCTTGCCGCCGCCTTTCATCCCCAAAGGAGTGACCGATGAAAAACACTCTGCTGATAATTTTGGCCCTGCTGGCCTGCGCTTCCGCGGCCGCCATCGACTTCCGCATCCCGCAGCTGCTGGTCCATCAGCAATACCCGCATCCCTATCACATCGATTACCAGGAAGACCAGGTGGTGATCCGCGACCAGAATTACATCTGGATCCATTCCATCTTCAATCCCTGGTCCCCGCGCCTCGAAGGCGTCTTCCGTTCCCAATACATCATCGAGGATGTGAACATGCTGGGCGGAAACCAGCTCTACGTCTGCAGCCAGGACCCCGCCAACCTGGTCACCTCCGTGGATACCCTCTCCTACCCCGGAACCATCTATTTCACCACCACCGTCCAGGGCGACCGCATCACCCGCGAAGGCTCGATGCTCTATGTGGCGGACCGCTTCCGCGGCATCGACATCATCGATATCGGCAAGGGCGGGATGCGCGAGGTAAAAAGCACTTTCTCCGAAAAATGGGGCATCCGCGACTTCATCGCCGAATATCCCTACCTCTGGGCCCTCAACGATTTCGGCCTGGTGACAGTGGATATCTCCGACCTCCAGTTCCCCGTCAGCCTGGGCGTGAATTACGAGATCGCCGACGCCACCGTGATGGCCAAAAACGGCAACATCGTCTGGCTGGGCGCCGGCAAAAAACTCCTGGCCATCAATGCCGCGGATATGAACAACCCCCGCCTGATCTTCCAGACCCGGCTTTCCAACGACATCCGCGACCTCGAGCTGAAAGACAACCTGCTCTACCTCGCCCTCGGCCAGGGCGGCCTCAAGATCCTCGACGTCACCAATCCCCTCCGCGTGCAGGACCTGCGGACCATCACCCACCCCTACACCGAGGTCTTCGACGTGGCGCTGGACGGCAATCTGATCTTCCTGGCCCTGGGCACCGACGGCTGGATGATCTACGAATACAGATAAACCCAGGCAACCCATCACCGGAGGAGGACGCGTGCGCAAAACAGCCGTCTGGCTGCTGCTGGCCTGCCTGATCCTGGCCGCCGCGGCCGGATGCAAAAAGAAAAGCCCCAAGATCAAGGACAAACCGGCAATCATAGAAGAGGAAAAAACCATTTCCCACGATCCTTCCAACCTCGAGGAAGCTATCCAGCTTTACGAAAATCCCTCCTCCAGCCGGGATTTGGAAACAGCCGTGAACACACTCTACCAATACGCCTACGGCAACGATCCCGAGGCGCAGTATTACCTGGGCCTGGCCCGCTGGGAAGGCAATGGTTCCCAGCAGAGCGACCTCGAAGCCTACGTCTGGTGGACCATCGCCGCCCGCCAGCACCATCTGGAGGCCATGAACCGGATCGAGGACGCCGAAGCGCTCTTCACCCGGGAAGAACTGGACGAGATCGCCAACCGCGCCAACGACTGGGAGGAAAAGGTGCGCGTTACCCCGGAGATGAGTCAGCAGCGGCCCTGACGCCTGCCCTGGCTTTCCCGCTCCTTCAGCTTTTTCAACCCCCTTGCGGCTGCCTTTGCGGGAGCTTTGAAGCTACAAGAATACTTGGATCCCCAGGCAGATATCCACGCCAAACGCGGGTTCAAGATAACCCCAGGTGGAGGTTGGCGCGATCGTGAGATCGCCCCCCAGATCCAGGTATGCCTTTTCGGCAATGGGGATGATCAGTCCTGCTTTCAGGATCAGGATGGTTTGCGAAGACGTTGGTTTAGGGTTTTTTTCCGGCCATTCAAACGCCTGAAAAACCTGTATGAGACCCGCGCCCGCATACGCATTCCTGATAAAATACCTCGCGCTCAGCCCCGCTCCCAAAGCGGACGAAGTATAGCTTGGCCCCAGCAGGAAATCATAGGACAATTCCAGATCCAACATCACATTATCCGCGATGGCATAACCGATATTGGGGCTGACGTTCAACGACATGCCCGGGTAACTTTGTGTGAATGAAACATGGCCCCCGAGATTCAGTTTTCCCTTGGGCATCGCGCCAACGGCGGTTGCCGCCCACAATGCCAAAACCACCAGAAAGATCTTTTTCATCGTAAAAACCTCCTTATGGGTTATTAAACAAATTATGATATCGGTGATTATATGTCAATAAATATTTAAGAATTCTGTATCTTGCCAGGCCATCCCGGCTGCGATGGCCAGCCTGGCGTGAAAGGGTGTGACTATTGGGTGGTCAACGTCCTCGTTGGCCAAAAGCCCGCAGGGCTTTGTAGGCTTTGCGAAAATCAGGAGCACCATGCAGGTGCAGGTCAACGCGGACGAGCGCAGCGAACCCGTGGGGTGCTGTGGGGGCCCCGGAACCCAGATCCATCCTCCACCCCGCCCCGACGTGTCATTCCGGGGAGGCGGGGTCCTCGCGGACGAGCGCAGCGAGTTCGTGGGGTGCTGGGGGCCCCGGAATCCAGGCGGTCAAACCAAAACAACATCACATCCAAGGCGGGTTCGATCCAGACGCAGTCTGAATCGACACCCTCTGGGGGCATTACCCCGAAGGCCTGGATCCCGGGTCCCCGCGTGCTGGCGCACGCTTCCCGGGATGACACAGCGGTCGGGCCTTCCGGTGAAAACGGAGCGGCAGACGTCCCCGTCTGCCTAAGTCCCGCAGGGACTTGCCCAAAACAAATCAAGCTTCTGCGAAGCTTCGCAGGCGAGGACGCCTGCGGCTCCGATCCCGCGAAAAAAACCGTGGCGCAGGATTCCGATCCTGCGAAAAGCCAAAACGCAGCATTGGAATGCTGCGCTACGGCCGCCCACCGGAAGGTCGACGTCCTCGTTGACCAAAAGCCCGCAGGGCTTTGTAGGCTTTGGCAAGGAAAATACTTGACCGATAACCCCCACCCCGCGCAGTATCCTTTCATGCATTGCGGTTGACGCCGTCACGGGCGCCAGCTAAAAACAGAAAAGGCTGAGGATACATGAAGATATTGCTGATCAAAGCGCATCCGCGGGAAGACAGCTTTTGCCACGCCCTGGCGGATGAATACCGCCGGGGGGCCCTGGCCGCGGGCCACGAAGTGGAAACCGTCACGCTGGGCTCCTTGGATCTGGAGCCGTATCTGAAGCATGGCCAGAAGCAAAAGGTGGCGCTGTCGGAAGAACTTTTGGCTGTACAAAGTCAGATCGCGGCCTGCAATCTGCTGGTTTTCGCCTATCCGAACTGGTGGGCCACTCCCCCGGCGCTGCTGAAGCTCTTCCTGGAGATCATCCTGCTGCCCGGATTTGCCTATAAATACCGCCAGCGGAAGGGCCTGGCGGTGGGCTGGGACAAACTCCTCAGGGGCAGGTCCGCGCGCCTCATTGTAACGATGGACGGCCCTCCGGTTTATTACCGGCTCTATCTCAAAGACCCCGGCTACAAGATGATGAACGCCAATCTGCGCTTTTGCGGGGTCAAACCCGTCCGCAGCAGCTACTTCGGCTCGGTGAAGCTGTCATCCGCGCGTACCCGCCGGCGCTGGCTGGCCAGGGCCTACAAACTCGGCCTGGCTGAATAAGCCCCCTTTTTTTGCAACAGCAGGGCATAGAGCATGGGAACGCGGAAAAACACGGAAAAGAACGGAAAAAGAAGAATAGAACACAGATGACGCGGATCATTATGATCTACGCTGATCGAAAAAGAATCCGTATGATCCATTGAATCAGTTGAATCCGTAGGAAAAAAAGGGGCTCACACAGATTTAGCAGATATCACAGATAAAAGAAATCCGTATAATCCGTTTAATCCGTTAATCCGTATGAAAATATAAATACCCGGATCAAACCCGGGATGACCTACACCATTTCTTTTCCTGTGCTTTTCAGCTGCCCATTCTTTCCCATACCCTCTTTTAATTCGTGTGAATTTGTGTAATTTGTGGACAGTCCTTTTTTCCCAAGCATTTTCCCTGGTTCCGCTTTTTTCCGTGACCCATTCTTTTCCCCCATCCCCTCTTAATTCGTGTAAATTCGTGTAATTTGTGGACAGTTCCTTTTTTCCCAAGCATTTTCCCTGGTTCCGCGCTTTTCCGCGGCCTATTCTTTACCATACCCCTTTTAACTCGTGTGAATTTGTGTAATTTGTGGACAAACCAAAAACGGCCCACACGATCGTGCAGGCCCGATTTGTCATTCCGGGGAGGGGGCCCCGGA
>JAJBBF010000040.1 GCA_020532215.1 Candidatus Cloacimonadota bacterium
CCTGACCACAGCCACTTTTCCTCTGCTATACTTCGATCACATAGCCAAGACGGAACACGATTATGATCACTGTTACGTCGAGGTGTCGATCGATGGTGGGTTGTCTTACATGCCATTCATGATACCTGAGTACCTGGGGTTTGGTAACTATGTGGCTCCCCAAGCCAACAATCCTGAGGGTGATTGCTTCACGGAATCAGCCTATCCGGAGTGGGGCAGCGGGATTATCAACGTGCCGGACAACTCTTGGTGGAAACAGGAGGTCTTTGACCTGAGGAACTATCTCGGACAGCCAAACCTGATGCTGCGTTTCCGCCTGAAAGCGGATTCATCGATGCAGCGGTACGGCTGGCTGATCGACAACGTGCGGGTGCAGGAGAGCCCGCCATACGATTTCTATGTGAACATGCCCCCCGGCGGGTTCTTATTGGCGGGAGGCAGCCTGGATTACGTTGTGACCCTCCAAAACAAAGGCGCGCAAACCGATAGCTACAGTGTTAACCTGGGAGGAACCGGAGCATTGACCTACACTTTGCTTGAAATGGATGGGATCAATCCGCTGCCGGCGTCCATCAGTATTCCACCCTGGACCACGCATCAATTCCTGATGCGGGTGGCAGACCCAGGTGGAGTAAGCCATCTGGCTATTGACAATGAATGCCTGAACGTGATGTCCAACGCTACTGGAACCATCCTCAGCTTCCCGCAAAGCACCACCTATCTGCTGGGAGATACTGTAAGCCAGCCCATCGTGATCTCGGCCCTGCCCTTTACGGATTCCTTTACCACCATTCATTATAACCATGACCATGGTCCCTACGGTGCAGCCAGTGGACTGGTGAATCTGTTGAATCCGATCACAGGTTACTATTCTGCAACAGGCACTCTTGGGAGTTCTCCGGATGTAGTATACCAACTGACCCTTAGCCAGCCCACGCTGCTCAGCATCGACCTGGCCGGTTCCGGCTACGACACTGCCGTGGCCCTGGTTACAGCTCCCGGAACTGCCCCCGGGGACGTCCTGCTCATCAACGAAGATTTTTACGCAGATTATACTTCTTATGTAAACAGCGGCTGTAACTACGTTCCCGCTGGGACCTACTATATTGTTGTGGGTGGTTACAGCAATGATTCGGGAAATTATACCCTGAACGTTGCCTCGGCCACCCCGCCGGTGCAGCCCACCGTTACCATACAGTACGATCCGGCCGCCAACCAGGTGACGCTGAACTGGACCCAGAACACTGCCATGCGCTACGACATCTACAGCGACACCAGCCCCTTCGGTTCGTTTTCCACCACCGTGGCCACTAACCTGAATGCCGGCACCTGCACCATCAGCCCCATTCCTTCACCGATGATGTACTATAAAGTGGTAGAGAAATTCTGCTACAGCTACCCTTCCAAAGACAACCTCATTCCCATCGATCCTGTGAAAAAGGAATAGAGAGGACATACTCCCATGTACGCGCCGGGCGGCAAACCCGGCGCTTTTTCGCGCCTGGATCCGCGCCGCGGAGCTGCTGCCGGGCTCGCTAAGCCGGGGGAGCGATCCTTCCTCCCGCTGCTTGGGAGTGTGTGAGCCCCTTTTCCTGCTTAAGCCTCTTAGATCAGTTCCCCGCTTGCCTCCCGCTTGATCGCCGCATCTCAGGCGGGCATTATGCGGGAGGCAGGATTTTGCTCCGGGATCAGGGGCTAGGGAGGGTATCAGGTTGAATCATCTGACCCTGGTTTGGAACCACCTGGCAGGATTTTTATTGACTTCAGGCGGCAGGGCGGAATTAATGCGCCAAACAAGACTAGGTGAAAGATGAAAAAACTATACATGATACTGGCGTTGGCCCTTGCAGTGGCAGGGTTGCCCGCCCAGGCGGGCCTTTTCGGCGTTGCCTACGGCGATGGCCTGAACCTGGCGGATTCGCTGATGGTGCAGCAGGGCTTTGTGGCTCAGGAAGTGATCGGCAGTTGGGTGATCTACACTTCGGATTTCAACCCCCTCATCGATTTCGTGGTGCTTTACGTGGATCCCGACTCCGAGGTTCTGCATGGCTGGAGCGTGGTTTACAACGGCGAAAACACCCCGGAACAGGATAAGTATGTGCTCGACCAGCTGCACAAGATGCACGGGGAGAGCGTTTTGGTGGATAAAGCAAAGGAAACGGTCAGCTGGATCTTCGATGAATCCCGCACCGCCACTTATTCCTATTCCCCCCAGGGCAACCTGAGGATCCTCTACTACGATTTCACCCACCCGGAATTGTTCATACTGCCCGCCAGCGAACAACAGGGGCAGGAGCCGTCTCCGGTTCTGGAATAGCCCCCCCCCTTCCCAATCGCGACGGGCTGCCCCCTTTGTCCTTGACAAAAGCTGACAGCCAGAAAAACTGACCTTTCTGATTGATAATAATAAACATAATAGATCACAGTATCTTAGGGAGTTGAATATGAAAACCGGCGGCTGCCGTTTTGGAACACACCGCGTAATTGAACCCCAGGGCGTGCTGCCCCAGCCCGCGAGGGTCCTGAACAACGATATGGGCGAGCTCTGGGACAACGAACTGCTCATCGACGTGATCCGCCTCAATGTGGATTCAGCCTCTTTCCACCAGATCAAGAACAAGCTGGCCGCCCAAGGGCACACAGATATGGAAAAGGCCTTTGCCGATCACGCCATCGACCTGGTGAACCGCACCGGCAAACACAAGAATGAAGACACCGGTTCCGGCGGCATGCTGATCGGGCGGGTGGCGCAGATCGGGCCGAAGTTTGAAATGGAGGACGAGATCGCAGTGGGCGACAAGATCGCCAGCCTGGTCTCGCTTTCCCTTACGCCGCTCAAGATCAACAGGGTCAAGCGCGTGCTGCTGGACAAGGACCAGGTGGAGATCGAGGGCCAGGCGATCCTCTTCAGCAGCGGCATCTATGCCAAACTGCCGGACGACATGGATGAAAACCTGGCTTTATCCGTGCTGGACGTGGCAGGAGCCCCGGCCCAGGTGGAGCGTCTGGCCAAACCCGGCGACACAGTTGTGATCCTGGGCGCCAACGGCAAAAGCGGAGTGCTCTGCAACGCTATTGCCCGCGAACGGGTGGGCGTTTCCGGCAAGGTGATCGGCATTGTTCGCAATCCCTCTTACATCGAAACCTGTAAACAGACCGGCTGCAACGAAGTGATAATCGCCGACGCCACCGACGCCCTCACCATCCAGCAGGAAGTGGCGCGCCACACTCGGGGCCAGATGGCCGATGTGGTGATCAACGTTGTGAACATTGAAGATACGGAACTGCCTTCGATCATGGCCTGCAAAGACCGCGGCCTGGTCTATTTCTTTTCCATGGCCACTTCCTTCACCAAAGCTGCACTGGGAGCCGAAGGCATCGGAGCCGATGTGGACATGATCCTCGGCAACGGTTACGCGCGCCACCACGCCGCCATTTCCATCGATCTGCTGCGCCGCAATCCCGTATTGATGAAAATATTCCAGGAAAGATACACCGATCAGTGAGGTAAAAAAATGGCAAGCATAACCAAGATCCGCACGATCGCCACGGCCAAAGAGTGGAACGACTGGCACTGGCAGATCCGCAACCGCATCACCGATTTTGACACCCTGAAGAAATACATCGAGCTGCAGCCGGAGGAAGAGGCCGTCGCCAAATCCCAAAGCTTCTCCTTTCGCATGGCCATCACGCCCTATTACCTCAGCCTGATCGACCACAACAACCTCCAGGACCCCGTGCGCCTGCAATGCGTACCGCGCATAGCCGAAAGCTTCATGGACCTTTCCGACATGGCCGATCCGCTCAGCGAAGATGCCGACGCCCCCGTTCCCGGAATGACGCATCGCTATCCGGACCGCGTGCTACTGCTGCTCACGGACCAATGCTCCATGTATTGCCGCCACTGCACCCGGCGCCGCAAGGCCGGCGAATACGACGCCCCCATGCCCAAAAAGAACGTGGACAAGGCGATCAAATACATCGAAGAGCACAAGGAAGTGCGGGATGTGATCCTCTCCGGCGGCGACCCCCTCACCATGAGCGACGCCCGCATCGACGAGGTTTTGCAGCGCCTGGCCCGGATCAAGCATGTGGATATCGTCCGCATCGGCACCAGGACCCCGGTGGTGATGCCGCAGCGCATCACCGATGAGCTGATCGCCGTGCTCAAGAAATACAAGTTCGTCTGGCTGAACACCCATTTCAACCACCCGAACGAGATCACCAAGGATTCCTCCGCCGCCCTGGCCCGGCTGGCGGAAGCGGGTGTGGTGCTGGGCAACCAGTCCGTCTTGCTGAAAGGCGTCAATGACCACGTGGACGTGATGAAATCGCTGGTCCACGCCCTTGTGCGCAACCGCGTGCGGCCCTACTACATCTATCAATGCGACCTTTCGGAAGGCATTGCCCATTTCCGCACCCCTATCTCCAGGGGCATCGAGATCATTGAATCCCTGCGCGGACATACCTCCGGACTCTGCGTGCCCACCTTTGTGGTGGACGCCCCCGGCGGCGGAGGCAAGATCCCCGTGATGCCGAACTACATTGTATCCCAGATGCCGGGACGCGTGGTGCTGCGCAACTACGAAGGCTTCATCACCGCCTACACCGAGCCGGAATACACTGCCCCGGATGACAAGCAATACAAAGCCCGATGCGCGGTGGAGCGCCGTTCCACGGAAGGCGTGATGGCTCTGATGCGGGGCAAGAAGGTTTCCATCGGTCCGGCTGAAACCCGCCGCAACCAACGCCGGAAAAAGTAAGCCCGGATAACTCTGATGATCAGTTCAGCGGGGCCTGGTTCCTTCGGTTGGATCCAGTCTGTCCGTGCTGTGGCGCTGGTCGGCATCTGCAAAAATGCCGGGAAAACCACTCTCCTAAATCATCTGCTCGTCCAGCGCCAGCAAGGCGTTTGGGGCGTTTTCAGCACCGGGATCGACGGCGAAGAGCAGGATTCTGTTTTCCGCGTGCCCAAACCACCGGTGAAGCTCGATCCGGACACGCTTTTCTGCTGCGATACCCCCACTTTGGACAAACTGGGCAGTTCAGTGGAAGTCCTGGAAAAATTCTCCCCCGGTTCCGCGCCGCGGCAACTCTGGCTGGCGCGCAGCCTGAGCCCCCTCCAAACCGAGATCACCGGCCCGGGCTCAGTATCGATGCAGATCTCCGTATTAAACAGGATGCGATCCCTGGGCGCCCGGAAAGTATTGATCGACGGTTCGCTGGACCGCAAATCCATCGCTTTTTCCGCAGACGTGGATGCCGTGGCGGTGCTGATTGGAGCGAGCTTTGGTCCGCTAACTGCCATCATCGGCGAGATCAGGCGCCTGGAATTGCTGAATTATCTTCCCACACTTGCTGTAAAATCCCAGGAACGCGCGATGCTGGCTGGTTCAGCCGGGATCCTGAGCCGCCGAAACGGCCGCTGGTCGGAAACAGGGTTGGGTTCGCTTCTGGGCAGCGAGAAAGCCCTTAAACGCCTTTTGGAAGAGGGTTTGGACGCCATCTACATCCCCGGCGCGCTTACCGATGTGGTCTATGACAGGATCCGGGAGGCCCTGGCGGCTTCCAAAGCGCAAATGATCTTCCGCCATCCGGAGTGCCTGAAACTCAGCCTCAACCGCCTGGAACGCTGCCTGGAAGAGCTGCGGCCGCGGGTGCTGATCCCTTTCAGGATCCGGGCTTGGGTTCTGAATTCTGCGTCTGTGGGGGCCAGAGCCATCGACACCGCTGAATTCCGCGCCAAGCTGCGCCAGGCCTTTCCCAGTCTGGATCTGCCTGACCTAATGGAGCTTGCAGAATGAGCGATAGAGACAAGATCACCAACCGCACCGTCAATTTTGGCCTGTTCAGCAACGTTATCCTGGCCATCCTCAAATCGCTGATCGGCATTTTCGGCCATTCGCAAGCCCTGCTGGCCGACGGCATCAACTCCACCTCGGATGTGGTCTATTATGTGGCGGTGAAGATCTTCATGCGCCAGGCCAACAAACCCCCCGACCGGGAGCATCCCTACGGGCACCGGCAGTTGGAGAGCATTTCCGCGATCGTGGTTGGCGCTTTCATCATCACCACTGCCATAGCCATCTTCTGGCAATCGCTGAACAAGATCTTCGAGCTGGTCTCCAATCCCGCGGAGGTGAAGGAATCCTCGCTTTGGGTGCTGGTGATCGCCGCGGCCACCCTGGTGCTCAAGATCTACCTTTTGAACCTGACAAAAAAGAATTACCGTAAAACCGAGAATCCCACCCTCAGAGCCCTCGCTAACGACCATTTGAACGACATCTTGGCCTCCGGCGCGGTTATTTTGGGCGTGGCAGCTGCCCGGCTGGGCTGGCTCTGGATGGATCCCGCGGCCGGTGCGGTGGTGGCCATCTTCATTTTCCGCACCGGGATCTCCATCATCATGGAATCGTCTTCGGAATTGATGGATGCCATTCCCGACAAGGAGTTTGGCAATACTGTGCGCCGGCTCGCCCTCTCTGTGGACGGAGTGCGCCAGATCGAGGATCTGGGCGTGCACCGCTTCGGAACTTTCTACACGCTGGAAATGTCGATCTGCGTGGACGGCGGCATCAGCGTGGATGAGGGCAATACCATTGCCCACCGGGTGGAGGAAAAGCTGCTGGCGCATTACGAAGGCGGTTTGCGCCGGGTGATGATCCATTTCCATCCGGAATCGCCCTCCAGCCATCCCGGCTGATCCTCAGATACCCAGCCAGGCCGGCGCGATACGCATTGGTAGCAGCTTCTGCAGCCGCTGTCGGCTAAAGCTTGATCACTTTGCCGGTGGAACTGAGGTCGTAATAATCCCGGCGGTTGTCGATGATGCTTATCTTCTGGCGTTCCTGCCGGTACCATTCGTTCAGGTGTTCCTGCCGGGCCGTTTCGCGGGCTTCGGCCAGCAGTTTTTGCCTGTCCCGTTCCCACACCGCGGGATCCGGCAACTGATGCCTTTCCACCTTCACCAAAAACCAGCGCATCGGCTCGCTGATCAAGGGCGCGAAACTGCCTTCCGGAGTGCCGAACAGCGCCTCCTCGAGGGCCGGTACTTTGCCGATGGAACTGATGTTGTCGCCTTTTCTGTGGTCCGTTATCTCCACCACCATGATGCTGTCGCGCTCCGCCCAGTCCAGATACTGCTCCGGCTTGAGATTGCTCACGAAATTCTGCACTTTGGCATTCATCAGATAGCCTCGTTTGGCGCTGGAGGCGCTGCTCATCACCCGGGCACGCTCTTCTTCAAAGCTGGGGTAATAAACAGGGTAAACGCCGGAAATTTCGCAGACGTAGATGTCGCCCGAGGGCGCGAAAAACATATCGGCCAGCGCGCCTTCCGGATTGGCGAAGGCGAAGCTGACCAAACCGGGATCCCGGCCGATGCCGCCGATGAAAGCGTCCCCGCCTTGAAAAACGGCTGATTCCTCCACCTGCAGCCCCATTTCCCCGGCTGCCCTGGCCAAGCCTATATCTTTGGCCAGCTGGAAGAGCTGAGCGCTTTGGGCTTTCATCCGCTGCTGGGTGGCCATGCTTGGTTCCAGCCGGATAAGGATGTGACCGGCGGAAACTTCTTCTCCGGCTTCGGTGTCGCGCCGGTCCCGGGTTTGGATGATATGCCAGCCAAAGTTTGAAAGCACCGGTTCCGAGATCTCGCCAATGGGGGTGTTGAAGGCGGCCGCTTCAAAAACAGCCACCATTCGGCCTCGCCCAAACCAGCCCAGATCGCCGCCGTTGGCGGCAGAGCCTGGATCCTGGGAATGCTCGCGGGCCAGTTCGGCAAAATCCGCTCCGGATTGGAGCTCGCGGTAAAGCTGCCAGGCGCGTTCCTCCGCTGCCAGGGAATCTTCCGGAGAAGCCACTTTGGCGAATCTCACATAGCGGTAGCGGCGGCAATCATCCTTGCGGAATTCCTCGATCCTTTCCTGAAAATAGGCACGGGCTTCTTCTTCGGAGGGCACCACGCCGGTCTGGCGGTTGGCGTCGAAAAAGATGATCTTGGCGTCCACGACCTCAGAATCCCGTTCCCACTGCACCCGCACGCTGTCTTCGGTCACCACGGCTTCCGAGCGGATCGCATCCAGCAATTTGTTGTATTGATAGAGAGCCCGAACCTCGTCCAGCACCGCTTCGCGGAATTCACTGGCTTCGCTGAGGGCTTTTTCATACGTTTTCTGGTCGAACCTGCCCTTTTTCTGCAGGTCCGGGATCTGTTTTACAGCCGCGGGAGGATTCTTCTTTGCTTCCCGCAGCAGTTCCTGCCGGGTGATCTTGATCTTGCCGGCCTTGATGGCCTTGTCGTAGATATAGCGGCCCACCAGTTCTTCCCAGCAGCGGTTGTTCAGCTCGGCTTTTTCCTCTTCAGTGAGCGCCCGCCCCTTCTGGTTCTGGTGGTAGCTGAAGTAATTCGAGAGGATCTTGTTGTAATCCGCATAGCTGTAAACAACGTCGTCGATCTTGCCGATCACAGCTTTGGGATCGGGATCCCTGGCTCCCAGCGCGAGGGCCGCGAGCATTATCAGCAGCAAAAAAACACGTTTCATCTGGTCTCCTGTAATAGCCTTCATCTCTGCCAAGCGCAGAGCTGAACGTTCTTACTTAAAATTTGATTTCAGTGTTTACGTCAACCGAAAAAATCAACCGGCCAGATCTGGGGCTTGGCAACCAGGCCCGGTAAACAAATCTGAGGGATAGGCCTTTGGGCTTAGTATAAAAAGCGGTTGACAAATATCCTTGCCGCCGGCGAGTGTATCCGGCAGAATGGGATGTTGGGGCCTGATAAAAATATTGAGTACGAGAGGTGAAATTGAACCGACAGATATGCCGCAAGATCATACCGACCCTGCTGCTGTTTTTGCTATACACCGGAGTCTTTTGGGGCCAGACGGAGAATTCCTCCGGGGAAGCGGATACGATCTCCGCTGTGGAGGCCGCGCAGGACACCCTCTTTACAGAGGATGGCGCTCTCAAAGTGCTTCCGGCCTATACGGACAGCCTGAAGGCCTGGCAAAATAGAGAACCCCGGAATATCACCCAAGGCTACTATATCATCATCAGGAAAAGCAGCCACAAGCTGCATCTATACAGGGACGGGGTGCTGCTGAAAACCTATCCGGTGGCTGTGGGAAAAAACTCCAAGGATAAAACCAAAGAGAACGACAACGCCACCCCCGAAGGGCATTTCCACATTACCTCGATCCGGCCTTCGAGCACCTGGCGCTACACATCGCCGATCACAGGCAGCGTGAGCGGGCCGGGAGTTTACGGGCCCTGGTTTTTTGCCGTGAACACCAAAAGAGGCAGTTTTTCCTCAGACAGCTGGACTGGCATCGGCATCCACGGAACCAGCAGCCCCTCTTCGATCGGGCGCTATGTTTCGCACGGCTGCATCCGCCTCTACAGCAAAGATGTCACCGAGCTCAGAAACGAAGTAGCCTGGCTGACCGACCCCACCCGCATCCGGGTGGACATACTGCATTGAAGCGGATTTCTGCCCTCGCGGCCGCTCTTTTAGCGCTGCTGGCCGGCGCTTGCCATAGTGGGGCGGAGGCAGAGGGGCAATTGCGGATCGTGGCTCTCTCCCCGGAAGTGGCGGAGATCATTGCCGCCCTGGATGGAACTTCCAATCTGGTGGGCGTTACCCGCGAATGCGATTATCCGCCCCAGCTAACGCGGATCGAACAGGTGGGCAATTTCGGGGCGGTGAACAAAGAAGCGATCCTGGCCCTGAAACCGGACTTGGTTTTCACCTCGGCCCTGGAGCAGGAAGCCCTCGGCACAGATCTGCAGAAAATGGGCCTCAGGGTGATCCAGATCTATCCCCGCAAGCTGGATGACCTGCCCCTCGCGGTGATTGAGATCGGCAGGCAGATCGGAAAAACCACAGAAGCCAAAGCTTTGGCAGACAGCCTGAGCCGGGGCATCGCGGCCATGCGAAACCGGTCGGCCGGGCTCTCCCGCCCCAAAGTGTATCTGGAGATCTACCGCGATCCCCTGATGAGCGTTTCTGATTACTCCTTCGTGGGCGAACTGATCGAAACAGCCGGCGGGGACAATATCTTCAGCACCCTGGAGCGTGATTACGCCCGCGTTGATCCGGAGGACGTTGTCAAGGCCCGGCCGGACATCATCATCTGCTATTCCCACGACGATCTGTCCTCCCTGCTGGCGCGCAAAGGCTGGCAGGACATACCCGCCATCCGCGATCGCCGCGTCTATTTCGAGGCCGATCTCGATCCAGACCTGATCCAGCAGGCCACCCCGCGCACCCTGCGGGGCCTTGATCTTTTGCACCAGCTGTTCTTTCCGGAGGCGAACGAGCTGTGAAACGCGAGCTGATCTTCGCGCTGCTGCTCATTCTCTCTGGCGTGCTCATCGCCGCCCTGTATCTGTTTGGCGGCGGCGCGGACCTGAACATCGTTACCGAACTGCGCCTGCCGCGGCTGATCCTGACGGTATTCACCGGCATGGCCCTGGCCGGGATCGGCTCTGTATATCAGCTGATGCTGGCCAATCCCCTGGCGGAACCGTACATTCTGGGAATTTCCTCCGGTTCGGCCTTTGGCGCCATCCTCTTCGGAGTTCTGGGATTAACTCTGCTGATGCCTTTGGGCGGCTTCATCGGCGCGGTGCTCACCTTGGTGGTGGTTTGGCGTCTGGCGCAGAAAAAAGGCAGCTTCGACCGCAGCCGGCTGCTGATCGCGGGGGTTATCGCCGGGATGTTTTTCGCGGCCGGGATATCCCTGGTGATGTACCTTTTTCAAAAGGACACCATGATCATCCTGGGCACCCTGATGGGCAACCTGGGGCACGTCTTTACTCACGGCGAGTGGAGCTTCTTTTTAGTGCTGATGGGGATTTCGCTGCTGATCCTGGCTTGGCTTTATTTCCGCGCCCCGGCCCTGGATATCATGAGCGGGGGAGACGTCTATGCCGGCAGCGTGGGCATCAATGTTTCCCGCGTGCGCAAAGAGATCTTCATCCTCACTTCGCTGCTCATCGGGATCACCGTTTCCTATGCCGGCATCATCGGTTTCGTGGGCCTTATCATTCCCCACGTGGTGCGCTTCTTTGTCCCCTCAGGCCAGAAAAGGGTCTATCTCTGGTCCCTTGCCGGCGGCGGAGTGTTTCTGCTGCTGGGTGATCTCATCGCCAAAAACATCGCCGCGATCGAACTTCCCGTGGGCGTGGTCACCGCCGCGGTGGGCTGCCCCTTCTTCGTCTGGCTGATGCTGCGCAAATAAATATCCTTCCCTCCTCGCCCATCGATAAGCAAATCAACCAAAGCCCTGCAGGGATGGCCTGTCTTGCCAAGAGTAAATATATCTCGGACCAACACTAAATGAATATGCCGTCCCTACGTGCCTGGTTTGGGTTTTGGATTTTTGCCCATTTGCGCTCCCAAACAGATCCAAACCCAGTTGGCTCCCATTATCATTACGGGATAAATACGGGATCAATACGGATTTCATCCGTATTGATCCCGTATTTATCCCGTAATGATCGCAGGAGCCACTCAAAACAAAGGGCTCTTTTTCCGAGTGGGTAATGACCGGAAAAACCCCTCGCCAGAGGGGTGAAGGACTATAGGCGGGGTGTTTCAACCCCCGCAGCAGGGAGGACCAGGCAACAGGATACAAACCCTCGGTGTGAAGGAATTTGCGGAGCGATTAATCGCTTCGCCAAAATGACCGGGGATTTAGCAACGCATCTCTGATCCGCGATAAATCACGAACCCAAGTCCTGCACCCCTCTGGCGAGGGGTTTTTCAGGCATTTGCCCGGGTGCTTTTACGGGGGTTGAAACACCCCGCCTATAGCCCTGCACCCCGCGCAAGGCGGGGTTGTGTGCCCTTGTTAAGCTTCGCGGCTGGGCAGAGTCAGCGCAGGGACTTGGCAACCCAAGATAAGCTGGCATGGTTCATAACGGGTTGCCTCAGTCACACACTTGATTTGAAAGAGAGGAAAAAAACGGGGATGGCGCTGAGGCCATCCCCTGAGGTTTGAACCGGAATAATTCCGGAGATAAGTTGCTTCATTTCATCAGCATCATTTTGCGGCTTTCGCTGTGGCCATTGGTGCTCAGGCGATAGAAGTAGATGCCGCTGGAGACGCTGTTGCCGCCGTTGTCGGTGCCGTTCCAGACATAGCTGTGGCGGCCGAAATCGTGGTTGCCTTCCGCCAGGGTTTTCACCAGCTGGCCCTTGACGTTGTAGATCTCGAGCTGGGCGGGGCCGGAGGCCGGCATATCGAAGTTGATGGTGGTTTCGGGGTTGAAGGGGTTGGGGTAGTTTTGCAGCAGCAGCTTGGCCACGGAGGGCACGGTGGGATCGTCAGAAGCCAAGCCAAGCGGGAAGACGATCTCGAGTTCCATGAACATCACTTCGCCGCCGTCCGGGGTGGGATGATAGGCGGGAGCATTTACGTTTGAACCCCAGGTGAAATCATTGTAGAACATGATCCCGATCTTGCCAACCTCGTTCTGTCCCTGCATGCCGGTGAAGATCACCTTGTCCGCGGGATAGGTGTACATGGGCTTGATGCCGGCCATCTGGGGGGTTTCCACATTGTTGATGGAGATGGGCTCGCTCCAGGTGATGCCGTTATCCGGAGAGGCAGAGATCATGATCTCCGGGGTCTGGGCAAAGGCCGCGTAATCCGTATCGGAATAGTAATTGAACATGCGGGCGCGGTCGGAATCCTGCCAGATGCAGACCATCATGCCATGGTCGTTGGGCTCGGAAACCCTCACGCCGTTGTAATGGAACATCATCAGGTCTGTGTGGGCGGCCTGGTCCCAGTGCGCGAAGGGCCAGTCGGTATACATCGCGGGGAAATAGCCGCCAGCGCCGTCGTCCGCGTATTGGTCCACTTCGCCCCAGGGTGCTTCGAGGTCCCAGGGGGTGAAGGTGCCGTTGAAATCGTCGTTGGGATCCTGCTGGGGAAAGATGTCGCGGATCTCGAATTCATGGGTGCTGAGGTCGAAGACAAATTCTTTCACGAACTGCAGGGCGGGATAGTAATAACCGCTGTAGGCCTGCAAAGCCCAGATGCTGGGAACGTGCAGCTTGCCGTCCGGGCCCACGGTGGCGTTCACGTGGCCGGAATTGGAGATACCCCAGTACATTTCACCGTTGTCGCCGTAGGGGATGTCTCCCGCGTCGGGATTGGTGTAATAGCCGGTGGTGTCGCTGGGGGCCTGGTTGGGATTGATGGTGGGAATGTTGCCGTATCCGCTGTAGCGGGTCCAGGTGCCTTCCCCGTAATTCGGGCAGACGAAGACGTCCATATCCGGGTCGCCGAGGTCGTTGTCGGACGCATCATAAGCAACGTGGTGCCCAGCCCAGTATAGGTTTCCGGCGTTATCCACGGCCAGGGTGCCGGCGGGGCGGCGGAATTCCACAGTGTCGTGGTTCCAGGCATCCTGCTCCGGAATGCTGGTGTGGTTCCAGGCCAGTGGGGTTCCCATTTCGATGTCGTCGCCGTTAAAGTCAGCATAGGCGATGTACATGTTTTCGCTGGGGCTGCCGTTCAGGGCGTGGGAAATGAAGTTGCGCATACCCACATAGACGCGGCGTTTGCCCGCCACCGGCGAGGGTCCGATCACCATGCAGGGCCAGATGAATTCGTTGTCGGAGGTGGGATCGGCGTTGGGCGGGTCGATGACCACAGGGGCGTCGCAGACCAGGGCGAGGTCGTTGAAGAGGCCGGAAATGCCGGCGATGAAGGCATCGGAGGTGAACTGGGTTTCCAGCGGTGCATCATCATCGGCATCGGCGTGCCAGGCGTACATGGGCTTGGCGGAAACCGGGTCCACGGCAATGGCCGGGAAACCTTCATGGTTCTGCACGCTGGTGATCTCGTTGTTGTTGATCACGTTGCCGGAGGGATCCAGATAGGTGTAAAAAACGCGGCGGGTGCTGGTGGCCTGGCGGCGTCCGTGGTAACTCATGAAATAACCGCCTCCGGCCACATCCGGGATCACCACCAGCGGCAGTTCGTTGTAGCTGCCGATCATGTAATCGTAATAATTGGTGATGATGGCGGTGGGCAGTTTGGTGAAGGTGTAGCTTGGGACCTCGCGTTGCGGGGGCAGTCTCATGCCCTGGGGACTGGGCAGGGCTTTTGGCTGGGGGCCGGGTAGCATGGCCTCAGCCAGCGCCAGGGCTGGCAAGAGGGCCAGGACCAGAATGAATAAACAAATACGTTTCATGGTTTTCTCCATATCCTTTGGTAGTTTGCTAAGCTTTGGGCTCTGCTCCGGCTAGGGCGCGAGCAGGCGTTATCTATAAACAGAACTATGAGAATCCAATGTCCGGTCCGCTTCGCGCGGACCATAGGCCACCAAATTCTATATTTGGCGGCAGCTGAGATATTGTCAAGCAGAAAATCGCCGGGAGGCAGATTCTGCCTAAAAGAAAAACCCGGGTGGCTGGCACCCGGGCTATTGGATCATTTATATCCGGTGAAGTCTTACTTCATCAACATCATCTTTCTGGTCTCAACGCTGTCGTTGGCGGTGAGGCGGTAGAAGTAGATGCCGCTGGTGACGTTGTTTCCGTTGTTGTCGGTACCGTTCCAGACGAAGCTCTGCTTGCCGAAATTCAGGTTTCCGTCCGCCAGGGTCTTGACCAACTGGCCTTTCACGTTGTACACGGAAAGGTTGGCGGGGCCGGACTTGGGCAGATCGAAACTGATGGTGGTTTCAGGATTGAAGGGGTTGGGGTAGTTCTGATGCAGCATGCGGGTGACCGCGGGAGCGGTGTTTTCGCCGTCGGCTCCGCCAGCCGGGAAGACGATCTGCAGTTCCATGAACATCACTTCGCCGCCGTCCGGGGTGGGATGGTAGGGAGGGGTGATGGCGTTGGAGCCCCATGTGAAGTCGTTATAGAACATCACGCCCAGTTTTCCAACCTTGTTATTGCCTTGCATTGCGGTGAAAAGCACCTGGTCCGCGGGATAGACCCACATGGGCTTGATGCCGGAGAACTGCGGGGTTTCCACGTTGTTGATCACGATCGGCTCGCTCCAGGTGTCGCCGTTGTCCGGAGATACGGAGATGTAGATCTCAGGGGTGTTGGCGTAGGCGGCGTAATCGGTTTCGGAATACAGATTGAACATGCGGGCGCGCTCGGCATTTTGCCAGACGGCGGCCATCATGCCTTCGTCGTTGGCATCGGTTACCTTGGTGTTGTTGTAGTGGAAGAGCATGGCGTCGCCGTGGGCGGCTTCATCCCAGTGGGGGAAAGGCCAGTCGGTGGCGATGGCAGGGTAGAAGCCACCAGCGCCATCGGAGAGGTATTCGTCCACTTCACCCCAGGGCGCTTCCATATCCCAGGGGCAGAAACCGGTGTTGTAGGTGTCGGCAGGATCCTGCTGGGGATAGACTTCGCGCACTTCGAAGGTCTGGGTGGCGGGGTCGAAGACGAATTCTTTCACGAACTGCATGGCGGGATAGTAATAGCCGCTGTAAGCGCTGAGGGCCCAGGTGCCCAGAACGTGGATCTTGCCGTAGTTGTCAACGGCAGCGTTCACGTGGGCGGAGTTGGACATGGCAAAGTACATTTCGCCGTTGTCGCCATAGGGAATGTCGCCCAGATCGGGGTTGGTGAAGTAACCGGTGGTGTCGCTGGGGGTGGAATCCGGATTCCACATATCCAGGTTGCTGTAGGCGCTGTAGCGGGTCCAGGTGCCCTCGCCGTAGTTCGGGCACATGAAGACGTCCATGTCCGGTTCGTTGATGCTGGTGGTGCCGTCAGACTCGGTGGCGAAATGGTATCCGGCGTAATAGACGTTGCCGGCGTTGTCGGTGGTGATGGCGTGGAAGGGGCGGCGCCACTGGTCGTCGACGTTCCAGTCATTCATCTCGGGGATGGAGACGTGGTTCCAGACCAGGGGGGTGCCCATCTCGATGTCGTCGCCGTTGAAATCGGCATAGGCGATCATCAGGTTTTCGGAGGGTCCGTAGGTTTCATAGACGGAGTTCCTGGCAGCCACATAAACCCTTCTCTTGCCGGCCACCGGCGAGGGGCCGATCTGGGCTGTGGGCCAGATGAACTCGTTGGCGGTGGTGGTGATCCCGCTGGGGGAGGTGAGGGTGTAGGGGTTGTCGATGGCGACCTGGAGGTCGTTGAAGAGGCCGGAAATGCCGGCGATAAAGGCATCAGAGGTAGTCTGGACCTCAAGCTCTCCATCGTCGTCAGTATTGGCGTGCCAGGCATACATCGGCTTTCCGGAAACGGGATCCACGGCGACAGTAACGTAACCTTCGTTATTCTGCACGCTGGTGATCTCGTTGTTGTTGACCACATTGCCCTGCGCGTCGATATAGGTGTAGAAAGCGCGGCGGGTGCTGGTGGGCTGGCGGCGTCCGTGATAGCTCATGAAGTAGCCGCCGCCGGCGACATCCGGGATCGTCCGGAGGGGCAGGCCATTGTAGCTGCCGATCATGTAATCGTAGTAGTTGGTGATGATGGCGGTGGGCAGCGTGGTGAAAGTGTATTCCGGTGCCACGCGGGTTTGGGGGATAGCAATGCCCTGGGGCGTAGCTATCGGTTTCAGGCTGGTCGGGATCTGCTGGTCGCCGGCATAAGCCAGGGACAGCAGCAGGCCGAGGGTTAATATGACCAATAAGGTTCTTTTCATTCTTACCTCCATATATTTTTAGGGGTCATAGTTTTTAGTAGTGGAATTTGATGGACAGGCGGTGCGCGCTTTTCAGGAAAGTTTCCGCCAGGGTGCCCATGTCCGTATAGGCGTAGTCGATATTGATGATGGCAAAGCGCGTGGGGATCTGGTATCCGACCCCGGCGCTAAAACCATTGGTATCGTAATTGAGTTGGTATCCGGCCCTCAGGAAGAGGTTCCCCATCTTGTATTCCGTTCCCAGGTTCCAGGTTTCCATGCGGTCGATAACGTTGTCCAGCTGGGCCGAGATGATCCAGTGGGATGTATCGGTGCGCATGAGGTCGCCGCTGATGCCCAGGGAAAAGCTCATGGGGATCTTGGAATCCAGTTCCTGGCCGTCTTCGTCGATCAGGCCGTCGCCATCGTTGTCGAAGAGGTCGAAGGGGTCTTCATCGTTGCTGCCGTCTTCGTCGTCATCCACCAGATAGCGGATGTCCGGCCCGAAATTGCGCAGGGCCATGCCAATCTTCAGGTTTCTGAAGCCGGTGTTGTAGATGGAGCCGACGTCGAAGGCATAGCTGTTCACAGAGAAGGTGTAGAGGTTCTCCCGCAGGTATTTCACGCCGATGCCGGCCGAGAACTTGTTTGTGAACTGCTGCGCGTAGTTAAGGCCGAAGGCCATGCTGCTGTTGGTGAACTGTTCACCGGTGGGGCCAAAGGTCTCTTCGTCGGTGATGTCGATGTTGTCCATGTGCAGCACCGAACCGTAGGCGGCAAAGGTGGAGACGCCGTTGGTGTAGGTGCCGGCCACGAAATCGTGCATGATGCCCGCGGGCCAGTTCGTGTGGGAGGCCATCGCCTGGTTTTCGAAGGCGGGGACCAATCCGGCGGGGTTCCAGTAAACGGAGGAAACGTCGTCTGTGACTGCGGTATAGGCTTCACCCATGCCAATGGCGCGGGCATCGACGCCCAGTTTCAGGAATTGCAGGGCCGCGGTTCCCACCTTGCCGAAAGGCTTGGCGGAAAGCAGTCCCGGCAACAGCAGCAGTCCCAGAATAACGATCAGGATGTATTGTTTCTTCACTTTTCCTCCCCTATTTGATGATGACGAACTTGCCGACCTTGATCTGGTTGTCGGCCTTGTTTTGCACGGAGTAGAGATAGACTCCGGGGGCGATGATCTGATTGTGCTTGGACAGCAGGTTCCAATCGTGCATGCCGCTGGCGGAGATGCCCTGGGTGGCGGCTTTGGAAACCGTGATGATATCAGCCTGGTAAGCGCCGTTGTGCTCCAACTCCTGAACCAGATCGCCGGCCAGGGTGTAGATGCGGATGGTGCATTCCAGCGGAAGGTTGATGAACCACAGGCGGCGGCTCTTGTCGCCCTTTTCGTCGTTGTCGCGGCGGCCGTCGAAGGAGCTTCTGCCGATGTAGGGATTGGGCACCACGTAGATGTTGTCCATGGTTTCCTGGGCCAGGGTGCCGGGGAAGAAGATCTTCATGTTGGCGTCGGCGTCGCGGCCGGTTTCCAGGAAGTTCAGGTCGTTGGAAGGGATGCCGCGGTCGTAGGCGGTAACCGCCACGTAGTATTCCACGCCTTTACGGGGGTAATTGATCGCGGAATGGTAATATCTGCGGGCCAGCCTCTGATCCTTCAGGTCAGCCAGGGCGGCTACTTCATCCGGGGTGGGGCTGTTGGGATTTTCGGGCAGGTAAACCTGGCCGCCATGCCCGGGCAGGGGTATCATCTTGGAGTCATAGAGCTCTTCGAAAACATCCTGCCGCATGTCCGGATGTTTGAACAGGCTGGCTTGTTTGGCTTTGATCACAAAGTCCGGCATGGCTGCGTATTCCGCGGCAATGGCGTCAGCCTGGTCAACGAGGTCCGTGCTCCAATCCACAGTCGGATCGTACACCGGCCAACCGTAGAAGAGGTTGGAAGGATTGGCGGTATAGCTGTAGTCATCCGCCAGGGTGGTGAAAGCTGTATAATCACCTGTGAAATCATTCTTGTTGGGCAGGCCCTTGTCGATGCCAAGATAGCCGCCAAAGTTCACAAAGATGCTGTCCACATAGGGATAGGGGCTGTCGATGTTCACTGAATAGTCCCACAGGTCCTGGGAGGTTTCCACCTTGTCCCAGCGATCCAGCAAGGACCAGTCTTCCTGCGAACCGCTGCCGCTTCTGCCCCAGGTGCTGTAGCCCTGGAAGTCGTGCCGCAGGCGGTCGGCCGTATAAGGGTTTACCACCGCGTTCATGTTGTAGAGTTCGGGATCCGCAGGCGGCTGGAACTCAGGCGGGAAGCTGGTCCAGTCAACGTAGGTGGGGTCGCTGTCCAGGCCCGCTTTCAGGAAGGGGCTGGCGGGGTTTTGCCAGCCGATCACGGCGCTGCTGACTGTTTTGGTGTCGTAAGAGAACTCACTGCGGTTATCCCAGTAAAGGTCGATGCGGTTGCCGTTATCGGTCATTTCCGCGAAGAGCTTGGGAATCTCCGGAGGTTCCGGCGGATTGTAGTGGGGGAAGGTATCCGGCAGCACCACGGTGGTGAGGGTCTGCGGTTCGCCGTAGATGTCCTTGGCCCAGCGCGCGGTGCGTTTGAGGTCTTCCTTGTCATCCCCGGGGAACACGGCCACCACGATCTTCATGGTCTTGCCGGGCGCCAGGTTCCAGGAATTTTCGCTGGGATTTTCCATGCCTTCCTGGTCTCCGTAGAAGGAGAAGAGGAACCGGGTGTCATTGGGTGAGGGCTGTTCGTACTCAGTCTGCTCTATCGATTCCGGGCGCAGAGGGGCGTATTTGGCCTCGTTGGGGTTCTTGCCCGTCAGCAGCCAGTATTTCTCGTTGGCGGTGCGCTGGGGCGAGAAGTTCCAAGAATAGGGGTTGGAGTCGTCCGGCCCGTCTCCCACCTTCCAGTACCAGCAGTGGAACTGCAGTTGCTCCGGATCGGGGGTGCAAACGCGGGATCCAACCAAGCCGGTGGTCAAACCGCCATCGCCGTCGGCGTCGTAGGTATAGGCAAATTCGTAACCTTCACCTTTCACATAGCCGGATTTATCGTCAGAGGCTTTTTCCGAACCCATGCTCTGGGGCCCGGTGTCGCAATCCATGTAAACGCCCATGGCGCAGTCGAACAGAGTGTCCTGGGAGGCGATATTCATGTTGGTTACGTTGAATTCCACATAGACCAGATTTTTGATATAGTCGTAACTCCATTGGTAGGACATCTGCCGCACGCGCACATTCAATGGGTAGTGGCGGTTGGTGCCTCTTGATTGCCCCAGATCCCTGTCTCCAACTGTGCCCAGGGGGCAGTAGTCGTAGTAGAAGGAGATGAAGTCCTGCTCGGAAACCGGCGCTCCGTCTTCGTCCACCTGTCCGTCTCCGTCATCGTCGTAAGGATTGGAGAAGTCGTAGGTGGTGTGCGAACGGTCGGATAGTTCCATGAAGCCCAGGGGAAACCAGATCTCGGAATTGGTGCCTTCGTTGATGATGTTGTAATTCTGGGTGTTATGGATGTACTGGCCGCCAAAGGATTGGAACTGGCTGGGCAATTCGGATGCGGCCCTGAGCGGGAAAGTGTAGCCCACAAAGTCCTCATCTACAATGCCGTCGCCGTCATCATCTTCCGCGCGTTTATGGAAACGGCTGCTGGCGGTGGCGATGCCGTCCAGCGCGTTGTAGGCGTTGTACATGTCCACAGCCTCGGCGTTTCCGGCCACCAGGGGATTGTAGGCGGGCAGAAATTCATAGAGGTCCGCGTCGCCATCGAAACCAACGGTCACCAACGTATCCACCACCGGTTTCATCCAGGGCCGCCAGTCGTCGGTTCCGTAAGCCACGGTGCTTGTGCTGTCCGCGCTGGGGTTCTGGGCTCTCCAGTAGAGTTTTCTGCCGGCGTCGTCGCGGCGGTATTTTTTGGCGCCGAACCAGAGGGCTCCCTGGTAGAGGTAGTCGATACCGCTGCCGCCGGGGTATTCCAGCGACGGATATTGAGGCACCACGTCGTCTCCGGATCCGAAGAAACCGTAGTTGCTCACCCGCAGCCATATGTTACCCACATTATGGTAGAGGGAAAGGTCCAGTTTCTTGGTTCCCGATGAAGATTCTGCCATCGCCGCGAAAGCCGATCCGGAGA
The DNA here is from genome assembly GCA_020532215.1 of Candidatus Cloacimonadota bacterium. Taxonomy (GTDB): domain Bacteria; phylum Cloacimonadota; class Cloacimonadia; order Cloacimonadales; family Cloacimonadaceae; genus Syntrophosphaera. Next base: position 20,758 of record JAJBBF010000040.1, read on the forward strand.
TCAGCAGCGCCAGCAGCAGGCAGAACGTGAACTTGTTAAACTTCATGCAATACTCCCAATGTATATTAATTTATTTTAAACTCAACAGGTACAATCACAGTGGTGTCAACTGGATTACCGCCGCTTTTTCCCGGCTGGAATCGCATTCCGCGGATGGCCGCGACCGCCGCTTCATCCAGGCCGCCGGGGCCGGGTTGGATGGATTTTCTGACCACGATGTTCCCGATGCTTCCGTCTTTATAAACATCCACTTCCAGGATCACCGTGCCCTGAACCCCGGCTTTGCGGGCAAAATCGGGATAAACAGGCCTGATGCTGCCGATGGGGACGGGGGGATCCTCGTATTCCACAAACTCGAAGGGCTTGCCGTCGCCTTGGTTCGTAAGCGAAGAGCTGGTGGTGGATTGCAGGTCCCCAAAGATCTGCAGGGCTTGGGCCCTCTGTTCCGCAAGTTCAGGGGTGTCTTCGGTGGCCAGTTCTTCGCTGATCACCGGGATATCGATCTCGATCTCCTGTTCCTGGACGTCTTCCTCTTTCTCGCGGGTGTCCGGTGGCGCTTCAACCGTCTCAGCCATGGCGGAATTTTCTTTCTGCCGCTGGGATTCCATCCTGGGGGTCACCAGGAAAGCGAACAGCATGAGGGTTATGGCCAAGGCCAGGGCCTTGCTGAACTGGGCATTGCTGTGGTCTTTCCAGTCAAATGTTCTGAGTGCCATAGTTCACCTCTTACAGCTTTTTTTGAACTTCGAAGACAACGTTGCGAGTGTCCGCGTCCTGAAGGCGCATCATAACGTCGCGCACCGCCTGGTAGCGGGTGTCCCTGTCCGTTCGGAAACACACCTGGAGGGTGGGGATCTCCCGGGCTTTGGCCTGCATTGCGTCAACGATGGAATTGTCGTCCACCGAGCGCGGGAAATCGTCGATCAGGATCTCTTCCTGCCGGGTGATGTAGATGGTCGCGGATTCGTTGCGGGACACGCGTTCAACGTTTTCGGAGGCGAAGGGGAACCGGTCCCGCTGCACCCAGAAAACCCGTTCCTGCACGAAGACCGTGGAGACCATGAAGAAGAGCAGGAGCAGGAAGGCAATGTCGCCGGTGGAAGTGGTGGGAATGTTCGCTTCCATCTTTTTTTTCATCATTATCTTGGCCATTGCTTCGCTCCTATATTGCAGTGGAGATGGAGATCATGGCCCGGTCACGGTAGGTGACCAGGTGATCCACCACTCTCACCATTTCGTTGTATTTGGCTTCGGGATTGGTTTTCACCAGAAACAGCATCTTGGTCGATCTCAGATCGGGGTCCGTCTCCAGGCGATTCAGGTCGTCCCTCATTTCGATCTTGTCCAGGATCAGTTTGTCCAGCTCGCTGTCGCTGAAAGCTCGCGGTTCCGTGTCGTTGACTTTCAGATATCCGTTTTCCATGATCTCGAGCCGGGTCATTTCCTTCTCCGTGAGTTGAATCTGGGTGGTCTGTTCCTGTTCCTGGTTTACAGCCTTGTTCAACTGCACTTTCACGCCTTCCTTGACGTCGAACTTGGTGGTTGACATGAAGAAGACGATCAGCAGGAAAGCGATATCGCCGGTGGAGGCTGTTGGGATATCGGCCTTACGCTTTCTCTTGCGGGTGACTTTCATTATTCCCCCTTATCAGGACTCGATGAGGGTTTCCGTAACCTTCTCTGAAGCTCTCTGCATGTCGATAACAAGGCCGTCCACCATGGTGGTAAAGATATTGTAGAAGAACTGGATGGGGATGGCGACGATCAAACCGGCCTGGGTGGTGATGAGGGCGATCTTGATGCCTTCCGCCACGATGGTGGCGTCAACCGAGCGGGCTTTGGCGATGGCGTCGAAGGCGACGATCATGCCGCTGACCGTTCCCAAGAATCCCATCATGGGAGCCAGGGTGATGGTGGTGGTCATTTCCACAAAGCCTTTTTCCAGATAGGACATCTCGATCATGGCCGCGTTTTCCATGCTTTTTTCCACGGCGTCCACGCCCCGGTCGGCTTTCAACAAACCGGCATAAACAACTGCGGCAACTGGCCCGCGGGTGTTCTTGGCCAGTTCGGTGGCTTCCTTGATCTTCTTGTTCTTGATCAGGGGCACGATGTTGTTCAAAAAGTCGTTCAGGTTGACCTTAGCGTACATCAGCGAGATGAATTTCCAGATCACATAGGCCAGGCCGTAGATCAGCACTATCAGGATAGGCCACATGGCCCAGCCGCCGTCGATGAACTGCTTCACCAGCGAGCGGCCGAACAGGAATTCGGCAATGCCTTTGAGGCCGGATGATTTTTCTTCAGCCGGGGCTTCCTCGGCAACTTCTTCTGCCGCGGGGGCGGCCGCGATGCTGGTATCCGCGGTGGCGGCTTCGGGATCAGCCGGGGTATCGTTCGCCTGCGCAAAGGCCACGCCGACAAGCAGGAGGCTCATCAGCACTATCAGCGGGAATATCTTCGAGAAGCTCTTTCTCATTTTATCTTTCCTCCATGGGGATTTCTAGAAGTTGAACGACACACCGAAGGTGATGCCGCGGTAGTTGCTCCAAAAGCTGGGGTTCTGGATGAACTTATCGTAAACATATTCTACTTCAGGATAGGTGTAGCCGGTGTTGGCGTCGGAGATGTCCTCGCCGTCGTCCAATTCGCTTCCCGTCCTGGGATAGACGGTGTAAACGTTTCTGGTGCCGAAGAGGTTCTCCACGTCCATGAAGAGCCGGATGTTCATTTTCTGGGAGAGCGTGATGCCCTTGGTCAGGCGCAGGTTGGCCTGGTGGGTGAATTTCTTGCGGGCGCTGTTGGTGTCCAGAAAACTGTTCGCTTCGGTGCTTTGCGGGGTATAGGGTGCGCCGGAGGCGAAGCTCCAGTTGATGTTCGCGCTGAGGTCGTCAAGCGGCAGGATGTAATCCGTGAAGGGAATGAAGAATTCCTCGCCGCGGCCGATCCTGAAGGTGTAGTTCAGGCTCAGGTTGTGGCGCACATCCCAGTCCAGCGGGAATTCGCGCAGGTTGGTGGCTTCGTCCTGGATCACCGTGGAGGAGTTGTTGCCCTGGGCCCAGGCCAGCGAGTAGGCCACGGACCAGTTGTTGAAATTGGACATCAACTTCTCCAGCTGGATGTCGATCCCGCGGGCGGAGCCATAGTCCTCGGAGATGAACTGGTACCAGAAGATCTGCTCTTCGCCGGGCTTGGTGACCTTCATGGTGCTCACATAGTTGTACAGGTTCTTGTAGTAAGCGGTCATGTCCACCACATAGTCGTCCGACAGTTGGTGGGAAAGGCCCACTTCGTAGGTAACGGTGATCTGCGGTTCCAGCTCAGTGTTACCCACGGTGATCACCTGGTCCGAAACGTTGGCGTCGGCCGGGGTCTTGGAGGTGAAAATATACTGCATCTGGGGCAGCTGGTTCTGATAGTTGTAGGCAAAGCGCAGCACGTCGCGGTCCGTGATCGGGTGCGAAACGCCCAAACGGGGCGAGACCATCAGCTGGAAACGTTCGCTGGGATCGAATTCCACCGTCCTGTAGGTGGCGTCGTCTTGCAGCACTTCGTATTGGGAGCCCAGGTACCAGAGGTCAAAACGCAGGCCGGCATTCACGATCATGCCTTCCCACTCCATCTTGTCCTGAATGTAATAGGCCACCTGGTAGGGATCGGCCTGATAGCCGTCGCGCTTGCCGGAGGCTTCCTGCGCGGCCTGGTAATAATCCTCGGGGCTGTAGATGGGGATCAGCGCCCCGTCGTCGGTCTCATAGATGTCGTACAGCATGCCTTCGGGGAAAACGTAGGTGGAATCCCCCGGATTGTCCGGATCTGGGATCCATTCGAGGTCCGCCATGTCGAATTGCCGTTTCAGGCTGGCCTGGAACCTGTCTTCATAGATGTTCAGGAAGTTCTGCAGCTGGTCTTTCTTGATCGAGTGCTTGATCACTTCCA
>JAJBBF010000116.1 GCA_020532215.1 Candidatus Cloacimonadota bacterium
CAGCCCAGCACCAGGGTGTCGATATCTTGGTCTTTATAGGGGTCGAGATAGGCATGCACGATCTGGCGCGTAGCCGGATGGTCCAGCCAGCCTTCCTCCACAAGGGGAACGAAGAGCGGGCAGGCCTGCGAAAAAACCTCCGCCCCGGGGATGATCGAGCGGATGGCCTGGCTGTAGGCTTCCGAGCGCACCGTGCCTTCGGTGCCGATCACTCCGATCCGCTTGTTTTGGGTCAGCCGGGCAGCCATTTCGGCTCCGGGCGCGATCACGCCAATGATCGGAATGCCGGTGAGCTTCGTAAGCTCCGGCAAAGCAACCGCGGAAGAGGTGTTACAGGCCACGATCAGGATCTTGATCCCTTTCTGAAGCAGGAAACGGGAGTTCTGAACCGAGTATTCGATGATGGTATTGCGGGATTTGGGGCCGTAGGGGACCCTGGCAGTGTCTCCAAAATAGATCAGATCCTCTTCCGGAAACGCGGCGCGGATGGCCTTGTAAACTGTGAGGCCTCCCACCCCGGAATCGAATATCCCGATCGGCTTTTTCATCTCTTTCCTCTGCGATTGTTTTTGTTCTGACCACTTTTTTTGCGGCCGCCCTTATAGTCAACAGCATTTCTGCGCTGAGATCCCTTGTTTTGGTTCAAGCGTTTGCCGGACTCCGGTTTGGCGATTTTGGGCAAAGCGGTGGCCAAATGCTGATGCGCGTCTTTAACATTCTGTAACTCCAAATAGATGTCGTCGCTAACATCCATAATTTGAACCAATACTTTATCCATTAACTGGAAGTAGTTATTATTGGAATTATTTAAGAACCTCATTTCTCTGTCCCGGTATTGCCATTTGCCGCCGGGGAGGTCGGCTGCCTTGAGGAGGGCGCTGACGGGGATCTCGTTCAGGCGGATGATGAGGCCGGCTGATTTGGCCGAAACCACGATGCCGCTGAAGCGTTCGCCAACGAATTTCTTCATGTAGGCCATGCTGTAGTTGCGTTCGATGTCGCGTTCCGCCTGATCGGCCTGCAATTCCTGCTCGGAAGCAACATGGGCATAGTGGCGCAGTTGTTCAGCGTTGAATTTGACGGGGCTGGATTTGAGGATATGGGTTTTGCAGAGATGGTGGATGAGCAGGTCGCAGAGGCGGCGGATGGGGCTGGTGAAGTGGGTGTAGGTTTCCATGCCCAGCCCGAAGTGGCGGATGTGCTGGGTGGAATATTTGGCCTTTTTCATGCTGCGCAGGATGATGTGGTCGAAAACCCTGTGATATTCAGGCCCGGGCAGCGAGGTGAGCAGGTACTGCATCGAGGCGTTGAGCGAGCCCCGGTCGTAATAGGAAATCCCATAGAAGGATAGCAGTTCCGCCAGCTTTTCGATCTTTTCCGTGTCCGGGTTTTCGTGAATGCGGTAAAGTGAGGTGGGGGAGAGTTCAGTTAGTTTTTTGGCCGTGAATTCGTTGGCTACCAGCATGAAGTTTTCGATCAGTTTGTGGGATTCGGTTTCTTCCGCCAGATTGAACCTGCGGATCAGGCCTTCGTCGTCGTATTCATATTCAAGTTCGGGCAGGTCGAAGTGGATATAACCTTCGGCCAAACGTTTCTTGGAGAGCACGGCCGAGAGTTTTCTGGCTTCCGCCAGGGTATTCGCCAGATCAGCGGGCAGATCGCTGGATCCGCCGGCAAATAGTTGGTCCACCTGTTCGTAGCTCAGCCGGTGATTGCTGCGGATCACCGTTTCAGCCAGTTTCTGCTTCAGGATCCTGCCGTTGGCATCGAATTCAGTGATCACCGTCTGGGTAAGTTTATCCTCGTCCGGACGCAGGCTGCAAACCTTGTTGGAAAGCAATTCCGGCAGCATGGGGATCACCTTTTTGGGAAAGTAGAAGCTGTTTCCGCGGGTGGCCGCTTCGGCAAAGATCGCGCTGTCCGGCTTCACGTAATGGGCGACGTCGGCGATGTGCACAAAGAGGCGCCAGCCTTTGGCGGTTGTCTCCAGGGAGATGGCGTCGTCGAAATCTTTGGCGGAGGCGGGGTCGATCGTGAAGGTGAAAAGCTCGCGCAGGTCCAGGCGCTTGTTGTATTCCTGGGGTGAAATCTGCTGCGGGATCTGCTGCGCTTCGGCCAGCACTTCGTCCGAAAACTCCAGGGGCAGCTGGTATTGGCGGATCACGGCCATCAGTTCCACCTGCGGGTCCCCAGATGGTCCCAGGATCTCTATCACCTTGCCCACCGGCATTTTACCCAGCACGGGATTACCCCAGTTGCTTACCTGCAAGACCACCTTTTCGCCTTCCTTGGCCTCGCCCGGGTCGCTCACTTCAAACCAGTTGTGGATCTTGAGGTTGCTGCTGATGAAGATCAGGCGCTGGCCGCTGTAACGGATGTCTCCGGCCAGGATCTCGTTGGCCCGCCTTACGATCGTGCGCACAAAGGCGCGGTCGGATTTTCCTTTGCGAAAGATCGGCTCTATGTTCACCACATCGCCGTGATAGGCGTTGAGCGTGTCTTCGGCGCTGATGAAGAAGTCGCCCTTTTCCGTGCGCACAAAAGCGAAGGAGAGGTTTTTGGCCAGCGGGGTGGCGTCGAACACTCCTTCCAAAAGCTTGGGATTAAGCTTTTGCTGAGGTGGGGCAGAGGGTTCGGATTTTTGGGGGGACAGGCTGAACTTCCTGTTCTTCTTGCTGATCGAGCCTGCGGCCATCATCTCCTGCAGGGTCTCCGAAAGCAGGGATTTTTCTTTCTTGCTGAGCTGGAGCTCATTCACAAGTTCGTTGTAGGACAATGGTTTATTGTAATTGTTGGAGAACAGGTTGGTCACCCGTTCGCTGATGTTCATATTTTTCAAAGTGTTGTCTCCTAGTATTGTTTGCCGATCTTCCGGGTCAGGATCTCGACGAGTTGTTCCTTTTCCGCCTGGGTCTTGGAATAGCGTAAAGACTGTCCCCTGAAAGCATCCAGGCGCCGGGGCAGCTTGAAGGTGCTGAGCATGATGCCGCGCCTGTCACTGTAAAAACAGCCGAAATCGGTGTAACGGCGCGTGATCTTCAGGAACAGGTAGTAGATAACTATCTCGTATTCATACAGATGGTAGGTGGTGGGGATGAAGTAGGGGAGAAGGTTGCCCAAAACCAGCAGCATCCCCAGAAAGTAGAACCAGGGCTGTTGCCACTGCTTCACGGCCAGATTCCAGAGAAACCAGGCCAGAAAGATAAGGAATGCCATCAGCAGCGCTGAGGTCCTGGGTCTTTCCGCGAAGGGCCAGGAACGCCATGTAAGCAAGGGTTCAGGCGACATTCTGCACTATCTCCCGGCATTTTTCCACTTCTTCCTTCAACAACAGGATATGCTCAAAAGTCTTGGCGGTGGAAAACTTCGAACCCAAGGTGTTGGCTTCCCGCTGCATCTCCTGCAGGATGAAATTCAGGCTTTTGCCATTGTCTTCGGTTTTATCCAGATTATTCAACAGGGTCTGGATGTGGCTGCGAAGGCGGGAAAGTTCCTCATGGATGTCGTATTTGTCGATATAGATAGCCAGCTCCTGGAATAGACGCTGCTCGATGTTGTCGTTGCCGAAGGAATTCAGCAACTCCGCGGTGCGGGTCTTCATGCCGGCAAAAAGCTCTTCCTTATAGGGTTTGATCTCAACTTCGATAACTGCCAGCACTTCGACCATCCGCGCGCAGGAAGCGCTCAGAACCTGGCGGATGTTGTCCGCTTCGGCTGATAGTGAGCTCACCAGGTTCGCCAGAGCCTGATCCAGGGTCTGGTTCAGCATCCTGTTCAGCACGCTGTCTTCGTCCAGGTTGTTCACGCTCTCGATGATCCCGGGTTCGTTCAGAAGGAATTCCAGCGATACTGCGCCGGAAATGCTCAGTGCTTCGGCGGCTTCACGTACGATGGCATGGTATTTCTCCAGCTTGGCTTGGTTCAGCCTGATCCTGGGCTCCCGGTGGTCCGTGAAACTTGCCCGCACCTCAACGGTGCCGCGGCTGAGGGTGGCGGCCAGTTTCTGCCTGAGAGTGTATTCAAAAAAACCGATCTCCCGGGGCAGATAAAGCCGGAGGTCTAGATATCTGCCGTTGATCGATTTCAATTCAAACTCCAAATCGATATCGTTGTCGTGCGCTTTGGCCAATCCGTATCCGGTCATGCTTTTCATTTTCATTCCTTATAAATGTTGTGGGGGAGAGTAGCTTGCCAGCCAGCGGTTTAACTCTCCCGGGTGCAAGTTTACATAACATGTCTTATCAGCAAGTTTGGTCGCCTGGTGTCTCATGCGCAGATCAGGGTCCCCGCGGTGGCTTTGATAACTTTGGTGGTCTTCAAGGTGCCGATGTCGGATCTGCTTCCGCTCAAAACGGCGATCTTGTAATCCCGGGTTTTGCCGGAGACTTGGGAATCAGATTTTTTGCTCAGGCTTTCCACATAGACTTCAACCGTTTTGCCGATCTGGGTGGAAAACTTGCGCAGGGTGATCTCCCGTTGCAGATCGATCATTTTCTGCAGCCTGGCCAGGCGTTCCTCCTCCGGGACCTGGTTTGGGAAGCCTTGCGCCGCCGTGCCCTCGCGTTCGCTGTATTTGAAGCAAAAGGCGTAATCGTATTGGATATCCCGCATTGCCTGCAGGGTTTGCTCAAAATCGGACTCGCTTTCCCCGGGAAAACCCGCGATCAGGTCTGTGGTGATCGAAATATCCGGGATTGCCGCTCTCAGTTTTTTCACCAGCAAAAGGTAGTCTTCCACCGTGTATTTGCGGTTCATGGCCTTCAGAACGCTGTTGTTCCCGCTTTGCAGCGGCAGGTGGATATGCTCGCAGACCTTGTCGCAGCTGGCCATGGCATCGATCAGCTCATCGGAGAGGTCCTTGGGATGCGAGGTGATGAAACGCAGCCTGTATATGGATTCCACCTTGTTGAGTTCCCGGAGCAGCCGGGGAAAGTTGTAATCCCCCCAGCGGTAGGAATTGACATTTTGCCCCAGTAAAGTAACGTCTTTCAGTCCTTTATCACCGCAGTCGCGAACATCGGTGAGGATCTGGCTGAAGTCCACGCTGCGCTCCCGGCCCCGCACCTGGGGCACAATGCAGTAGGTGCAGAAGTTGTCGCAGCCCCGGGTGATGGTTACAAAGGCGCAGGTTTCATCGCCGTGCAAAGGCTTCAAACCGGGATAGATCTGCTGGGAATCGAAATCCATCTCGATACCGCGATCTTGGTTTAGTAAGGCCGGAAGTTCAAGATATTGGTCCACCCCCACCACAAAATCAACTCCGGTGCCTGGTTCCAGCAGCCTCTTCCCCATTCTTTGGGCCATGCAGCCCAGAACGGCGATCTTCAGCGCGGGATTGTCCTGTTTGCGGTGTTTTTCGTTGGAGATCCGTCCCAACACCCGGTCCTCGGCATGCTTGCGCACGGAACAGGTGTTGAAGAGGATGAGGTCCGCTTCGTCGATGCCGGAGGCTGGCTCCCAGCCGGCGCTAAGCAGGATGGAACTCACCAGTTCGCTGTCCGAAACATTCATCTGGCAGCCGTAAGTTTCAAGGTAAAACTTCATCCGTGCTTTTTCCGCCGTTGAGGCCATAGGTTGTATCCGCTCGATATTCCATAGTAACAGACAATAAATTCCGATGCCCCGAATTTGTCCAGCAGAAGAGTGTAAAAGCGCGCGCTGAGGCTCAGAAAGCCCAGTGGCTTTTTTTCCACCGAGTAAGTGATCAATTCATCTGTTCCGCCCCGGCTGGCCAGCCTCAGAAACTGCTCCAGTTCTTCCCTACCGATCCTGACACCATGGATCTTGGCGGGCTGGTATTTGGCTATCTTTTTAATGATCTTGGCCAGAAAAACTGCGGACAGCCCCACGCAGATAACCGCGTCCGGTTTGAGGTCCGCTACCGTGTTCAGCTGCTGGCGTATCAGTGTCTCGGCGGAAAACCCGTCCTGTTGGGCTCTGTGCAGTGTCAGCAGTCCCAGGGACAGGCTTACTCCGCCCGCTTTGTTCTGGCTGCCGGGCAAAACCAATTCTGTGGAAAAGCCGCCAATATCCACGATCAGCGCTCTTTGGCCCGCGGGGATGAGGTCCCTGGCCGCCAAAGCGACCAGTTCGGTCTCGGCTTCCTCGCTCAACACCTTGAATTCCGCGTTCCATCTGGCTTTGAACCATTGGGTCAAATCCGCGGATAAGTCGCTCCGCCGGTGGATCCCGGTGGCGATCACCTGTTTGCGGGAGGCGATATGCTTGTTGTAGAGCATAAAAGCGGATACGGCCCGTTTGAAGGCAGACAGCTGTTTTGCCGCTACCCGGACCCGTCCTCCGGGTAACACGCGGTATTGCCTGCCCAGGCCGGTCATGATCTGCGCGGTATGGATGGGCACGGGGGTTCCGGCCTCGCAGAGGGCGTAATTCAGGTTGTTGGAGCCGGCATCGAACACCGAGAGCAGATTCTTGCCTCCATGCCGCAGCTCCATGTAGCGCTGGATCAGCAAAGCGGCAATGCGCGAATTGGCGTTGGGAACTTTTCTGACCGGCCGGACGCTTTCTTTGATCTTACAGAAAACCTTTTTCCACTCCGCTGGCGCCAGTAGCAGGCTCGGCAGTTCGGTCTTCGCGGAATAGCTGGCGATGCCCAGGATCAGGATATCCTCTTCGGGGTAGTTCTCTCGAGGGCTGTAGATCAGGTGTTTGCCGCCCTGGATCGCCTCCGCGAAACTGCTGTAGCCGGGTTTGGTGAGCAGGATGTCCGCCGCGCCGATCAGAGCCGAGAAATCGGCGTTTCTGGGCACCCGGACGTGATTTGAAATACCTTCGACCTCAATCGCCGATGCCACAGTTCCCTCAAACGCCGCGCAAAGCTTTTTCAGATCTAGCTCCATCTCCCCTGCCCCGCCAAAGGAGCAAACCAGCAAAGGCTTGGCGGTATCTATACCCAGATCCCTTATCAGATCGGGGTTTGTAGCCTTTCTGGCAGCCAGCAGCCCGGTTTTTTCGATCTGCCTGAAACAACCCATGCTGGCTGGAGAACTCATTGGCAGCCGGAAAGCCCGGTCCACCCGCTGATACAGCCCAAAGATGGTGTTCAGCAGCGGACGCAGGTCAGCGTCTCCCTTAAAGAGTTTTGCGTAGATATACAGCCAGTCGAAATTGGAAATGGCAAAAACAGGCACCCGGGCGTAGGTTCCGGCCTCCACAGCCAGCCAGGGGATGTCGGCCACGATCAGGTCGATCTTTTCGCGCCGCAGGAACTCCACCTCGCGCTCCACGATATCCAGCCTCCGCCCCATCAGAGCCAGCAGGGCGGACCGTGTGGCTTCCAGGTCCGGCGCCAGGTTTTTTCCGTGCTTCACCCCCACATCGCAAGCGTGGGGATGGATCTCGCTGTAGTTGGGATCAAGGTTTCGCCAGATGAATTCCGGCCGGGCGCTGCGGATATGCACAAAGATCCCAAAGCGGATGAATTCCTCCGCCAGAGCGGCCATCCGGGTGGCATGGCCAAAACCGTGGTCGGAAACGTAGATGGCAAAATTCAGCATCAGGTCCTCACTGGACGATCAGGCCCCGTTCGGCACCGCGGGAACGGATCTCCACCACCACGCGGTTGGGCAGGCAAACAAGCGGCAGCACGTCTCCGGCACCCTGCTTCACGCAGCGCTGGTCCGGACAATCGGCCTGGAGCATCCGCACTTTCCCATCTTTGATCTGCACCGTGTTGTGTTCGTCGATGCGGATCACGCGGTCCTGGTTCAGCGGATATACTCCCACTGCCAGGTTGTCCTTGTAGATGTGCACAAAGCGTTCCTCGTCCTTTTTGAGGAAGATCGCGGCACTCACAATGATGGCCGCGATCACGGCCAGGATTAGCAGAACATCCGCCAAACTGAGATGTTCGCGCAGCCTCGTTAGCATTAAAACACCCCGTAAACCTGTTCTGAGCAGATCGCGCAGCGTCCCTGATCCAGTCCCGCCGGGCGCCTCCGGGCGGAGATCAGTTCCGCTTTGCATTTCGGGCAAACCGTTGCGTGGAATTCCGGCGACCAGATATTCCCGGCATAAACGTAATTCAATTTCTTCGCGGCGGTCCGGCAAGCGTCAAGCACTGTTTTTTCTGGTGTTGCCGGGATTTTGGCTTTGAAGGCTAGATGGTAGGCGGAAAAATGCAGCGGGATGTTTTTGTCCAGGGCGGCCACGAAATCCACGAGGTCGCTGATGTCCGTCTCTGAATCGTTCAGCCCGGGGATGATCAGGTTCGTCAGTTCGATGTGCACCTGGAGTTCATGCGCGCGGAAGATCGTGCTTTTAACAGTTTCCAGCCGGGCTCCGCAGTGTTTCTCGTAAAACTCCGGGCGGATCGATTTGAGGTCGATGTTCATCGCCTTAACGTACTGCAAAAGCTCATCCAGGGGTTCCGGATTGATGAAACCGTTGGTTACCAGCACGATGTCCGCTTCCGGTGCCAATCGCGCGAAATCATAGATATACTCATACCAGGTGAGCGGCTCGGTATAGGTGAAAGCAACTTGCCGGGGCCCGTCCCCACACTCCTGGGTCACCAGTTCTTTAAGCTCTTCCGGGCTGATCTTGCGGGTGGGGCACTCCTGCTGGCTGCTGTCGAAGTTCTGGCAGAAAAAGCAGCTCAGGTTGCAGGAATTGGCGCCCAAAGAAACGATGAGCGATCCCGGACGGAAATGGTAGAGGGGCTTTTTCTCGATGGGATCCAAGGCGATGCCAATGCTTTGAGCATAATTAACCGCGATCAGCTTGCCGCCGATGTTGGTGCGGCCCCGGCACAGCCCGCTCTCCCCCACCTCCAGGTGGCAGCAGTGCGGACAGAGCAGACAGCGCACGGCGTTTGTTTCCAATCTTTGGTAATGCATGCACTCGCGTTCGTTAATTTTGTTCATGGCATCAGGTCTCCCGGCTTCAGGGGAGTTTGCTTCCCCTCAAAAAAAAAGGATGCCGGTTTCGGCATCCGAGTATTATGGCGGGAGCGACGAGACTCGAACTCGCGGCCTTCTGCGTGACAGGCAGACGTTCTAACCAAACTGAACTACGCCCCCGGCGCTGTTCATTTACTTATCAAGTTTAGGCACATTTTTTGAAGGTCCTTTTTCTGTCAAGCGAAAAGTGCTGCCCAACCTTGGTCAACCATTGTTTATTGCCCTCAGCCAAATACCGGGAACTGCCAAGCGGGGAATCTGTGAATTTGCGGAATCTGCCCATTGAATCAAGGGGTTCTCATCCAGCCAAAATGACGTGGCCAGGGTTGTTTCACCTGAAAGCCTGAGCAGATGTAACTTCGGGAAGCGTGTTCCAGCACGAAGGGGTCCGGAATCCAGGCCAGGGTACAATAGGATTTATTAACACAGAGACACAGAGATGGGGAGAAAGAAAGAGAGACAGAAAGATGATGGGAATGCTGGGAAAGATATGTAAACGTCATTCCGTGACGATACGCTTCAGCGCGAAGTACCCGAAATCCATTGTTAGGCTTCTGGATCCCGAATCAAATCCGGGATGACGGAGGGTTTGACCCCGGCGATGCCGCCCTCCATGCCAAAACGGATGCTGCTGACTTGGGAATTTGGGAATGGGCAAACCAACTTAATCAATTAATCAATTTATCAATTCCTTTCCACGGCCCCTGCCAAGCTCCACGTCCAGGACCAGGATCGAAGATATCTAAGATATAGATATATATATAATATAGATATAATATATAGCAATATAGTAGGTATTAGTAGTTATATAGGTATATATATGCTATATATGTACTTGCGTCCAGGTATTGTCACTTTCTGCCTGCCGGGCCTGTCCTTCGGGGCCGTGGAAAGGAATTGATTAATTGATTAATTGATAAACCCGGAAATACGGGGTCCGTGGAAGGGGAATCGATTAATTGATAGAATTGATAAACTGAAGAAGATGGGCTGCCTATACACCAGCGATTCCCCGCTCTGGTGAAGTTCCCTGAGGGCAGGCGGCTTTGCGGAGCAGGCGCCCCTCCCCCATTCCCCGCATCTGGTGCGGGCATCAGGCGGGAGGCAGGCGGTCTTGAAGCCAGAGTGGGTTAAGAAAGTGAAGGGAACTGCCTAAAAAGGCGGGATAGGCGTTTTTCGGAGGTCCGGGATCCTGGTCAGCGGAGGAGCTGGACTTCCCGGTGGCGATAACAAATGACCAGATGGTCGTTCACCATGCCCGCTGCTTGCATGAAGGCGTAGCAGATGGTGCTGCCCACAAATTTAAAGCCGCGGCTTTTCAGATCTTTACTCATGGCGTCGGAGGCGGCGCTGCGGGCCGGGATCTGCTTTTCTTCGGTCCAGGCGTTGACCAGGGTTTTGCCCTCCGTGAACTGCCAGATATAGCGGTCGAAAAAGCCGAATTCCCCCTGAACAGCCAGAAAGGCCCGGGCGTTGGAAATGGTGGCGGCCACCTTGAGGCGGTTGCGGATGATGCCGGGATCGGCGAGCAGGGAAGCAATCCTGGCCTCATCGTAAGCAGCTATCAGGCCAGGTTCGAAATTGTCGAAGGCCGCCCGGAAATTCTCCCGTTTATGCAGCACGCAGGACCAGCTGAGGCCGGCCTGAAAGGCGTCCAGCACCAGGAATTCAAAGAGCTTGCGGTCGTCGTGGAGGGGAACGCCCCACTCCTCGTCGTGGTAGCGCAGCATCAGGGCATCCGCGCCCGGCCAGGGGCAGCGCTGCTTGGCTGTCATGGTTTGGTCTTCTTGGGGGCTTTGGGTTTGGGCAGGGGCAAAGCGGCGGCGGTGGCTTTCGCCAATTCCGTCAGCCAGGGGGAATCATCCCATCGCTCTTCCGGGATCAGCAGCCAGGGCTTGGCCCCGGGGTAGGGCGCGCCTTCCTCCACTTCGCCGATGAAGTTCCTGCCGGCCTCCGTGGGCTTGATGAAAAGCTGGTCGTCGGAGATGATGGCGATCATTTTGGCATCGCAATAGAGGCCGTATTCCCCGAACATCTTCCGCGCGTATACTATCCCCGCCTCGCTGATCTGGCCAACGATGTAGTCCGCGATCTCCTGTTTGCTGCCCATGATCAAATCCGGTTCAGGCGGCTATGTTCCTGGCCCGGGAGAGGGTGGTGAGCCTGAGCCCCATGCCCTGGATCTGGGTGATGAATTTACGCAGGGCGGCCAGTTTTTCCCGGTCGTGGCAATGGGTGATGATCACGATGGGTTCGCGGCGTCCTTTATACTTGCCGAGGGAGGAGATCTTGTAAGCCAGGGATTCGTCGGAGTTCTTCTTATGCTCCTTGAGATCGGGCACGTCCAGGAACATATCCCTTTTCAGGGGCGGATAGCCCAGGGTTTTTGCCACGTTGGCGGGAACTTTGGATCCGCCGGTGTAGCTGTCCAAAAAGAACATGCCCCGGGCGTGCAGCTCGTTATAAACAGTCTTCATCAGCTCTTCGTTGGCCGTCACCGCGCTGCCCATGTGGTTGTTGGCGCCGATGGCCATGGGCAGCTGGGCCTTGAAGGCGGTGAGCAGTTCCGCCACTTGCTCCGGGCTGGAGTCGGTCGAGATGTAGCGCTTGCCGGGATTGCCGCCGCCCAGAGCCTCCATCGGCACATGGATAAGCACTTCATGGCCGTTCTGGGAGGCCACCTGGCCGGATACCTGGGTGGCAGAAAGATCGGGCAATACGGCAAACGCAACTTCCGGGGGCAACTGGGCAAAATCCTCGAGCAGGGCGGTGCTGTTGCCAAAATCGTCCACCACGATCAGGATATCGGGAAGATCCTTGGAATCTGTCCAGGAGTATTCGAATTTTTCTAAGGAAGGCTCTTTGTCCTTGGGTTTGGCAGCTTCTTCCTCTTCTCCGTCAGTTTTCAGGCTGTCGGAGGTTTCGCCGGGCAAGGGCTCAGCTTGGGTTTCACTTCTTTCGATCAGGGTGCCGCCTCCGTCCGCGCCGGTTTCATCCCCTTCACAGGAGAAAACCAGCGCCAGCGCCAGCAGGCTGAGCAGCGTTATTACGGTTCGGGTGATTCGGTTGTCCATTCGATCTTGTCTCCGATGGAAAAGTTATAGGTGTCGGCAATTCCGGCATTGACCTCCAGCACGTATCTGTAGATGCCGCCGGAGGGGATGTGTTCTGTGCTGAAAGGTTTGGTGGCGCGCGCGATATTCATTACGCGGCTGTTTTCGTCGATGAAAATGATATCCAGGGGGATGTAAGTGTTTTTCATCCAGAACCCTGTATCGGCCAGGCCCTGGGGATCGAAGAGCATGCCGCGGTTGGCGGCCAGGCTTTCGCGGTACATCAGGCCCTGGGTGATGGCCTGGGGCGTGGCGGCGATCTCCACTTCAAAGCTGGCTTTGCGGGTGCCATCCGGCGCGCTGATGTGCAATACTGCGTCCCGGCGGAATTCAGTGCCGTCAATGGTTTCAGGCGTGGTCTCCCCGCCCTTGGGTTGGCAGGCGTTCAAAGCCAGGCAGAGCAATGCAAACAGCAGGGGCAGAAGGATCGGCTTCATTTCACCAGGATCATCCTGCGGGTCTGGCTCTGGGCGCCGCTGACCAATTTGTAAAGATAGATGCCGCTGCTGACTGGTTTTCCCTGGGAGTCCCGGCCGTCCCAGACCAGCTGATGGGTACCCTTGGCGGCGGGGCCGTTGAGCAGGGTTTTCACCAGCTGTCCGCGGGTGTTGTAGATCCCCAGCCAGGCGGGCCCCTCTTCAGGGAGGGAAAAAACGATGCTGGTGCTGGGATTGAAGGGATTGGGGTAGTTCTGCTGAAGGGAGAACACAACCGGAGTTTCGATCTCATCGGCATTGGCAACTCCGGAGGGCAGGTTCAGCAGCCCGGGCTGGCCGTTGGCATTGTAGCAAAGGTCGATGCCGGGCAGGGCTGTGTTGTACTGAAAAGTGAAGCTCAGGTTGCCGCCGCCGCCCAACTGGGCATGGGCGTATTTAAGCAGCTGGGGGTTGTAGGCCGATAAGCCGTCAAAAATGTCCCCGGCAACTGAGGCCTCAAAATACGAGAAGCCATCCGCGGGAAGCAGCTGCCAGTCAACGCAGCGAAGCTCTCCGGCGGGGTTTCCGCTCACCTGGTAACGGATGAAATTCTGATCGTCGATGTGCTGCGCTTCCAGCGTTACAGCTGGCAGCAACGCCTCTTCCCCGCTCTGGGCCTGAAAGCGGAACGGGGGATCTAGCAGATACCGGCCTATCAGCCAGGCATCCTCGGAGTCCAAAACCAAGCTCTGGTCCACGTCCGCGGCCGTAACCCGCTCCGCCGTCCAAGGCAGCGGATCGATATCCGGCAGGGGGTCAAAACCCACATTGTGGTCGATCACCGCCTGGGCGTCATTGACGCTCACCAAGCGGTCTCCGTCCACGTCGCCGTAGATGATCTGGTCCGCGCCGATGCCGGAAATGGTGATATCATCGAGGTAAATGCCGTCGCCATTGACGCTCCAGTCCGAATCCAGGGCGAAGCGGACGTAGACGCTCTGGCCGGCAAACTGCTCCAGGGAATAGCTGAGAGTTTGCCAGCTGCCCTGCGTCCCTGTGAGGCTACCCAGGTCAGTCCAGTTCGAGGTGCTGGTCGAAGCCTGCACCAGCACGAAATCGTAGCCGCTTTCAAGGTCGTAAACGGTTTTGAAACTGAGGGTAGGTTCAGCTATATTTTGCAGTGAGATAGGATCAGTTATGCGAAGCGTTCTGAATGTGTTATTAGAATAATTGCCTGCGGGGGAATCGGTTATAACACTCTCGCTCTGATATGTTACCGCCGCCCAGGGGCCGGAGGCGGTCCAGTTGGAGATGTTTTCACAGGGATCGTAAAAGGCCTGCTGGGGCTCGAGCACTATGAAGACCAGGCGGTTGGCGCCGAGGGTAAGCAGAAAGTCTTGATCGTGAATGATCTGGGAGCCGGAGCTGAAGCTGATCTGATATTGCCCCTCCGGGACGCCGGCAAACTGGAAGCAGCCGTTGGCATCGGCGGTGGCGGTGCTGACAGGTTCTGTATTGATGCTGACCGTAACGCCGGGAATGCCGAAGCCGTCCAGATCGCGGAGTTGGCCGATCAGATCGACTGCCTGGGCAGCGTTCAAAACAAAATCATGCTGCACGGAACCGGAGGCCGGCACGGTGATCTCCGCCGTCTGGGGCAGATAGCCGGCAGCGGAGGCCGTAACAGTATAGGTTCCCGGCAGCAGCAGGCGGTGAAAATCGCCCACGTCGGGATCGGTGTGCATCACCTTGGCGTTGCCCTGCACGGTGATGCTGGCGTTCAGCGGGGTTCCGCCATCCGAGGTAACCAGGCCGTGGATGCCGCGATGGACGAACTCCATATAGCTCAGCATCGATTCCTGGTTTTGCGCCCAGAAAGTGGGCAGCTGCGAAGCCGGCGGCCATTTCTGGTGCCCGATCTCCATGGTGATGTCCATGCAGTCCGTGTCGCCGTAGTTCCAATCCTGCATGGAGCCGGTGATCACGTACCAGGCGGCCCCGTTGGTGATGCCCTGGTCGAACTCCGTGCTGTTGTACATCGGCGGATTGTGGATGGTATAGGTGAGGGCGGCCTGGATCAGCAGGTCGTTGTCCGGAGCCAGCGTGTAGGTGTAATCCCAGGGATAATTGGCCACCAGCGCCCCGCCGTGGAAATTGGCCGAGAGCACGAACAGATGGCCGTTGCAGAAATCCATCATCGCCACGTTTTCCTGGGCCCAGGCGTTGCCGTCCGGATGCTGGTTGCCGCCGAAGGGCATGGGGTAATTGCGGTTCAGGTCCACCCCGTTGGCGTTGTAGCGCTGGCCCAGCACAAAGCCGTCCGGATTCATCATCGGGCAGATCCAGATCTCGGTGTTGTCCACCAGGTTGGTGATGCGGGGATTGGTTCCGTATTCAGAGGTCAATTGCTGGATCAGCCGGATGCACATGTCGTAGCCCACCACCTCGTCGCCGTGGATGGAGGAGATGTATTTGAATTCCGGCTCGGCTTCCTCGAGGCCGGGGTTGTCTGTGATCTTCAGAAAATACAGCGGCCGGCCCTGCACCGAGGAACCGATCTGGACCAGCGAACAGATGTTGGGAAATTGAGCGGCGGTGTCCTGCATGAACTGGTTGTATTGGGTGATGGTGTAATATTCGTCTTTGGGTGCGTTTTTGGAGCTGTCCTGGTGCAGGCGCCGGGCGTTTTCCGGGGCGGGATCGGGCAGTTTGGCGGCCGCGAACCCGCTGTCCAGAAGACTGGCGAACTCGTTGTCATCATGCACATAGGCGATGATGATGCCGTTATTGCGGTTCACAAAGTCCACGCTCACATGCAGCGCGTTTAGGGTCTTTAGGTCCGCGTCCGGGTTCCAGCTGGCTATCCGCACCGGATAGGCATAGGCCAGGGTGCCCAGCAGGGCCAGGAGCAGGATCAGAAAGTGTCTTTTCATCTATGGTTTCCTTGATAAACTTAGCCAAATAATATGCAAGAAACGTGCCTGAATCTCACTTAAAGAGAGGCCAGGCTAACAGCGGCACACGATCCACATTGCTTAATGCTGCTTCATTCCTGATCTGACATGGTTCACAAGCGACCGTTGCGCTGCGCCTGGCCATGCCAAGTTTTACGCCGGGCTCCATTTGTCAATAGATTTCGCTATTTTTTTCTTGCCAAAAAATGCGGTGGCGGAAATTGGCTTTCAGGAGTCCACGAATGAAAACTTTTTCTCTTATCACACTATTAACGCTGGCCGCGGCCCTGCTGGGAGCCGGCGCCTGGCAGTGGGCCGAGGGCTTTGGCTCGCAGGCGATGGAATCCGCCTGGGACCTGGCCGTGCATCCTTTTGACATGTTTCCACAGGATATCTGGGTCTGTGGCGAATTCACCGATTCGCTCACCCTTGGCGGGGTCAGCTATCCCTCCCAGGGGCTGTCTGACTGCTTTGTGGCCAAGTTTGGCGTTGACGGCAGCCTGCACTGGGTGAGGACTTTCGGCTCCAACGACGGCGACGTGGCCCTCTCCGTGGCGGCGGATGTGGCTGGCAACTGCTATTTCATCGGCTTCTGCACCGGGCAGGTCGTTTTCAACGGCCAGGCCTATCCCCACGCCGGGATGTGGGATGTGTTTTACGGAAAGCTTGATCCCGCCGGCGACCTGCTCTGGTTCAAGACCTTCGGCGGCCCCCTCAACGACATGGGCTACGGGATCGAAACCGCTCTGGACGGAAGCATCTACCTCACCGGCTGGTTCGCCGACACCATTGTTTTCACGGACTCCATCAGCCTCAGCAGCTTTGGCGGCAGCGACATCTTCCTGCTGCGCTGCGACACGGACGGAAATCCCCTCTGGGCGCGCCACGCCGGCGGACCCGGAGTGGAATACGGCTACAAGGTGGATACCTTTTCCACGGATACCTGGTCCATAGCCTATATCACCGGCAGCGCCAGCCCGGGCAGCAATTTCGGGGGCATCATCACAGACGCCGAAGGCATGTTCGTAGCCTGCTACCAAAGTGACGGAAGCTGCTCCTGGGTGCTGCCGTCTTACAACCTCGGCGCCATCAACATCGCGGCTGATAACCACCTTTCCCCAACGATCAACGCCGTGATCGGCCGGGTTACCGGCACCGGCAGCGTTGGCGGCACCACCCTGAGCAGCGTGAACGGCTCCGACGACATCTACATCGCCCATTTCGACGCGGCGGGCAACTGGCTGGACGTGCAGCACTACGGCGGCCCCGGCTCCGACAAAGGCCGCGCGGTGGATATCAGAGGGGTGAACTGGGAAATTTCGCTCTCCTCCTATGAGGATGAGATTGCCTTCGGACCCTGGAACCTTGTATCCAACGGCGCTTGGGACATTGCGGTGCTGGATGAGAACCGCCCTCCCGTGAGCTTTGGTTCCATGAACTCAGACGTGGGCACGGATGTGAAATGGCTGGGTGAAGACAAGTTTGTGGCCACCGGCTGGTTCAGCGGGTTGATGCGCTTCGGGCAGCATATCCTGGACAGCGGCTCGGACACCAATCTGGATTGCTACGTGGCTGTCTATGATTATTCCGCCACGGATTCCCACGATCCTGTGCTCAGCCCCGCCCTTGGATTGGCGGCCCATCCCAATCCCGGCACAGAGCGCTTCAACATCTCGGCCAAAGGCGCCAGCCAGGCCAGGATCTACAATCTGCGCGGACAGCTGCTGCGTTGCCTGGAAAGCGATGCCAAGCGGGAAGGTTCATTTGTCTGGGACGCCACCGACCAAAGCGGGATCCGCTGCCCGGCCGGGGTGTATCTGGTCAAGGCCGGCGCGCAAACCGGCAAGCTGTTGCTGCTGGATAGATGAACAGAGCTTTTTGGCGTCCCTTTCTGATCGCGGCTGCGGCCCTGGCCCTGCTCGCTTTGGTGGCGCCGCTCATTCCGGAGCGCGAAAGCGAGGTATTTTCGCTCAAAAAGCTCGATCCCCTCAAAACGCTGTTCGCTGAGCGGGACTTCGCGGCCCCCGACACCCTGGCCGAGCAGGCCAAGCAGGTCCATATCGCCAGCGAACTGCAGCCGCTGGAGAGTTTTTTGCTGAAACTGGAGGAGCAGAGGGAAAACCCGGCCGGAAACCTCCGCGTTGCCTTTTATGGGGATTCGCTGATCGAAGGGGACCTGCTAACAGAGAAGCTGCGCGAGCTGCTGCAAAGCCAATACGGCGGCCACGGCGTCGGCCTGGTGCCCATCACCTCGATCGTGAACCATTTCCGCCAGACCATCCGCCACGATTTTTCCCGCAACTGGGAGACCGTTTCCTTCATGAAGCGCGGCACCGGCAGGTTTCCCCTGGGCATGATCGGCTATACCTTCATCCCCCGCACCTGGTACTACGAGGAAACCGTGATCGAAACGGCGTCCAGCCCCGAGATCCTGGATTCCCTGGGCAACGTGGTCTCACCCGGCACTGCTTCCAGTTCGCGCAAGGAGACCCGCCGCTTTTATCTGGACGGCCCTTCCTGGGTGGAATACTCCGGAGTAAAGGCTCCCGGCGGGGCTTCCGAATTCCGCCGCGTCCGGCTCTTTTATTCCCACGCCTCCGCCAACTCCACCGTCCGCGTTTCTTATGACGGCGGCGAGCCGATCAGCTTTGCCCTCGATCCCGCCGAAGGGGTGAGGGTTCTGGATCTCAGCGCCTCCTCCCCCCTGCAGAAGATCAGGCTGAGCTTCGATCCCCGCGATCCCATCCACGTTTACGGAGTTTCCTTCGACGATCTCAGCGGCGCTTATGTGGATAATTTCGCCGTGCGCGGCTTTTCCGGAATGGGCTTTGGCGCCATACCCGCGGAAGCCCTGAGCGTTTTTCACAGCCAGCTGGATTACGACCTGGTGGTGTTGCAGTATGGCGGCAACGTTTCCCGGCCGGACCGGCGCGACTACTCGAACTACATCAAAGGCATGGAGGCCTCGATCCGCCACATCCAGAGCGCTCTGCCGGGAGTGCCCATCCTGCTGGTCGGGGTCCAGGACCGCAGCAGTAAACAGGGCGGCGGCTATCAAACCCAGCCGGACATCCCCATCCTGGTGCAGGCGCAGAGCGAACTGGCCGCCCGAACCGGATGCGCTTTCTGGAACCTCTATGAGGCCATGGGCGGCTACAATTCCATGCCGGATTGGGTGAGCGCCAAACCCGCCCTGGCTGCCAGGGATTACACCCATTTCACCCGGGCCGGCGCCGCAAAACTGGCTGAAATGCTATACAAACTGCTCACCACCGGGACCAATGGCTGATCTTTTCCTGATCCTGCTGCTTTTCCTGCTGATCCCGGCCTGGGCGTATCCGGAAGAGGCGGCGGATTTGCATACTCAGGAAGAATGGCCCCAGGAAACGCTGCCCGAGGGGATCGACCCCCTGGATGAGTTTATCCACGGCCACTACGCCCTCAGGTCGATCGAGCCTGCTTTCAAGGGCTATTCTTTCCTTAAAAGGGAAGAGAACGTGATCCCGGCTTCCGATTCCCTGCTGGCACCATTTCTGCAAAAGCTGATGGAGCTGCGCAGCGGCCTCAGGGAGCAAGTAAGCATCTTCCAGTTCGGCGGCTCCCACATCAAACCGGGTTGGTTCGCCGGGGCCGCGGAAAAGGCCTTCAACCAGTGGCTGGCCGAAGCGGCCGAATCCGGAAACTCCCCCACCCTGAAATTCCACTATAAGGGCATCAACGGCGCCTCTTTCCGCAATCTGCTGAATAAACAGGAGATCTTCAACCTCTGCCGCGACCTCAAGCCCGATCTGATCGTGATCGCCATGGGCACCAACGACGCCCAGGGAACCTTCAGCGCTTCCCGGTTCAGGACGGCTCTCGGCAGTTTCATGGCCAAGCTGGATAAGTACAGCGGCGACTCGCTTATCCTCTTCATCCTGCCTCCGGATTCCTATAAGAAAGGGGTTCCGAACGCGGATGTGGCCAAAGTCGGAGCCGAGATCACCGCCTATGCCAATGAGCATGGCCATGTTTGCTGGGACCTGCAGCAGGTGATGGGCGGCCCGGGTTCCATCAGGCAGTGGCGGGCCGGCGGCATCGCCCAAAAGGACATGGTCCATTTCAGCGCGCCGGGTTACCGGCTGCAGGGCCAGCTTTTTTTCGAAGCCATCATGCGCGCTTATAAGCGCTTCGCGGAGAACTACCCTTGATCCTGGACAAGATCCTGCCCAGCCTGCTCTACGATCCGCAGAATCCGCTGATCTTCACCAGCACTTTCTTCCTCTTTTTCTTTGTGGCGCTGATCTTCTTCTATCCTCTGGTGGTCAGCCGGATCAAGGTTCGCACCTGGTATCTGATGATCGCCTCGCTCTTTTTCTATTACAAGACCAGCGGCGCGTTCGTGCTGTTGCTGGTGATCACGGCCGGGATCAACTACCTGATCGGCTTTGGCATCGCCAATTCGGAGAGCAGGGTCCGCCGCCGGCTGCTGATCGCCCTCAGCGTTATCTGGAACCTGGGCTCCCTGGGCTATTACAAATACTCGAACTTCCTGCTGGATACCATCAACAACGTGTTTGGCGGCAACCTGCCCGCCCTGGACATCTTCCTGCCGGTGGGGATCTCGTTTTTCACTTTCCAGACGATGAGCTATACCCTGGACATCTTCTACGGAAAGCTCAAACCCATCCACAGTTTCGCCGATTTCCTCTTTTTCGTGTCCTTTTTCCCGCAACTGGTGGCCGGGCCGATCGTGCGCGCCGCCTGGTTCATTCCCCAGATCAACCAAAGACTGAGCCTGGACCGCGAACGGGTGGCGAAAGCCCTGGTGCTCATTTTCGCCGGATTGATCAAGAAAGGAGTGATAGCGGACTACATCAGCGTGAACTTCGTGGACCGGGTTTTCGACAACCCTGCCCTCTATTCGGGCCTGGAAAACCTGCTGGCCCTCTACGGCTATTCCCTGCAGGTCTACTGCGATTTCAGCGGCTATTCGGACATCGCCATCGGCCTGGCCATCCTGCTGGGTTTCAATCTGCCCCAGAACTTCAACTCGCCCTACCGGGCCACCTCCCTGGGCGATTTCTGGCACCGCTGGCACATCTCGCTCAGCACCTGGCTGCGGGATTACCTCTATTTCCCGCTGGGCGGCAGCCGCAAGGGGAAAGTGCGCACCTACGTGAATCTGATGGTAACCATGGTCCTGGGCGGACTCTGGCACGGCGCTTCCTGGAATTTCGTGCTCTGGGGCGCCCTCAACGGCGCGGGGCTTAGCATCGAGAGGTTTTTCCGCAACCTGTTTTGGCCAAAGCGAAATGGCGCTCCGCTCCGCAAAACCGCGCTGCCCCTGCAGATCCTCGGAGTGGTATTCACCTTCAACTTCATCACCTTCACCCGGATCTTTTTCCGCAACCGCAGCTTCGCCGGCTCGCTGATGATGATCGAGCGCATTTTCACGGACCTCAACGCGCGCTTGTTTTTCACCTGGCTGAAGCAGTACCAGATGGTGGCGGCCCTCATCGCCGCCGGTTATTTGCTGCACTGGCTGCCCGGAAAGTTCAAACTGGGCTTCGAAGGCTTGCTCCAAAAAAGCCCCGTGCCCGTCCAGGCGGCCTTTCTGGCCCTCGTTATCTGGGTACTATACCAGTTCCGCGCCGCTGATATCCAGCCCTTCATCTACTTCCAATTCTGAGCCCGGGCTCTGATAAACAACTATAGTGTATCCCTGGACATCGGGAAACAGGGGAAATCCCGCCAAAGAGAAGCTGAGCCGCAGACCCGGAATCCAGGCAATGAGCCTCGCAACCTGGTGTTAGCCACCTCCCAAGGGATCCGCGGGCACCCAACAAGCCAAAGTCTATGTTAGGTTCAACGCTTGCCTAGCCTCCCAGTTCATCCTTTCTTCCAATTATCTGCAGTAATTATCACAAAACTGTGGATAATTATCAACAAGAGAGCTGAAGCAGTTGGGGTCGGAAGCATTTTTGCCAGATAGAGACATATCAGACTGATATACATCAGCTTAGCATACAGGCATGAATTAGCTTATCGCAGCATAGCTTTAATAATTGAATATAGAATACTTACGCAAGCCCCTCCCAGTTCCTGCCTGTTATCATTACGGTATCAATACGGGATCAATACGGATTTCATCCGTATTGATCCCGTATTTATCCCGTATTGATACTGGGAGCCAAGGTGGAGGGAGCTTGTTCGCCAGGCTTGGCCGGTCTGCTCTTTCGCAGGATGGGATAAACCTCAAAGGCACTGGCTGGAGGCGCGAGCAACCGGTCCCGGGCAAACCCGAAGAGCCTGGATATGCAGTCTGCGCCCTTCTTGTGGGCATGATAGTTCATCCTGTGGAAATGAACTACATTAAAAATCAATATAGCAAGCTTAGCTGGGGATCCATCTGTTTTAGCCCTCAGATTTTGATTGACAGAGAATCGTGAGGCAAATAGAATTGCCTGATAAAGTGGATTTGTCTATCAATCAAAAGCATACGGGCTGCCAGCCCGGAAGACAAAAAAGGACTTTTTATACAAGGAGCATGAGATGAAACGATTTCTTATCAGCGTGGCTCTCGCCTCAGTTTGCGTTTTTAGCTTTGCCCAGGCCATGGGCAATTACAGTTTTACACACACCACCGGCACTTACACCGAAATTACGGGCGGAACCGTTCTGGGCAATGAAAGCACCGACGCCCAGCGTTTCGTGGACCCTGCCGTTCCCCTGGGCGGGACAACCACCACCGGGGTGGGGTTCCCGCTTGGTTTCAATTTCTATTTCGGCGGCCAGGAATACGACCGGGTGGGCATTATGGCTGATGGCTGGATCGGGCTGGGCCAATCCTGGGAACCGGTTCCGGTGAATCTGGCCAACAACAACACCCCCCTGCCGCTCTATTCCACCAGCGGCATCAACCCCGGTTGGTTGGTAGCGAGAATAGCCGGATTGTCCCAAAACCTCCAGGCCCAGGCCGGGGCGGAACTGCGCATCGAGACCCTGGGAACCGCTCCCTACCGGGTGTTCGTGGCGCAGTGGAAAGGCTACCGCAAGTACAACCACAGCGGCGATGATTTCAATTTCCAGATCCGCCTGCAGGAAACCACCAACTGGGTGACGATCGTGTATGGAACCGTGACCAACAACGCCACGGCGACCACTGTGCAGGCCGGTATACGCGGCTTGCCGGCAAGCCCAGCCAGCAACTTTGCCAACCGCAGCACCACGACAGACTGGAGCGCCACCGATGCCGGCTCCGCCGCCAACAGCACTTGCACTCTCAGCAGCACCGTCTATCCGGCCAGCGGCACCACCTTTACCTGGGCCCCGCCGGCAGCGATCAACAGCAGCTACACCATTGGCAGCGGCGGGGATTTCACCACCTTCGCCGCGGCTTTCAATTTCCTCAATGACAACTATCCGCTCTCCGGCATCCCGGAACTGGGAACCATCTTCAACGTGGCGGCCGGAGAGGTTTTCAGCCAGGCGGAGC
This sequence comes from Candidatus Cloacimonadota bacterium, assembly GCA_020532215.1. Classification (GTDB taxonomy): domain Bacteria; phylum Cloacimonadota; class Cloacimonadia; order Cloacimonadales; family Cloacimonadaceae; genus Syntrophosphaera. The sequence continues at coordinate 22,882 of JAJBBF010000116.1, forward strand.
TGCTGCCCGCCCTCACCGCCACGGGCGGTCCCAACCGGCCCATAACCTTCAGGAAAAGCGGCACCGGGGACGACCCTATCCTGAAAGTAATGGGCACCACCGCCACCACCGACGCCGGGATCAAACTCAATGGCGGCGACTGGTTCAGCTTCGAGCATCTGGACCTGCGCAACGCGGACGGCTCCACCTCCCTGGAGATCGGCTTCCACTTGTCCGCGCAAAGCTACGATCCCTGCAACAACAACACCATCAACTACTGCAGCATCACCCTCAGCAATACCAACGCCAACAGCAAGGGGATCTATTCCACCTCCACGACCGGGGCCGGCAACGCTTACAACATCTATTCCCACCTGGACCTCGTAAACTGCGACACCGGCATCCACCTTTACGGCATCAGCGCCTCCAACAACCTCCGTGAACTGGTGGAATACTGCGACTTGAGTGACATCACAGACTACGGGATCTATTTCGATTACGTTAACAGCCTGAGGGTCACCCAGAATACCATCGCCATGAAAGCAGACAACACTGTGACTTTCCACGGAATCTACGCTTACAACGGAACTGCCGAAGTGGACAACAACACCATCATCGGCAACACCACCATCGGCAGCACAACCGTCTACGGCCTCTATGGACGCGCTGGAAACCTGATCGACTGGCATCACAACACCATAAGGGATTTCAGCGGTACCTATCAGGTTTACGGCGCCTATATCTACAACGGCAACCACAACATCCACGCCAACGAGATCCATGCCCTCAGCTCCTCAAACCAGCATGTGTGGGGGATCTTCCTCGATGGCGGAGCCGATGCCGTGAATGTCTACGGCAACGAGATCCACAATATCAAGTTCATGGGGAATCCCGGAAACGCTTACACAGCCTCTGGCATAGCTTTGCATGGAAGCGATGTAACAGTGGCCAACAACCTGATCTACGACATCGGCAGTGTGGGCGACGGAGCTCCCATGATCCGGGGCATCACCGCCGATACGGGCGGAACGTTCAGGATCTACTACAACACCGTCTACCTGAAAGGCGGCAACAGCAACACCAACTTCGGTTCCGCCGGCATCTACGTTTATACCGGCCCTTCCACCCTGGACCTGCGTAACAACATCATTGTGGACCTCAGCACCCCGGGATCGGCAACCACGGGAAGGGCGGCCGCAATCTGGAAGAATAATTATTCCGGTTTTGCCAATTTCGACCCCAGCTGCGACCGCAACATCTACTACGCCGGCACGCCGGGCCCGAAGAACCTGATTTGTTATGACAACGGGTCTGCTTACGAAACCCTCAGCGACTACAAGGCCGCGATCATGACCCGCGAACTGGCTTCGCTGACGGAAAACGTGCCTTTCTCCAGCACGGTGGAACCCTACGACCTGCATATCCCCACAGGCGCTTCCACCCTGGCCGAGAGCAACGCCCTGCCCATTGCCGGCTGG
>JAJBBF010000034.1 GCA_020532215.1 Candidatus Cloacimonadota bacterium
ACTATGTAATTGAGTTCCGGGCATTCGATGCGCAGGTCCGCCTTGCCGTGGATCCGGAGTGAATAGTCGCGGCCGCCCTGCCGCAGCAGAATTAGTTCCCGGCCTTTTCTCTCCTCCGCGGTCATGAATTCCTCTTCCGGAATGAGCCGGAAGGCCGTATCTGTGAGCCGCGGCTGGAGAAACTCGGAGTAGAAGGCGCGGATGGATTCCACCAGGTTTTCCGAAATGATGCTTACCAGGAATTCGTGGTTGTAGTTTTGAGGAATCTTATACAGGTAAAGGCGGTCGGGGTCGTTGAGCAGGCCGCTGAGGATATCCCTCAGCTTCCCGGTGTCCGTGAACGCCCGCTCCAGTTCAGCCAGATCGGCGTTCTTTGTGGCCAAGGGCAGCAGCACCGCCGAAAGGTAAGCGTGCATGATGCTGCCAAAAAGCTTGCGGGTGAGGGTTTCTTTGGGCCTCAGTTCCAGTTCCGGCAGCTGGCGAAGGTGCTCCAGATACCAGGCGAAAGGGTTTTTCCGGAACCAGGAGAGGCTGTAATAACTGGCATCTATGCGGGCTGCCGGCCCAAAATCCTCTGCCGGAGAACAGGGCAGGGTGAAAAAATCCTCCCTGGCCGGCTCCAATCCGCAAACCCGGTTGTCACCGAGCCCCGGTAGATTAGTTCTGCCAGCCTTAAGATTCTCAAAAGCGGCCAGATAGAGTTTGGAAAGACGCGGCGCCAGCAGGCTTTTTTTTACTTCACCCTGGTTCCGGGCCACCGCAGCCAGGGCTCCGTCGGTCATTGCCTGGATGATCTCAGTAACGAAGCTGCCGGGTTCGATATCCTGGTCCTGGTCGCGGTAGGTGAAGATCACGCAATGCTCGCTGGTGAGCACCGTGCGCAAAAAATAGTAGCGTTCACGCTCACGCAGGCCGGGATAGCTTTTCAGCCCCAGACGGGCGCGCTGGTTTTCGTTGAGCAGCCAGACGGGACTGGGGTTGGAGGGTATCTCGCCTTCGATGGCGTGGAAAAAATAAACTGTTTGATGCCTCAGATTGCGCAGATCCAGAAGGTTGCTCACCTCCACCCGCGCTTCGCTGCCCAAAGCCTGATGGAAGCTGTATTTTCCGCTGCCCAAAGCTTCCAGGAAAAGCCGCAGCACCGCCGCGGCCAGGGCGAGGCCTTCGCCACCAAAGAGTCCTTTCCAATCGGCAACAACGCCCAGGTTTTCCAGGCTGGCAAAGTTGGACAAGCGTTCGTAAAAGATATCCAGGATATCGCTGTGCAGCAGTTCTTCTTCCCGGCAAAGCTCGCGGATCCGCAGTCCGGCCGGGTCATCGATCAGCTTGATCAGGTCATCAGGCCTGGCGATCGCGCCGAGGCGGCCAAGCAGGGCAAAATGCCTGCTGAGGACCCCGCTGAGATGGGGAAAACCCTGTTCGTGATGCAGCCGGCCCAACAGCCGCAGATCGCGGTCCACATAGAGGATATCCTTTTTCAGCAGGAATCTCAGCTCTTCCAGCAGCACGGCTTTGTTTTCCGCTTCGAGGCCGTAATAACGGAGAAAATCCTCCTGGGCGCAGGCGTCCAGGATCAGCCTGAGCGGCATAAAAGCTTCATCCAGTGTGGCTTGCATCGCTTCAAGATGCTGCTGGAAAAGCCGCAGCAGCTGATAGAGGCTGCTGCCGACCATGCTTTCCGAACTGGCCCGGGAAAACCTGGCCGGATCGAAAAGATCGCGATAATGGGCCTGGCTGAAACGGCTGTCCACGATCACCGCGCCGCCTGTTTCCGAGCCTGGCAGCGCGTGGTTCGCCAGAAAGGCCAGCACCATCTGTTCGGCATTTTCGCATTCGATGACCTCGAGCGAGCGGAGCCTGTATTCCGGGGCCTCCAAGCCAGCCAGATCAAGCGGCGGGGGCTGCAGTTCCCGGCTGTCTTCAGCGGGGGCCTGCACCAGCACCAGAACTTCGTTGCCGGCATCTTCCAAAGCCTGCAGCAGAGCCTTTTCCAGCTTGCTGTAGTAGTATTGGTTCACGAAGATGACCCGCTTTTGGGAGAAAGGAACCTGGATAACCGCGGCGGTTCTGCTGAAGATCGGATCGCTCTGGCCCAAGGCTTCCAATACGCTCCGATAACGCCCGCGGATGTCCATAACCCTGTGCAGATAATCCTCCTGCCAGTTCAGCAGGGTGATCTGAGCCCGGCCGGGGAGGTCGCGCAGGACCTCCGCGCCCAGCTCTTCGTCGCAGCATTCCTCAAAAAACTGGAAGAAGTGGTTGCCCCATTCCACGATGTCGAAATAGCCATTGATGTGGAAATACTCCCGGTCTTCCTCCGATAGCGCTTGATAGAGGCAGAGCAGGCGTTTGTCGTCGCTTATCCGCGGCTGGGAGGGGAGCAAAAGGTCATCCTTGAAATCCTCCATGGCCACAAACTCGCAGTCCTGCAGGGCCCAGCCTTCCATGAACCGCTCTCTCGCCCTGGCAGCGGAGATCCGGGTGGGAAAAACCAAAACGCAACCGTCCCGGACCTGGTCCAAGGCCGCCTTGGTAAGGTCCTCACTGAAAGAGACATTGATGAAGGTGCGCAAAGAAACCTCCCCTATAGCTTTTTTGCATGCTTGGGCCAGGCTGGTTTTCTGTCAAGCCGAAATCCTCCCAATCTCCATGATCGAGGCTCCTGATCCGCCCAATTCAACTTCTGCCTATTGCTGCCTCTTAACAAGCCAGAGCTGGGATGAAGGCTGAGCAAGCATGGCGACTAAGGCCCACTGATCCCGCCCTCCCTCGCCTCCCGCCAGATGCCCGCCACAAACGCGGGTATCAGGCGGGAGGCTGAAAACCAGCTTGATACAGGGGGCTTGGGGCGAAGCCCATTGAGGCATTCAGGATAAGCTTGAGGGACAGACAGCGCTCAAAGGACAGCCGGAGCAGAGCGGGGCTTTTTTGCAGAAGCCTTTGCAGTGGCGGACGATCTGGGCATGGAAATCCTTGTAGAGAGCAAGATCCTTGGGAACTCGATTGCTTATGTAGGTTTGCAGTTGGTGATAATCCAGAGCTGCCACCGGGTGTCCGAGCCGCAAAAGAAGCCGCTTGGCATAGGCATCAACCACAAACACCGGAAATCCGCCGGCATAGAGGAGGATGGAATCCACCGTCTCGGGACCCAAGCCTTTGATGGCCAGCAGCTTGGCACGCAGGACGGGAAGGCCTTGCGCAAACAGGCGGTCCAGATTGAAACCGCAGGCTTGTTCCGCAAAAGCAGCAAAAGCTTTGAGCCGCATTGCTTTCTGGTTGTAATAGAGGCTGGGGCGGAGCAGTGGAGCCAGGATTTCCGGAGCAGTAAAATGGATGTCTTTCAGGCTGAGAATGCCCTCTCCGGCCAGCGCGGCCAAAGCCTTTTCCACATTGCCCCAGGCGACGCTCTGGGTGAGGATCGCGCCGATGATGACCTCGTCGCGGGTCCGGGCCGGCCACCAATTCTGGTTCCCGTTGCGGTCCAGCAGCAGATCGTAAACCCGCATAAGTTCAGGTGGTTGGCTGGACCGGGGCATGGATTTCAACCGGGTAACGAGGAGCTTCAGCCTCCGCTGATGAGGTGGATAACGCTGACATCAGATCCGGCAGGGACCAAAGTGCTGTCCCAGTCTTGCTTTTTCACCAGTTGGCCGTCGATCTTGATCACCAGCATGCGGAAGGTGTAATTCATCGCGGTGAGCACGTCGCGCACGGTCATGCCTTCCTGCCAGGGGATCTGATGCCCGTTCACGGTGATCTGAGGCATTATCCGGATCCCTCTTGCAACAGCAGTTCGAGACAGAGATTGGCCTGCAGGTTGGCGACAATTGCCACCCGCGCTGAGACGGGACTGATCCCGGGCTCCAGCTCGGAAACGCCGTCGCCCACCAGGTAAAGCATGCCGCTGCGTTCTGTGTGAAGCAGATGGTTTTTACCCACACCGGCGATGCCGGAGGCGGCGATGATCGTTTTATCCGGAAACAGGCTTTGCCAGGTCTCTATCAGCATTTCCTTTTCCGCGGCATCGTCAAAGGCCTCCAGTAAAATGTCCGCACCGGCAAAAATGCTTTCAAGGTTAACCGGGGTGACCCTGATCGGATAGGTGGCCACACTGGTATAAGGGCTGATCCGGAGCAGATTGTCTTTCAGGGCGTCCACCTTCAGCAGGCCGACCTGCTCCAGAAAGAACTGCTGGCGGGTAAGATTGGCAGTGGAGACAGAATCGTGGTCCGCGATGATGAGTTTCCCGATCCCCGCGCGGGTGAGGGCAATGGCGATATTCGAACCCAGGCCGCCCGCCCCGGCTATGCCCACCACGGCTTTTTGCCAAGCTTGCAGCTGGTTGGGGTCATGCCCGGAGAAGAGTTCGGTGTAAAGCCTTTCCATGGCTCATCTGCGGATCTTGATGTCGATGTCTTGGGAGGGATCGATCCCCTTGAGATTGGCCGCGAAAGCCAGGATGATGTCCCTCAGGAGGTTTTGAACAAAGGGAACGATGGTCAGAGGCTGGCCGCCGATCGCCAGATCAAGCGAATTCTGGTGGTCCAGAACGCAGTCGGAACGCTGAGACCGGCCCTGAACGATGTCTCCAGCCATTTGATAACAGCTTTTACCGCAGGCGGAGCAGCAGTCCGGATCGCTGTGGGGCAGGATCTCGAAAGCCTTATCCAGAGACAGATCGATCAGTTCAGGCAGTTGCTGTTCCAGGGAAAACACGGGCAGGCCTTTGTAGCTGCCGGTCTGGGCCGAGATCCGGCCGCAGAGGGCAATAGCGGTGTCATCGAGCAGTTCGTCCGCTTCAGAGGTATCGTTCGCGCAGACGATCTTGGGGACAGCGGCGTCCTTGAGACCTTCGATGATCAGCCACTCGGCGCTTACAAGACTCAGCATGCGAGGCAGGTCTGGCGGCGAGTTCAGGATCAGGGCGGCGTCATACAAACCGCGGGCAAAGACCTGAGAGGCCCCGGCCCGGGCGTGGGTCCAGGAATTCGATCCCTTTTTGTCCGCGCGGTAATCTTCGTTATGGATGTCCTTGATCGAGGCCACTTGGAACCCTGTTTGCGCCAAAGCGGTTATGAGGGCCGCGGCGAGAGTGGTCTTGCCTGTGTGATGATAACCAATGATCCCGATCGCTTTCATGATCTTTTGAGCAGGGCAACACAGTAAGCGGCAATGCCTCCGCCGCCTCCGGAAACACCCAGGCCTTCTTCCGTGGTGGCTTTCACGCTCACATTATCCCGGCTGGTATTCAGGTCCAGGGCCAGATTGGCCCGCATCTCATCGATATTGGGGCTCAGCTTGGGGCGTTGGGCGCAAATGGTGCAATCCAGATTGGCCAGCGCCCAGCCGTGTTCCCGGACCTTCGCATAGGTTCGGCGCAGCAGGTCCCGGCTGTCCGCGCCCTTGAAAGCGGGATCGGTATCGGGATAGTGGGAGCCGATATCGCCCAGAGCCAAAGCTCCCAGCAGAGAGTCGATCACCGCGTGGATCAGCACGTCGGCGTCGGAATGGCCCAGCAGCCCCAGATGGAAGGTAACCTGCACCCCGCCAAGGATGAGCTTGCGCCCCGGTACCAGGGTGTGGACGTCATAGCCGAAACCGATGCGGAACATGGCTCAATCCACCGTTATCGATTTGGAGACGTTTTTGGGCACATCGGGATGCACCCCGTGGTCGAGGATGCCAAGCCGGTCAAGTTTTTTCATTTTGCGCAGGCTCATTTTGAGGGCCAGCATCTGCAGGGCAACGGTGGCGGAAAAACAGGTCAGGAGGCTGTCTCCGGTCTTGGGCAGCATCACGTAACCCCAGCCGTAACGTCCTCCCTCGCGGGGATTTGTGCTGGCATTCTTCAGCAGGCGTTCATCCTCTTCCGCGATCACGTAGGTATTGGCGCCGCGGATCTTGTGGGTGTTGATCTGGGAGATGGTGAGATTGACGTCCCGCTGTTCAGGCCCGGTAACGTAGATAAGAGGATAGTTGCGGTAGAGTGATTCGAAGAAATCCTGGTTGTCCACAGTGGCGTGGAAAAGCTTGTCCGCTTCCTGTGAAAGATTGAAGGGCTGGTTGCCGGTGAACATGTAATCAACCAGGGCTGAATTGATGTTTCGGGTCTCGCCCCGGCTGATATTTTGCTCTTCCGCTCTGGCGTCCACGTTTTCCAACACGTTGCTGAAAGCGCGTACAAAGCTGCGCAGATGCTTGAAACCGTAAACGGTGTTCTTGCCGAGGATGGTGTTCGGCCCATGCTTGAATTCCGATGCTTCGCGCCCCTCTGCGTGGTTGAGAACAGTTTCGCGGATTTTGAGCGCGCCCTCCATGGCCACCCCGCTGATCTTGGTGGCCAGGATGTGCAGCGAAGGCTCCATATAGATCTGGGCCGCGATGGAATCGATGATGTCGGAGGTGTTTTCCAGTGTTTCACTGATCAGGGAAGGGATCTGGGCCAGGGTTTGTTCCCGGGCCTGAAGTTTGGCCAGTTTGGCCTGGCGCTGCTCTTCGTTTTCCGGGCCGAGCCTTTCCTCCAGTTTCATCCTGGCGGTGCGGATGGCCAGATAGTAAAACAGCGTGATCTGGTTCATGAAACTCTTGGTGGCAGGAACGGCGATCTCGGGCCCGCAGAGGATCTGAATGGCCAGATCGCCTTTTTCCACACCCAGGGTGGAATTGAGATTATTGACCAAAACCACTTGGGATACATTGACGCTGCTTTCTTCCAGGTCGTTGAAAATATCGATGAGGTCCTTGGTCTCGCCGGATTGCGAAACTCCGATGATGAGGTCGTTATCCTTGATGCAGTGGGAATATTCTCCGCGGAAGTCGCCAGGAAGGATGGGAATGATCTCCACGCCTGCGATCTCGTTGAAAAAGAGCCCGCCGATCTTGGTGGCGTGAAAGCTGGTCCCGCAGGCGATGGAATAGGCATTGCGGCTGTTTTGGATGGTATTCTTCACCCGCTGCAGAAAGCCCTGCACGCTCTGCTCGAATTCGTCTACGCTGAGGCTTTCCGAAACTGAATCGAAAGCTTTGGCCAGGATCAGGCGTTGGAGGTCAAATTCCGGCCCGATCAGGTCGATGAAGGTGTTCTTGTCGTTGGAGAAAAAGTATTTCTTTTCAAAATCCTCCCGCACCGCCACTTCGAAAATGGCTTGGTAAGAGGCCTGGGCGGCCTGGAAAAAGCTGGCGATCTCGCCGGAGTCGAGCAATGAGTCGAACACTGTTTTGCGTTTACGCAGATCTTCGCATTCCAGAATCTGCCTCATCCCGGCGTTGATAAGCTCGTCCAGGCCTTCGCGCCGGATCAGCTCCAGCATCCGTTTGCCGGAGTTGGAGCCGCCCTGGAACAGTTTTACCAGCTTGCCGGTGGATTCCACCTGGGCAAAGATCTCCTGCTCCATGAAATACTCAAACTCAGGCTGCAATTCCACGTCTTCGGCGCGCAGTTTGGAAAGCACCGGCCGGGTATCTATCAGATCCCCCGCTTCATAGGTCTCGTCATCGGCATTGACCCGCTTGAAGCGGAGACGCTTCTGGGCGTAGATCTGATAACCCGCGGAGGTGTATTCCACGAACTCACCCTCGCGCAGATTGACCAGCAGCTTGGTGAAGCGCAGCACCGCAGTCAGGTCCGATGAAGCCAGTTTGAAGGGGTCGCCCCCGATCTCACCCACTCCGAAATAGAGGCTGCTGCCGGCTTTGATAGCCCACATCGTCTGGGTTGCGGGATCCACCACCACCGCAGCGTAAGAGCCCACGATCTTTTCGGCGGTGCTGACAATGGCCCGGCGCATGCAGGCTTTCCTGAGTTCGGCCTCCCCGGGATTGCCGGCTTTGTCCATTTCGATATCAAAAAAGTGTTCCACGCTATGCACCAGCATTTCCCCGTCGTTGTCGGAAAGCACTGTGTGCCCTTCTTTGGTGAGCCAGACCTTTAGTTCGCGGGTGTTGGTGATATTGCCGTTGTGGGCGCCGTAGAGGTGGCGTTTGCACCTCACCTCGTGGGGCTGGGCGTTGGTCTTGTCCACATTGCCGAAAGTGGCCCAGCGGACCTGGCCGCAGAAGAGTTTTCCGCTCTGCTTCTCGATCCCGAGGGTTTTCACCAGGGTGCTGGGAGCGCCCACGTCCTTGAGCAGGACTATCTCCTCTCCTTCGCCCTGGAAGGCCGCTCCGGTGGAATCAAAACCCCGGTATTCCAATGCCCGCAGCAAACGCGAGGCGTGCTGGCCCATATTCAGAGTGACTTTGGGCAGGGCCAGGCCCAAAACCCCGCAGCCCAGGCCAGGCAGGGGCAGCGGGATCCTGAGGTCCCTAAAACAGGCCGCGAAGTTGCGCAGCCATTTATTATACAGCTTGAATATGCGTGGCATCGGTATATCCTTTAAACCAAATTGTTGTCCAAGATCTGCCGGGCAAAGAACAGATCCACCTCGTCCGTGATCTTGAGGTTGAAGTCCGAACAGAATTTGTAGCGCACTTTGCCGCCGTTGTGTTCCACCAGCGCAGAGTCGTCCGTGCTCACATAGCCTTCCTGGTAAGCGCGTTCGTAGGCGTCCAGGATCAGCTGGTAGGCAAAGACTTGGGGCGTGAAGACCCGCACCAGGTTGTGGCGGGGAACGGTTTGTTCGATGAAATCGCCCTGGATGCTTTTAATGGTGTTCTTGAGCCTGGCCACCGGGACCACGGCCTTGTCCTTGAGCGCGATCTCGTAGAGTTCTCCGATCAGGTCTTCAGTGATGAAGGGCCGCACAGCGTCGTGAATAAACACGAATTCCGTGCCGGGAGGACAGCTCTGCAGCGCTCCAAAAACGCTGTCCTGGCGTTCGATTCCGCCGCTGATCACCAGCCAGGGCTTCACCGCGTCTTCAAAGTACTCGCGGATCAGATCCTCGCAGTAGCCAAGCTCCTCTTCGGGAGCAGTGACGATTATATTGTCAACAAAAGCAGAATTGAAGAATTTCTGGAGAGTGTGGATCAGGATGGGGATGCCACCCAGCCGCAGCCACTGTTTGCGGACATTCCCGCCCATGCGGCTGCCGGAACCGGCTGCAGTAACGATCGCGGTGGTCATTGTTTCCATGAGTAAAAGATCCCCCTGTGTTCGCGCCGTACGCTCACTTTGCCCTCGCCGTGAAGCTGACGCAGAAATTTGCTGATCTCGTTGATGTGCAGACCCAGGGACGAGGAGAGATCCTCTGCCGTGGACGGTCGCCGCTTCAAAGTTGCCGCGATGGCCGCCTCAATATCCTCCGGCACATGCAGATCGGTATTAGCCTGATGCGCTTTGGCAATGATCTCCACCGGCATGCCCAGGCGGGCTGAAAAATAGTCCAGCACTTTGTTCAAAACGCTGTCTCCGGCAGCCTGCACCCAAGCCTCGGCACCAGGGCGGTCCAAGGAATTGATCTGCACCAGATCCGGCCGGATCCTGCCGATCGCCTCGCAGAGGCAGGCCAGTTCTTCCTCGGAGTCGTTGATCCCCGCTATAATGAATACTTCCAGCCAGATCAGGCCGTGATAATCGTTGCGCAATGCCACCAGGGCCTCCACCAGGCCGGCGGCCGTAAGTTCAGGATGGGGCTGGTTGATTATTTTGAATGTCTGCTGGCGGCAGGCATCGAGGGATGGGAGAATGAGGTCGCAGGGCAGGATCTCCTGCCGCAGGGAAGAGTTGTTCAGCAAGGTTCCGTTGGTGAGCAGCGCCAGCTTGTAGCCGGGAAACTCGTCCTTGATAAAGCGCACTATATCGCCGATGCGGCTGTAGAGGGTGGGTTCACCCGCGCCCGAAAAGGTGATGTAATCCAGCTGCGGCTGGTCCTTCAGAAAGTCCGCCAGTTCATCGGTGATTTCTTGCAGAGGAAAGAACTCCCGGCGCTCCAGAGTGAGGTGGTCAGTGCTCTGAACCTCGCAGTAAACGCAATTCAACGGGCAATATTTGAAAGGGACCAGATCCACGCCCAGGGAAAAACCCAGCCGGCGGGATTGCACCGGTCCGAACAGGTGTTTGTACTTCATTCAGAAGGTGGTTCCGAACTGGAGATGCGGCTCCCAGGTTCCTTCATCAAGGTTGTAGGCATAGTCGAAACCGATCAGGCCAAAGGGGCTTTGGATGCGGATCCCGGCGCCCACGCCCTTTTTAAACTTGAGGAAGTTGAAATCCCGCAGCTTGTTATAGGTATCCCCGGCGTCGAAGAAGAGCAAAGCGATGATCTGGTCGCTGCCGATGGGATAGCCCAGTTCAGTGGAAAAGATGATCTCGCGGGTGCCGCCAGTGTCCATTTCTCCGTCTCCATCCTCATCAACCCCGATCCTGCGGTCCGGATAGCCGCGGATGCCGTCCACACCGGTTCCGCCCAGATAGAACTTTTCGTCTGGGGGAGCATCCGTCGAAGAGCCGTAAGGCGTGATATAGCCAAAGCGCCATTTGGTGCGCAAAGTAAGCTCATACATCAGTTCCATGTACCAGTTCACCTGGGCGATCTGCTTGAAATAATCGAAGTTCCCGCCCAGGATGCCGCCGGCCAGTTCCGAAAACAGGGTCATCTGGGTCCCGCGGGAGGGAAAGTAGATATTGTTGCGGGTGTCGCGGCTGATGGTGGCGCTCAAAGCGCTGGTATAACGCCAGCCTTGGGTGGCAAGTTCCATCAGAGTGGCATTGTAAACAGTATCGATCAGCGCGTAGTTGGTGATCTCGTATTTCTTCGAATAGAGCGAGTATCCCCCCACCAGCCGGGTACGGTCGATGAAAGGCAGATACTGGCCCAGGCGCACGCTCGCGCCACGGGTGTAGATCTTGTAATAGAAAGAACTCCAATCCTTGGTGGTATAGTACAGCGAAGAGCCCAGCAGGATGTCGCTGTCCATCAGGTTGGGGTTTGTGAAGCTGAACTGGAAATCCTGGGTCTTGCCGCCGAATTCCCAGGCCAGGCTGCTGGACCAGTTGTTGCCCATGATGTTGTTCATGGAAAGCGAAAGCTGGCCCACGAATCCGTCCTGGCTGTTATATCCGACGCCGCCGTTGGCCGAGCCGGCGGATTTGTCGATCACGTCGATCTGCAGGTCGATGTCGCCCTCGGAGTTGATGGGAGTGTAATCCAGCCGGATGTCTGGTTCGAAGAAGCCCAGGTTGTAGATGTTCTGCTGGCTGCGGATCACCTGGCTTTGGCGGAAATAATCCCCCGGCGCGATCTCCAGCTCGCGCAGCAGCACCTTGTCTTTGGTCCTTTCGTTTCCGGTGATGTGGATCTGGCGGATACGGGCACGGGCGCCTTCCTTGATGTTCAAGGCTATGGTCAGCGTGCTGTCCGCCCTCTGGATGTCCTGGGCGATCTCGGCGTAGATGAAACCCTCGTCATAGTAGAGTGAATAAACCTTGGCCAACTGCTCGTCGAACTTGGTCTGGTCAAAGGGTTCATCCTCTTTCAAGGTAAATGAATCCCGGATCTTTTCAGAAGTGAAATGCTCGTTTCCGCTCACAGAGATCCCGGAGAATGTATATCTTCTGCCTTCGTTGAGGTTTATCACCAGTTCCTGGGTCTTCTCGCCGGTGGAGAGCAGTTCATACGGACCCACCAGGATGTCTATGTAGCCGTTCTTTTTGTAAAAATCTGCCAGTTTAATGAGGTCCTGGTCAAACTTCTCCTGCTCGAAGCGCCCGGAACGGAAGATGTTCGCGGGTTTTGTCTTCATCCGTTTCAACAGAGTTTTATCGTCAAAATTCTCGTTGCCCACGAAAGTGACCGCCTTGATGGCCATGCGGCTGCCCTCGTCCACGCTAACTTTCACCCGCAGCTTTCCTTCGGAGTCAAACTCCTCGCTCACGGAGACTTTGGCGTTGCTGAAGCCTTTGCTGCCGTATTCGGAGGTCAGTTTGCTCACCAGCTCGTGTTTCTGGTAATCGTTCCAGAAAGATCCGGCGCGGATGGTGATGAGTTCGTCCAGGCGGTCCTTTTTCACCGCTTTCATCCCTTCGTATTCGATGAAGGCAAGCACGGGATTTTCCACCACCTCGATGATCAGGTTCACCCCGGTGCGATAAGGCTCTGTGTACATCCGGATATCCGAAAACATCCGCATTTTGTAAAGTTGCCGGATCGAACGGGCCACTTCCTCGGGATCGAGCGGATCGCCCGTGCGCAGGGTGATCGCTGTGGTCACCATCTGCGGAGAAACCGCCTTGTTTCCACGCACGATGATCTCGTATATCGTTTCGCCTGCCGCGAACAGGCTGCCCATGCTGATCAACAGCAGCAGGCAGGGCAACAGGCACCTCTTGAAAATGTGCATTTTTCCTCCCTTGAGAGTTGATGCCTATTTCTGGCAAGACCGCTTTTTCGTAAAGAGTTTTTTTCTCCGGCGGCCAGCCGTCCCCTGTTTCCGGCACCCCGGGCAGAAACTCCCAGCTTTGGAAACTATATTGCTTAAACATAACTAACAAAGGCAGATGCCAGCCTTTACTGGAGAAGAGACAAAGATGAAACACACTGCGATCCTGCTTGCCGCCATATTCCTGGCCCTGGCTGTATGCGCCGGGGCGGAAACAACGGCTTCCCGCAAACCCTGGGACACCCGGCCAGCCCGTAATTTTGAAGCCCGCGCCGACTCGCTCACCGGCTTCGACGTTCAATCCTACGATCTGACCCTGAATATAAACCACGCCGCCCAGCAGATCAGCGGCAACGTGATCGCCACCGTGCTCGCGGAAGAAAATTTAAGCTCCATTCCCTACAACCTCGTGGGCCTGACCGTGAGTGAGGTTCTGGTGAACAACGAGCCGGCCAGCTACTCTCACACAAACGGGATCATCAACATCAGCCTGAACATCCCCGCGGGCCAGACCTTTACCACCCAGGTCTTCTACTCCGGGACGCCCCAGCTTTCTCCCAATGTCTATCACATTGGCATGATCTTCAACCCAAACACCGTCTTTACCATCTCGGACCCCGACGCTGCCCGCTATTGGTGGCCCTGTTACGATCACCCCTGGGACAAGGCGATCGTGCATCTGCGCGTAACCCTGCGCAGCGACTGGAAGGTGGCGGCCAACGGCATTCGCGACGCCATCGTGGATAACGGCGACGGCACCTCAACCACTTTCTGGACCGGGCAAAATCCCATGACCACCTATCTGGTCTGCGTGACCTGCGGACCCTACGTGGAAATCACCCAGAACTACGGTGACCTGCCCATCCAGAATTTCGTGATGCAGAACCAGTATAACAACGCCCTCGTGGATCTGGCCAACCTGCCCGCCATGATCGACTATTTCTCCCAGATCTTCGGCCCCTATCCTTTTGAAAAATACGGCAACGCCGTGGTTGCCATGAGCACCTACGGCGCTATGGAGCACCAGACCATGACCACCCTGGGCAATTACATCATCACCGGCACCGGCGCTTATGAACTGGTAATCGCCCACGAACTCGCCCACCAGTGGTTTGGCGACGCCGTTTCCTTCCTCACTTTCGCTGATGTCTGGCTCTCGGAGGGCTTCGCCACCTATTCCGAACACCTCTGGACCGATAAGACACAGGGCTGGCAGGCCGCCTGCGATTACGTGGCCTCCAGCTATCATCAATACTATATAAACTGAAGGCGGCAGCCCCGAGACCATATACGATCCTGCCTTTAACAGCTATTTTGCCCCGCCCTCCTATGAAAAGGCCGCCTCCGTTTTGCACATGCTGCGCCTCAGGCTGGGAGACGCCCTGTTTTTCCAGCTGCTGCAAACCTGGTTCGACACCTATAAACACGGAAACGCAATCACAGCTGAATTCCAGGCTATGGCCGAGGCTATCAGCGGGCAGGACCTTGAGCAGTTTTTCGACCAATGGATCTACAACGCCGGGATCCCAACCCTCGAATACAGCGTTTGGAGCAATCCCGGCTGGTATCAGCCGCTCAAGATCATTGCCAAAACAGTTTCCAACACCTCCACCCCCTTCCACATCGAGGTCCCATTCCGCTTCGTAAGCGGCACCCAGGCCGATTCCCTGCTCGTGCAGGCCAATCCCAGCGGGCAGATAAACTACTTCGACCCGGCCCTGACTCCTGACAGCGATCTAACCCCAAATCACAATAACTGGACCCTGCTACGCGGCATCTCCGAACTCAAACCCGTCCTGGCCGAATGCCTGCCTTCGAACTCCTCTGTGCTGCTTGGCTGGGACCGTTTCCTGGATGACGGCAGCCTGAACTACAACGTTTACCGTCGGCTTTTGGACAGTCCGGACGATTGGCAGCTGTTGAATCCGGAACCACTCGACGAACTCAGTTTCACCGATCTCTCTGCCCAAAACGGCATCACCTATCAGTATGCCCTCGCGGCCGTCGATCCAGGCGGTTGGGTCAGCCGGATCTCCGAACCGCTGGCCGCCACCCCGGTGCCCTTCAGCTTTGCCGAAAATCTCCTCGTGGTGGACGAAACCCGTGACGGCAATGGCGCCAATATCAATCCCGACGACGCCATGGTCGATGCCTATTACGACGCGGCCCTCTCCCCCATCCCTTATACCCAGTGGGATGTGGCAAGCCTGGGCCTGCCGCCGCTGCTCGCCCTGGGCGAATACCGGCTGGTGCTCTGGCATGCCGATGATTTTTCCCAGAACCAACTGCTCGACCATCTGAACACCCTCGGGGGATACCTTTTTGGCGGCGGGAAGGTGATCATCTCGGGCTGGAAAACCCCCTCCGTGCTGGCCGGCCATTTTTTGGACCGCTTCGGCGGAAACATCGATCTGATCTACGACAACTCGGCCAGCCTGATCAGCGCTCAATCCCTTGCTTATGGTGAGCTCATGGTCGATCCGGACAAGGTGATCGCTCCCTGGAACGGTATGCTGCCCTATATTTATACCTTTGGCAACGCTGCGGACCCCATCTACACCGCCACCATGAACCCCGCCGCCCAAGGCAACGGGGCCTGCGCCGCTTTGCGCAAAACCGATACCGATACCGGCTCCGCCTTCATCCTCTTCGGTTTTCCCCTCTATTTCATGCAGCCAGCCGGAGTGAGGGCCTTCCTCCAAAACGTCATTCCCGAGCTGTTGGATGGCACTCCGAACAACGATCCCGCCGTGCCACCGCTTTTCGCTTCCCTCAAGGTTTTTCCCAATCCCTTCAAAGCTTCTGCCCATCTCCAGGTCTCTTTGCCGGAAAAAGGGCCTCTGCGCCTCACTGTTTTCAACCTTCGCGGCCAGGCGGTCCGCCGCATCTTTGCCGGCGATAAATCCCCCGGGGTTCACAGCTTCACTTTTAATGGATGCGACGACAACGGAGCTCCGCTGTCAAATGGGATCTATCTGCTGCGGATGGACCACGCGGGAAAGACTCTCAGCCGCAAGATCAGCCTGATCAAATAGAGTTCTGCCCTTGCCGCGGGATAAGCTGGACAGCACCAGCATCACAGTGCGTTTTGGGTTTCCCGGTCCGGCTTGCCCAAAACCGCGCTCCCAGAAGAATAGCAAGCGATGCCGAAAACCCGCTCAGAACAGGCAGACATCGCCCTGAGCCCCCTCCTATTCACCTCCCCTTAGCCTCTCACTAACCTCCCGCCTGGCAGGCGGGAACTGTGGGGGAGGCAAGCAAGGGGTGGATAGGAGGGGGTTCTGGGCAATATGCTCCCAAAGCGGTTCGTTATGGCAACGGCTCAGCCGCAGATCCGGCTTCAGCCATTGGGGGAATCAGCCGCTATTCTGTGGTGGCAGCTTTAAAACTAACCCGCTTCATAGGCCTCCCCGGTCGGAATGGTCGGCCATCCATTTCTCGGCCCGCGCCTGAAGCTGATCCTTCTCTTCGGGTTTGAGGTTCTGGCAGGCGTTGGAAAAATTGTAGAGAGCGTATTCGTGTCCCTGAGCTGCTGCCAGTTTCCACCAGAATATCGCCTCAACATCATCGGCAGCAATGCCTGAACCCCTGTGGTAACAGTTTCCCAGCACATACTGCGCATCGGCGAAACCCTGCTCCGCTGCCCGCAAGTACCATTTCACCGCTTCAGCGGGATTTCTGGGAACTCCATCGCCGTTGTAATGCATGGTGGCAAGATTGAACTGCGCGCTGGCGTAACCCTGCTCGGCAGCGGCCTGGTACCATATCCGGGCTTCGGCGCGGTCGATCTCGGTTCCCTCCCCGAAATCGTAGCAACATCCCAGGGCATATTGGGCTTGCGCGTTTCCGGCCATTGCCGCCCTTGTGTACCACTTCACGGATTCCTCTTTGTTCACTGCCAGGCCTTCTCCGAAGTCGTAACAGCAGGCCAGGCAGTACTGAGCCTTGGAGTAGCCCTGCTCCGCGGCGCGGCGGAACCAGCGGACCGCGGTTGCGCAATCCACCTGCACACCCTGTCCCAGTGCGTGGCATAAGCCAACGCTGTATTGTGCCTCCGGCATGCCCTGGTTCGCTGCCTGGGTGAACCAAGACAACGCTGCCGGATAATCCTGCTCAACCCCGTCCCCATGATAGTAACACAGTCCCAGATTATACTGCGCCCGGGGAAACCGGCGCTCCGCAGACAGCCTCAGCCATTTCACAGCCTCCTTTTTGTTCTAGGCAACCCCCAGCCCGGTGTCGTAACACATGGCCAGATTGAACTGCGCCTCTGCATCGTTGTTCTTGGCTTTCCGGACCAGCGACAGGCCATAAACAGGTTCCGCATTCAGATTTACAAGGGCAACTGTAAGCAGCAATACCATCATGATATAACGCATTTTACACCTCCCTGCGTAAACACGCTTTCCAACATTATAATCAAAAGCCAGCGGAAAAAAAGAAATTTTTGCAGCTTTGGCGCTAGCTGCCGATCGCGATCAGGATGATCAACCCGGCCAGAGCCAGCAGCAGGAGAAGGTCGGATCCCCTGAAGGCGCGGTGGTTCAGCACGCTGCGGGGACCGGAGCTGCGGAAGCCGCGGAGTTCCAGAGCCGTAGCCTGGATCCCGCTTCCGGAGAGCAGCCCGGCGATCACGTTCAGGGAAACTCGCTGGAAGATCTTCAGCTTGGCTGGCAAGGGCAGCTTTTTCAGCTGTATGCCCCGCAGCCGCAGCAAAAGCAGGCTGTGCCTCACTTTCCCTGCAGCGGAGGGGATCACGTGGATTACGTAAAAAACCATGAAGCAAAGTTCCTCGGGCAGGCGCAATGCACGGAAGGCGAAGTCGAAATCCTCATAGTCGAGGCTCAGCAGCAGTTGAGCGCTGAAGATCACGATCAGCAGGCGCAGGGAGATGGCCAGGCCGGTTATAAGGCCTGGTCCGGCCAGATCGATTCGGTAGCCTTCCGGCTGCCAGTTATTGCTGTTCAGCAAGATCTGGATGATGACCACCGCCAGCAGGACAGGCAGCACCCGGATGAACTGGTGGGCCCAGAGTTTAAGCTGAAACCCTGAGACAAAACCCCGGAAGAGCAGGCAGAGCAAGAAGATCACAGCCAGCCAATAGGGGTCTGCAACCAAGATGGCCAAAGAACTGAAGCACAGGGCGGCCAGGATCAGAGACAGCGGATGGAGGCTTATCATTTCCGCTCTCTCAGGTTGCCGTTAGCCATAAACAAGACGCGATCGAAGATCCCGGCCGGCAGTGCCGGAGAATGGCTCACGATCAGAAACCCACCGTCCACTTTACCGGCGCACATTTCTGCAAAACGTTTTTGCCGCCCGGCATCCAGACCCGCGGTGGGTTCATCCAGCAGCCAGAACTTATCACTTAACAGGGGCAGCCACATCAGAGTGCAGGCGCGCAGTTCACCGGCTGAAAGTTTGCCGTATGGAACATCCAGCATATCCAGCAGCGGGTCATCCAGATTCCGGACAGACTGTTCGCCAAAGCGCTCCGGCCAGGCCAGGCGCCAGGCTTCCAGATCATGGCCGGGGGTTAGTCCAAAGAGGTTGTCGCTGGCTTTCTGGCGGCAGAACACCAGTTCCCGGAATGCCTTGGGGCTTTGTTCAGAAGGCGGCTTATTCCGCAGCAGGAGGGTGCCGGCTTGGGGCTTGAGGATCCCTGCCAACAGCTTCAGAAATGTGCTTTTGCCGCAGCCATTGGCGCCCTGCAGCAGAATCTTTTCGCCAGCATCTATTGTAAGCGAAAGCCCTTGCAGCAGCGGTGGCTGGCCAGGATAAGCAAAACCAAGGTCTTGCAGCTGAAAAAGGGCTCCGATCATTTTGGCAAATCGAGTTTCAGGGTAGCCAGGGATTCCAGGATCGCGTTGTGTTCTGCCACAATGACGATTCGGCCGGCGTCCAGGATCTTCCGCAGCCAGGCCAGCAGGCGCTGCAAAGCGGAGTCGCTGAGAGCCGAAGTGGGCTCGTCCAGCAGATAGAGAGGCGGATCCAGGGCGGCGCAACTGGCCAGCGCCAGCATCTTTTTCTGGCCCTGGGAAAGCAGGCCGGGTTCCACTTTGCCAAATTGCTCCAAACCGAAGCTCGCGCTGGCCGCTGCCATTCGTTGCTGCATCTCCGCGGCGGGCAGGCCGGCATTCTCGAGGGCGAAAGACAGCTCCTTGCTGATCCTGGGAAAGAAGATCTGGTGGTCCGGATCGCTCATTTGATAGGCCAGATGGCGGAACTTTTCATTAAGCGGCAGGGCGCAGAGGTCTGTTCCAGAAAGAGTTACGGTTCCGGAACACTCGGCTTTGACCCTTTGGGGGATGATGCCGCTGATCAGGTTTAGCAGGCTGGTCTTGCCGCTGCCGTTGGGGCCCCTCAGCCACAGCAGTGCGCCCGGGCCCAGGCTAAATGAAACATCCCTCAGCAAAGGCAAATCCTGCTGCGGATATCTGAGGCAGAGTCCGGCAACGTTCAGCATCCGGCTCAAGGGGCAAGCTCGAAAAAGAGGGCGTCCTCCAACAGGGCAGGATCCGAAAGGATGTCGTTCAGGCTAATTTGATAAGCCTCATCTTCTTTCCGGACAACGAAATGCACATCCGGGCCGAGCTTCCAGTCCAGCACCCGGTTGAGGGCCACAAGGGCATCGAGGTTGCCGGGTTCGAGCAGGGCGAAATCGCCAAGCTGGATGTAGATGATGTTTTTCAGCCACATGCCGCCGGGAATGACGGGGCTTTTGAGGTTGAAACCGTCATCTGTGGGTTCCAGGATGGCTCCTTCAAGGTGGCGGGGATACTCCAAAGCCAGCTTCATGCCGTCGGCGCTGTAAAGGATCGCGCCCAGGGTGTCTGCGCGCGCCGAAAGCGGCAGGAGGTCGGCAAAATAATAGCCTTGGGTGTTGATGAAAGGGGCCGGGTTTTCCACCAGAGCGGCGGATCCCAGCCTGTCATCCAGAAACTCGAAGCGTCTGGGCATGCTGAGGGGATCAAAATCCTCCAATACCACCCGTTCCAGATCGCGCACCCATTTCATATCCCGCAGGGAGGGAAAGATCACGCGCAATCCCTCGTCGGGGAAGATCTCGCCGTTTTGGGAAAAGACCAGCCAGCTGGCCAGGGTGTCGAACTCGGCCCGGCTGAAGCTGACCATATAGCGGTCCGCGGATTCCAGGCGAATGATCTTGAAGGGCTGTTCCAAATTGGTTTTCAGCCAGTGGTCGAACCTGAATCCCTGCCAAGTGTCGATTCGTTTTTCTCCGTCCTTTTCCCGGATGGTGCTGACCTCCTGCCGGGGCATGGCAGCCAGGTCCTGGTAAGAAAAGCTGTGGGAGAGACCCTGGGTATCGGTCAGGGTGATGCCGCTCAGCAGTGAGGCTGAGCAGGCGATGAGGCATAACAGTGTTTTTTTCATTCTATCAACTCATAGTGTTTCAGTGATTTAAAGATACTCCAACCGATCCAGCCGCCCAGCAGTCCGGATACCAAAGACATACCCAGGATGATGAGCAAAAACAGCGGGGGATGATGAAACAGCAGGATGGCCACCACCATCGCCCCGGCGATGTTGGCCACCGCGCAGAGCGTCAGATGTGGCCAGAGCCGGGCCGAATCCTTCACCAGGGGCCGGATCGCGTCGGCCAGGATACCCGGCAGGGTATAGCTGAGCAGGGTAAGCAGGCCTTGGTTGCCGCGAACTCCGATCACGAGGGTCACCAGAGCTTGCAGCAGCCCAAAGATGAAGCCGGTGCCGGGTTTGCGGACTATCAGCACCGCCAGAGCCAGCCACAGCATGTAAAGCCCGCCGGTGAAGGAGCCGCCGGGCACCATCAGGGGCATGCTGATCATTTTGGACAGTGGCGAAACAATGGGTTTGATCGCCAGCCCTATTCCGGCCAGCACGGCGATGATGATAAGGTCGCGGGTGCTGAAGCGCTTGAACATCAGATCAGCTTTTTCATCTTACCGGTGGCCATGTCGTAATGGAACATTTCCACCCCCGCTTCAGCCAGCAGCTGTTCCGCCAGCTCGTCCGGGTATTTGTCTGCGATATAGACGGTTCGGATCTCGGCGTTGATGATCATCTTGGCACAGATGCTGCAGGGCTGATGGGTGCAGTACAGCGTGGCGCTTCTGGTGCTGGAGCCGTTCAGGCCGGCCTGGATGATGGCGTTTTGCTCCGCGTGCAAGCCTCGGCAGAGTTCATGCATCTGGCCTGAGGGCACATTCAGCTCTTCTCTCATACATCCCACTTCGGAACAGTGCCGCACACCTTTGGGGCTGCCGTTGTAGCCGGTGGAGAGAACCTGGTTGTCCTTCACCAAAACAGCCCCCACCTGCCGGCGCAGACAGGTGCTGCGGGTGGAGGCCAGGATAGCCATTTGCATGAAATATTGCTGCCAGGAGGGTCGTTTGTCCATCGTCAAATCCTTGGATGAATTTTGAGGTTCAGCTTTGAATGGAGCGGCATTCTGTCAAGCGGCTTTTACGGGATTGGAGCGAAGAGCCCAAAAATATCTTGCCAAAAACGGCCGTATTATTATACTGACTATTATATCGTAGAATAGTTGGCGAGATAATAGCAGTTAAAGGAGCAAGGTAATGTCCAAACCGAAACTGGTGGTGCTGGGTTTTCTGAACCGGGCGCCCATGTATGGATATCAGATCGGGCACGTGACCGAAAGATTCGGGCTGCCGGTCTGGGCCGGGATCAAGCTGCCTTCGATCTACAAAGCCCTGCAGGATCTGGACGCCTCTCATCACATCCGCGGCGAGCAGGTCACCGGAGGCAACAATCCGCCCCGCACGGTGTATAACATCAACGCCAAGGGGCGCGAATTCCTGGCTGAGATGGTCCGCCAAAACCTCAGTTCAACCAAGATCAGCGCCCAGGATTGGTGGCTAACCCTGTCCTTTGCCTGGCAAACAGTAAGCCGCGAGTTTTTGGCCGAAGCCATCCGGGAGCGGCTGGCAAACCTGAAAAGATCCAAGGCCGAGGCCAACGACAGCGGTTGCCAGGAATTGCTCGAAGAAGGCAAACTCCCCTTTGTGCACAGCCACATCCTGAACCTGGGCCTCCGCCACCACCGGGTGGAGCAAACAACCCTCAAAGAGCTTTTGGCCGAGGTCAACGCGGGTTCGAACGAAGAATTTTTCACCACCAAAGGAGTGTGATTTGAAACGCTTTATCATCCTGACCGCCCTTCTCGCAACCTCCATCCTGGGAGCGCAGAGCGCCGGCAGCATTAGCCTGGAGGAAGCCCGGGAATTGGCGCTAAAAAACAACAGCGGTTACCAGGCCAAACTGGCCGAACTGGAATCCGCCCGCTGGAGCACCAAGGCAGCCCTGAGCAACTTTTTGCCCACTGTGAGCCTGGACGGCACCTGGCTGTATATGGATCCAGCGACCACAGTCCAGACCTCTGTGGGCCCGGTTACCCTTAACAAAGACATCCGCAGTTTCGGCTTCTCGCTATCCCAGCCGCTCTTTCTGGGCGGCAAACTCTGGCAGGGCTATCAGATCTCCAAGCTCTCGCAGGAGATTTCAGAAACAGGCTTGGAAGCAGAGAAACTGGCCACCCTGACCGAGGTGAACAATCTCTATCTGGGGCTGCTGCAGACCCAGGACCTGCAGAAGATCTCGGAGATGGACCGCCAGTCCGCCGAGATCAACCTGCAGCTCGCGCAGCTTAAATACGACAACGGCCTGCTCTCCACCGCCGATTTTCTGCGTTTCAAAAGTCAGCTGGCCTCCAAGGAGGTTACGCTGCTGCAATCCAAAACGGCTCTGCAGCTGGCGCAAATGAACCTGCGCAACTTCCTCGGACTGGACGATCTGCCCACTGCCAGGGACCTTCCAGGCAGTGACAACGACCCCCTGCTGGCCATCCTGGATGCCTATGACGCGAGCTCCACCCAAAACCTCACCGCGGCTGCCCTCGCCGTTGGCCGAGCCAACAGCACCACCCTGCGCGTGCTGGAAAACAGCGTGGAACTTGCCCGCCGAGGTTACGAGATCGGCAAGGGTTCCTTCCTGCCCACCGTGATGCTGATCGGCAGCAGCGAATTCTCTGAAGACGGGATCACCCGCTACAGCTTCAATAATTCCAACCAGATCATCCTCAACGCCTCCATCCCGCTCCTGCCGCAGTTGGGCAACTACGCCAATCTCCAGAAGGCCAGGTTTGATTACCGCAAAGCCCAGCTGGAGGCAAAAACCGCCACCGACGGGATCCTGCTGGGCACCGAAGCCGCCGTGCTGAACTTGGTTAGCTCGGCCAAGCAGGTGCGGGCCTCCAAACTGGCCCTGGACTACACCCGCCAGAGTTTTGAGCAGCTGCAGCAGCGCTTCCGGGTGGACCTCATCTCCTCCAAGGACCTCCTGGACGCGGAACTTATGCTATCCGCTGCCCGTATATCCTATTCCAACGCAGTCTATAATTATCATAAAGCCCGCGTCGAACTGATGCAAATACTGGGCATCTCCAACGCCGGCAATCTCGATGACATGATCTTAACGGGAGTACATAAATGAAAAGCTATCCAATGACAGTGATCCTGGCTCTGTTGCTATTCCTCGCGGCTTGCGGCAGGGGCGGGGATTCCGCACCGGACATTACGGAAGACATCCAGCCGGTCACCATCGAAGAACTTGCCCTGAGGGAACTTGACGACTTCATCACCGTTTCCGGCAAACTGGAAGGAGCCACCAACGTTACCATGAGCAGCGAAGCTTCCGGACTGGTGCTGCAGGTAAGCAAAAAACTCGGCGACCGGGTGAGCCGCGGCGAAAGCATCGCCCGCATCGATAATCAGGCATACCTGGATCGCCTGGCCCAGGCCAGGGCGGGTTTGGAATCAGCCGCGACCGCCCTGAGGAACGCTGAGAAAAACAGGGACTACGCCGTGGCGGCCTTTGAAGGTAAACTGATCTCACAGGCCGAATACAACACCGCCATGTCTGCCTACAATGGCGCCAAAGCGGGCCTGGACGGAGCCCGGGCCGGGGTCGAGCAGGCCCAGATGGCTGTGAACGGAACCATGTTCAAAGCTCCGGAACCCGGCGTTATTTCCAATCTGAACATCACCGCCGGCCAGTTCATCGCGGCTGGAATGCCCGTTGCCACTATCGTTAACGACAGCCGGCTGGTGCTTAAAACCGGCGTGGGCGAAAGCCAGATC
>JAJBBF010000133.1 GCA_020532215.1 Candidatus Cloacimonadota bacterium
ACGCAGAAAAAAACGCGGATTTACGCAGATGATAGAATGGAACGCAGATGACGCTGATCATTATGATCTAAGCTGATAAAGAATCCGTATAATCCGTTTAATCCGTTGAATCCGTAGGGAAAAAAGAGGGGTTCACGCAGATTCACGCAGAAAAAAACGCAGATCACGCGGATAAAAGAAGGGTTAACGCAGATTTCGCGAATAATGCTGATATGGTGGGTATCTTATCATCTATTCATCTCATTTTCTCTGTGCCTCTGTGCCTCTGTGTTAAAAAAAATCCGTATAATCCGTTTAATCCGTTGAATCCGTAGGGAAAGAAAAGGTCGCGGAACCAGGGAAAATGGGGTCGGAAAAAGAGGGTTTGTCCACGAATCATGCGAATTAACACAAATTACGCGATCAAAGGAGTTATGGGGTTTTGATGAGGGGCGTGAGGGATGGATCTGATCGGCCGGAATCCACGCCTGATAGACAATATTCAAAAAAGTGCAGATTCTGCTTGACAAGAAAACGCGATGTCATATAAACGGCACAGGATGTCAAATTAAGTCATGAAATGTCAGAGAGACTCAAACAGCAAGCGCCTGTAAGGCAGATCAGAAGCGATTTTGGCGTGAAAGAGGCAAAAAGGAAAAGAGATGTCAGGTCCATTTAACGGTTATTGGGAAAACGCGGTGCACAATCAGCGGGTGATCATCCCGGCCCTGTTCAAGCGCAGATTCAGCGAGGAATCCCAGCGCACGGTGGTGATCACGGCGGGTTTTGACAATTCGATAGCGCTGTATCCGCTTGACAACTGGTATTCCACTCTGGCGGAATTGGCGGAAGGCAGCGAGGAGGAGCAGGATTTCCGTTCGATGCTGATCCGCTGCGCCGTGGCGGAAGCCGAGCTGGAAGGCCCGGGGCGGGTGCGCCTGCCGGAACGCGAGCTGCGCAAGGCCGGCATCACCGACCGCTGCGTGGTTAAAGGCGACCACCACCTGATCTCGCTGTGGGATCCCCAGCGCTTCTATCAGGATCTGGACAACTACGAGGCGGAGATCCGCAGCAGGTTTGACGCCAAGCTGTGGCACAAAGGCAGAAGATGAGAGCTTACCACACCCCCGTGATGCTGGCCGAGTGCGTGGAATATCTGCGACCGCGGCCCGGCGGGGTGTATGTGGACGCCACTTTGGGCGGAGGCGGGCACGCATTGGGGCTGCTGAGAAAGCAAGGCGGCATCCGGGTTTATGGCTTCGACCAGGATCCCGAGGCGCTGGCTGAGGCAAGCCAGAAGCTGGCGGAATACGGGGACCAGGTGGAGCTGATCGGCACGAACTTTTCCCGGCTGCGCACCGAACTGGCCCTGCGCAAACAGAAAAGCATCGACGGCATCCTGTTTGACCTGGGAGTATCCTCGCACCAGCTGGATGAGGACGCCCGCGGCTTCAGCTTCGACCAGGACGCGCCGCTGGACATGCGCATGGACCGCGGCCAGGGCCACACCGCGGCCGAGGCCGTGAACACGCTTTCGCAGGCCGAGCTGAGAAAGATCTTCCGCGAATACGGAGAGGAGCTGAACGCCGGCCGCATCGCCGCCAGGATCGTGCGGGAGCGCGCCGATAAAGCATTTGAGACCACAGCCGACCTCGCCCGCGTGATCGAAGCGGTGGTGGGCAAAGGCAGCAGGGAATCGCTGAAAAGCAAGGCGCGGATCTTCCAGAGCCTGCGCATCCACGTGAACCGCGAACTCGAGGTGCTGGCTCCCGCCCTGCGCGACGCCATCAACCTGCTCTCCGCCGGAGGGAGGATCGTGGTGATGAGCTACCATTCGCTGGAAGACAGGATAGTGAAAACAGTTTTCAAACAAGCCGCCGACGGCTGCGTCTGCCCTCCCGGGGCGATGCACTGCGTTTGCGGCAGGCACAAGCAGCTGGCCCTGCTCACCAAAAAACCGCAGAACGCCAGCGCCGCAGAAGTTTCAGACAATGTCCGCTCCCGCGCGGCCAAGCTGCGCGCGGCGGAAAAGACCATGGGGGAAAGATGAGAGCAAAATTCGCGATTTTGATCCTGCTCGTCGCAGCGGCGGGCTTCACCAATTTCTGGAACGCCAACCAGATGGTGCGCGAAACGCAGAAACTGGCCCGGCTGGAAACCAAACTCGCAGCCGAAAAGAACATCAACACCGAACTGAGGGTGGAACGCGACGACCTGCGCAGCGGCGGGCTGTTCGAAGGGCTGGCGAATAGCGGCCCCGACGGGCGTCCGGCCCAGGCCGGCAAGATCATCTACGTGCACGAACCAGCCGACGAAAAAGACCGGGAAAGCTACTGCATCATCGACCTTTTCGCTTCCAAAGCGCAGGCCAAAGAAGTTCAGATCCTGCTGGACTAACAGATGCGATCCCGCTATTTGTTGCTGGTTGGCGGCTTTGGCTTGCTGACCCTGCTTTGGATCGGATACCTCTTCGCGCTCCAGCTTTTTGACCCCTTCCAGCTGGACCAGCAGCGGCTGAACCGCTACACCCCCCACAAAGAGATCATCATCCCCACGCGGGGCGCGATCTACGACGCCAACGGCAACCTGCTGGTGAGCTCCATCAGTTTTTACCAGATAGACATCGACCGGGCGGCGGTGAAGCTGTGGGCAGACGAGAAAAAGCTTGAACTTAATGAGGCTTATTCCATAATCAGCAAGGCGATAGGCGACAACTGCAGCGTGAAACCCGCGGAGGTGATGAAGCGGCTGACGATGAACGAAAAACTGAGCTCCATCCTAATCACGAACAAGGTGCGCGAGATGGAGCTGGAGAGGATCGTCAAGGCTTTCGAGACCGACAAGCTTCCGGGCCTGAACCACGCCTTTTCCTCGATGCGGCGCATCTATTCGCGGGATATCCTGGCGGCGCGGCTGCTGGGTTCGGTGCGGGCAGTTTCCGACGGCTACGATCCCGAGACGGGCAACCGTTCACTTTACAAGCTGAGCGGCAGCTGCGGCATCGAATCCTCCTACGATGAATATCTGGCCGGGGAATATGGCTGGCGGGAAGTGGTTTACGACGCCAAACACCGCCGCATGCCCTATCCCGGCTTGCACGAAAAGGTGGCGCGGGACGGCTATAACCTGCGCCTGACCATCGACGCCAACATCCAGGAAGCGGTGGAGAACGCGCTATACGCGGGCCTGGATAAATACCGCGCCAAAAACGCCGGCGCCATCGTTATGGACCCCCACACGGGGCGCATCCTGGCCATGGCGGGCGTCTCGGACGAAGACAAATACATCGATCCGGGGCTGGTGCGCGTGAAATCGAACATCCCGGTGAGCTTCATGTTCGAGCCCGGCTCAACGATGAAGCCGCTGACCATGCTGGTGGCGCTGGACAAACACGCGGTGAGCCACAAAGACCTCTTCCCCAGCGGCTCGATCACCATCCGCGGCCGCAGGATCTCGGACACCCACAGCTACGGCATGATCCGCCCCGTGGATATCATCTGCAAATCCAGCAACGTGGGCATCGCGCTGATCGGCGACCGCATCGGCGCCAAGACGCTTTACGAGAAATTCATCGCCCTGGGCTACGGCCAAAAAACGGGCCTGGAGCTGAGCGGGGAAAGCAGCGGCATGTTCGCCAAGCTGAACAACTGGGATGGCTACACGCTGCATTCCGTATCCTTTGGCCAGGGCATCTCCGTTACCGCGCTGCAGCACGCCGCGGCCTTCTGCGCGGTGGCCAACGGCGGCAAGATGCTGAAGCCCTATCTGCTGGAATCCGTTACCGACGCTGACGGCAGGGTCATCGAGCAATTCGAGCCGCAGGTTCTGAGGCAGGTAAGCAGCGCGGCGGCCGCCGACACCGTTCGCCACTATATGCAGACGGTGGTGGACCGCGGCACAGCGCGCCATATCAAGATGGATTACATCACCATGGCCGGCAAGACCGGCACAGCGCAGAAAGCGGCCGAAGGCGGCGGAGGCTATGCCGGCGGGAAATACAACTCCGTGTTCGTGGGCATGTTCCCCGTGGAAGTTCCCAAGATGGTGCTGATCGTATTCTACGACGAACCCGCCAGCGGCTACCATTACGGCAGCACCAGCGCTGCCCCCACTTTCAAACAGATCGTGGAAAACATCCTGTTTATGCCCAACAGCAACATCCTGGCCTTCGACGAACGCCTCCTGCAAAGCTCCAAACGCATGCCCGACCTGCGCGGAAAGCACATCAGCCAGGCCGAAAGCATCCTCAACCAATACGGCTTTTCCTATATGATTGAAGGGGCGGACTCCTCCTCCGTGGTGGTGGACCAATTCCCCAAACCGCATGTGGCGATCGATCCGGGGCATCCCATCACGGTGAAGATCGGCCGCAAAGAGGGCGCGGCGGCGGAAACCGTTGTGCAGGGCACCATGCCCGACCTCAGGGGGCTCACCCTGCGCCGGGCGCTGCAGGTGGCCGCCCGTGAAAAGGTGGCGCTGCGCATCCGCGGCTCGGGAGTAGTGCGCGCGCAATCCATCCAACCCGGCTCACGCGTTACCAAAAACACAGTCTGCCAGCTCGAGGCCTCGATATGAACCTGGCAAAGGTTCTCAAGCTGTTCGAAAAACACGGGCTGCTGCTGCAAAGCCAGGCCCTGGAAGGCATCGAACGCCTCGAGGGGCAGGTGCGGGTGGACAACCGCGAGATCGAAGCCGGAGACATCTTCGCCTGCATTAAAGGCCAGGCCGCGGACGGGCACGACTACATCGCCGACGCCCGGCAAAAACAAGCCGCTTTGATCGTTTGCGAAAACGAATTTACAGACAAGCTGCCCGCCATCCGCGTGAGTGACACCCGCAAGGCGACGGCCCTGCTGGCCAAGCTTTATTTCAACGACCCCAGCTCCGCTTTCCGCCTGATCGGCGTAACCGGAACAAACGGAAAGACAACCACTTCCATGCTGCTCTTTAAAGCTTTGCGCGAACTCGGAGTAAGCGCAGGCTGGATCGGCACGCTGGGCTATTATATCAATGAAGAGCAGTTCGAGACCCGGCACACAACGCCGGATATCCTGCAATTGAACGGCATCTTCGCGCAAATGGCCTCCCGGGGCGTGAAAACGGTCTGCATGGAGGTGTCCTCGCACGCTTTGGCGCTGGACCGCGTTTACGGCATCGAATTCGACTATTGCCTGTTCACCAACCTGAGCCGCGAGCATCTGGATTTCCACCGCAGCATGGAGGAATACGGAGCCGCGAAACTGAAGCTTTTCGCCGACGCGCTGGCTGGCAGGGCAGTGGGCCTGATCAATGTTGACGACAGTTTTGGCCGGCGCATCCACGATCAATTGAAGGCGGAAGGGGCTTACGTTTTCAGCCTGGGCAGCGCCGACGCGGACTATCTGATTCGCGCAGAAGCCGGAAGCGGGTCCTGGGAACAGAGCCGCTTCGCCCTTCAATGCCGCGAAGGGGCGATCAACATCCGCTCACGCTTGATCGGCAGATTCAACGTTGCCAACCTTGCCCTGAGCGCCGCGGCCCTCAATCTGATGGGATTTGAAGCCAGGCAGATAGAGCAGGGGCTCAACGCCCTCCCGCCGGTGCGGGGACGCTTTGAGCAAGTGCCGAACCGGCAGGGGATCGGGGTTTTTGTGGATTACGCCCACACTCCCGATGCCGTGGAAAACGTTCTGCGCGCCTGCCGCGACCTGCAGCCGCAACGTTTGCTCTGCCTGCTGGGAGCAGGCGGCGACCGCGACCAGGGCAAGCGTCCGCTGATGCTCAAAGCCGCCCTGCAGTTCGCCGACGCGGTTATCATAACTGACGACAACCCCCGCCATGAGGATCCGGACGGCATCATCCGCGAGATCGTTACGGGAACGGACATGTGGCTGCCCTGGTGGATCATCCGCGACCGGCGCGAGGCCATCCAAGCCATTCTGCGCCTGGCCCGGCCCGGCGACATCGTTGTGCTGTGCGGCAAAGGCCATGAAACTTATCAGGAGATAGAGGGCACGCGCCATCCCTTTGACGATGCCGCAACCGCCGCCAGTTATATGGATTCAGGGGCTTTCGGGTGCCGGGCAGAGGACGAACTCAGCCTGCCCGTGGACCGCCTGACGCTGGAGTTGCTCTGCGACGCCCCAGCCGCCCCAGGCAGCGGCTACAAAAAGCCGCGCTGCTACCACCGGGTTTCCTCAGACAGCCGCAGCATCAAGCCGGGATCGGTGTTCTTTGCCCTGCGGGGAGCCAATTTCGACGGCAACGCCTACCTGGGCGAGGTCCTGCGCGAGGAAAACAATCTGGGCGTGGGCAGCATCGACGCCAACGGCTGGAAAAACTATCTGCGGGTGGATGAGCCCGTGCTCGCCCTGGCAGCACTCTGCCGCAAGTATCTGCTGATGTTTCCCGCCTACAAGACCGCCCTCACCGGCAGCACCGGGAAAAGCAGCAGCAAAGAGCTGCTGGCGCAGGTTTTCAGCGCCGGGGCCCCCACCCTGAAGACAGAAGCCAATGCCAACAACATCATCGGGCTCTGCCAAACGATCCTGCGCGTACGGCCAGAGCACCAATTCGCAGTTTTCGAACTCGGCACCAACGCCTTTGGCGAAATAGCCACCCTCAGTGAGACCTGCGGCCCCGACGCCGGCATCATCCTAAACATCGGCCCCTCGCACCTGGAGGCTTTCGGCGACGAGGACGGGGTCTTTCACGAAAAAGCGGCGCTGTTCAACCGCCCGCTGGACATCCGGCTCTTCGATGCCGACGATCCCCGCTTCGAGGCTTATTCCGACCAGGGCAAAAGCGTGGGCTACGCGGAGAACGCCGATTTCCGCCTCAGCGAAGTGGTTTGCGACAACCGGGCTTGTTCTTTCAAACTAAACGGCAAAGGCTGGACCATTCCCTACCCGGTGCCATTCTTTGCCAAGAGCGCCGCTTTCGCCATAGCCATGGGGACCTTGCGCGGCCTGGAGCCGGAGGCCATGCAGTCAGCTTTGTCCACACCCGTGGGTCTGGGCCTGCGCCTGCAGCTGGAGCAGCATCCGCATTGCCTGCTGCTGGCGGATTGCTACAACGCCAATCCCGTCTCCATGCAAAGCGCCATCGAATATTGGCACACCCTGGAGCCCGAACGCAAGCACGTGGCCATCCTGGGCGACATGCTGGAGCTTGGCGCCGCGGCGGCTGATTATCACGACATGATCGGCGCCATTTTGGGCGAGAAGGGCTTCGACACACTGCTTACGGTCGGCGAGCTCTCGATGCGATACCACGCCCAGGATTCATCCCTGCAGGGGCGCCACTTTGGCAGCGTGGATGAGCTTTTGGCCAGCAACGCCCTCAACGGCCTCGCCCCCGGCGGGGTGATTTTGGTGAAAGCCTCGCACTCCATCCAGCTGGAAAAACTGCTGCCCCGCCTCAGAGGAGAACGCTAATGCTTTACCATCTGCTTTATCCCCTGTCCCGTTACAGCATCGTGTTCAACGTGATGCGCTACATCACCTTCCGCTCGCTGGGCGCCTTTCTCACCGCCCTGCTGTTCACGCTCTTAGTGGGCCCGGCGTTTATCCGCCTGCTGAAGCGGAAAGCGGCGGTGGAAACCATCGACGCGGATGTTCCTGAAAAGCACCGCGCCAAAGCCGGAACGCCCACCATGGGCGGGCTCATCATCATTTTCGGGCTGCTGATCTCATCGCTGCTTTGGAACGACCTCACCAACCGTTCCATCATCATGATGTATCTCACCACGCTGTGGCTGGGGATCTTCGGTTTTCTGGACGATTATCTGAAGAATTTCCTCAAAGTGGCCAAGGGGCTGGTGCCCAAATACAAGCTCTGGGGGCAGATCAGCGTGGGGCTGCTGCTGACCCTGGCCATCTATTACGGCGGCACCAGCGGCAACGTGACGAACCTGCAGATACCCTTTTTCAAAAACCTCATCATCCCCCTCGGCTGGACCTTCATACCGCTGATGGTGTTTTACATCACGGGGATCTCCAACGCCGTGAACCTCACCGACGGCCTCGACGGCCTTTCCGCCGGCGTGATGATCTTTTCGGCACTGGGCCTGGGCATCATGAGCTATCTGAAGGGCAATTTCAATTCTGCTGCATACCTGAACCTCGAGTTTCTGCCCACCGCGGGGGAACTGACCGTTTTCATCGCGGGGCTGATCGGCACCTTGATCGGATTCCTGTGGTTCAATTCGCATCCAGCTGAAGTTTTCATGGGCGACACCGGTTCGCTGACCCTGGGCGGCATTCTGGCCGTGGTTTCGATCCTGCTGAAAGAGCAGATCTTCTTTGTCATCATCGGCTTCCTCTTCATCTCCGAAACGCTGTCCGTGATCATCCAGCGCACTTGGTTCAAGCATACCAAGCGCAAATACGGCGCCGGCAGAAGAGTGTTTCTCTGCTCGCCCATCCACCACCATTTCGAAATGCAAGGCCTGCACGAGTCCAAGATCGTGGTCCGCTTCTGGATCGTGGCGATACTGCTGCTGGCAGTGGGGCTCAGCACCATCAAACTGCGCTAAGGAGACCTGAACTTGTTCGACACCACCGTGAAATACGCCGTCCTCGGCCTGGCCCGCAGCGGGATAGCCGCGGCGCAGAAGATCAGGGAATTGGGCGGAACGGCCTTTCTGAGCGACTCCCAGCCGCGGGAAAAGATCAGCGGCGCGGAAGAGCTCGCCCGGGATTTTGACTGCGAATTCGGCGGCCACAGTGAAAAACTCTTTGCCTTCGACACCTGGATCGTGAGCCCCGGAATCCCGCTGGACCTTCCCATCATCGCCCAGGCGCGTGAAAAAGGCGTCGAGCTCATCAGCGAGATCGAATTTGCCTATCGGATCAAAGCCCGCGACAGCCGGGTGATCGCCGTTACCGGTTCGAACGGCAAGAGCACCACCGTCTCGCTGATCCACCATATCCTAAAAAACATGGGCTTCAACAGCATCCTGGCCGGCAACATCGGGGCTGCCTTCAGCTCCTGGCCCATAGAAAAGCTGGGGCTGGATTTCATTGTGCTCGAGATCAGCAGTTTCCAGCTGGACCTCATCGACAGCTTCCTCCCCGATGTAGGCGTGCTCCTGAACATCACGCCCGACCACCTGAACCGCTATGCCTCCTTCGCGGATTACACCGCCTCCAAATTTCGCCTGTTTGCCAACCAAAGCCATGAAAACACCGCGGTGATCTGCCTCGATTCCCCGCCCATCGTCCAGAACCAACACCTGATCAAAGCGCGCCTGCTGCGCTATTCGCTGACGCAGACCCCGCCCGATTGCGAAGCCTGGCTGAACCGCGACGTGATCCAGATCGGCCTGCGCCACAAACTGCCCGTTGCCGACCTCAAGATACGCGGCCCCCACAACCACGCGAACACCATGGCGGCGTTGCTGGCTGTGGACTCCCTTACCCACGACCTGGACTTCGCCATCGAGGCCGCGCGCAGTTTTGAGCCTCTCACCCATCGCCTGGAATTCGTGGCGCTGATCAACGGCATCTTCTTCTATAACGATTCCAAGGCCACCAACACCGATTCCGTGAAATCGGCGCTCAGCTCTTTCGACAAGCCGATCCGCGTGATCATGGGCGGTTCGGACAAAGGTGAGGATTTCGCGGTGCTCACGCCTCTGCTGCGTGAAAACGCCCGCAAGGTGTATGTGACCGGAGATACGGCGCTAAAGATGTGCTCTGCCTGGCAGGATCAGGTGGAGCTTGCCTGCATCGAGGATTTCGAGGACTGCGTTCGAGCCGCCTTTGCCGATTCCGTGCCCGGAGATATTGTCGTGCTTTCACCTGCCTGCGCCAGCTTCGACCGCTTCCGCAATTACGAACACCGCGGCGAAACCTTCAAGGAGATAGTGTATCGGATCAGGAGCGAGTATGAAAAAGAATAGGAACAACTCTTACATCGTCTCGATCGACAACACCATCCTGGTCTGCTATCTGGCCCTGTTGCTGATCGGGCTGGTGATGATGCTGGATATCAGCTCCGTTCAGAGCAGCATGGTCAATTTTTACCGCCACGCCATCTTTGTGGGGGTATCCATCCTGGCCGCCATCATCACCCTCTATTTCTACAAGGTGGATAAGCTACGCCCCCTTAACCGCTGGCTGGTGTATCTCGTTATGGCTTTGCTGATGCTGGTTTTCTTCCTGGGCGTGAAAACCAAGGGCGCCGAACGCTGGCTGATGATCGGCCCGGTGGGGATCCAGCCCAGCACCCTGGCGCGTTTGGTGCTGATCCTCTTCTTCGCGGGCTATCTTGATACCAAGCAGGACATGATCGGCCTGACCAAACCCAAGGAACTTTTTTTGGAATTCATCCCGCTGATTGTTTACACTGGGGTCATCTTTGTGCTGATCTTCCTGGGCAAGCATCTCAGCACCCTGATCATCGGCGGCATGACCCTGCTGGGAATGCTGTTCTACGCGGGCCTGCGCAAGCGATTCGTGCTGGGGGTGCTGCTGCTGGGGCTGATCGCCGGCACCGTGATCATCGCCAAGGGCGATTCCTTCCGCTCGGACCGCATCAACACCTTCAAGGTCTATTCCCTGCTGATCCCCAACCGGCCTGAACCTTCCAACTCGCCGGAGGAATACCAGGTGCGGGAAAGCCTCACCGCTCTCACCAGCGGAGGGCTGATCGGCACAGGGATGGCGCATGGCCGCGCCAAACACTATTTCCTGCCTGAAGCCCGCACCGACTATATCTATACCATCATCGGCGAGGAATTCGGCTTCCTCGGCGCCGCGGTGGTCCTGCTGCTGCACGCGCTGCTCTTTTTCCGCATCCTCAAACTCGCCGAAGCCCAGGAAGACCGCTATCACAAATACCTGGTGGCCGGCCTGGGCATGAACATCTTTTTCAACGCGCTTATCAACACCGGCGTAAGCATGTCCATCATCCCCTCCACGGGAAACACGCTGCCCTTCGTAAGCTACGGCGGAACGGCGCTTCTGGTGGATTCCATCTCCATCGGGCTGGTGCTGAACATCACCGCCAAACGGAGGCGGATGTGACCCTTCTTCCGCTTCGGATCAGATTGAAACCGGCCCCAGCCGGCAAGGATGGAGCAAGTGGCTGAGCGGCTGGAACCTAAGGTTAAAAACAGCTGCCTGAGCTTCGTGCTTGGTTGCGGCGGCACCGGCGGCCACATCTACCCCGCCATCGCCATCGCGCAGCAACTGCAACAGCTGGGCCACAAGGTATCTTTCATCGGCAACCGCGGTGGGATGGAGGAAACGTTGATCACCGGCCAGGGATACGCTTTTAAAGGCATTCGCGTGCAGAAGCTGTACCGCCGGCTCAGCCTGGCCAATCTGCTCTTTCCTTTCCTGCTGGTATCCTCCACCCTGGCCTGCCTGCGGCTGCTGCACCAAAACAAAGCCGGGGCTGTCATCTGCACGGGCGGCTTCGTTTCGGGGCCGATCGGCATCGCGGCAGCCCTGCTCCGGATACCTTTGTATCTGCATGAAAGCAACAGCTATCCGGGCATCACCACCAAATACCTGGCCAGGCATTCACGCTTTGTTTTCACTGGTTTCAGCGATACCGCCAAACACCTTCCCCGGGCGAACATCCGCGAGCTGGGCATTCCGCTTGCGCAGGCTGAAAATCTGCCCCATGATGCCACCATCGAAGAGATCAGCCTGGACGGCTCCAAGCCCATCCTGCTGGTCACCGGAGGCAGCCAGGGTTCGCTGGCGATCAACTCCACCGTCGCCGCCGCTCTGCCCCGCCTGCTGGAGCTTGGCTGGCAGGTCATCTGGCAAACCGGCCAGGCCGGCTATGAAGAGTTCGCGGCACGTTTCAGCGGCCATGCCGGCATTTATGTCTTTGCCTTTTCGCCGCAACTGAAGAACTACTATCAACTGGCCCGGGTGGCGGTGACCCGCGCCGGAGCCATGACCATCGCCGAACTTATCGAGAACCGC
Organism: Candidatus Cloacimonadota bacterium; assembly: GCA_020532215.1. Classification (GTDB taxonomy): domain Bacteria; phylum Cloacimonadota; class Cloacimonadia; order Cloacimonadales; family Cloacimonadaceae; genus Syntrophosphaera. Next base: position 11,904 of record JAJBBF010000133.1, read on the forward strand.
CTCCCCGCCGTGCTGATCCCCCTGCCCACCGCGGCAGAGAATCATCAGCACTACAACGCCCTCGAACAGCAGCGCAAAGGCCAGGCTTTGCTCCTGCGCCAGAGCGAGTTAACAGGCGATAAACTCGTCGAGGCGATCTCGCAAGTTGGGAAAAACCATCCCTCGTACTTGGAAAAACTGGAGCAGGCGCCTCCCAACACCGCGGCGGAGGACATCGCGCGGGAGATATTGACCGATCTGAACAAGGAGCAACACAATGCTGGGAAAAACTAAGAAGATCCATTTTATTGGCATCGGCGGCATCGGCATGAGCGGAATTGCCGAATTTCTCTTCAACCAGGGCCTGGAGATCAGCGGCTCCGATCTCAGGAAGACCGACGTCACCCATCACCTGGAATCCCTCGGCATCAAGATCGCGGAAGGGCACAACCCCGCTTTAATCAAGGATGTGGACGTAGTGGTCAAATCATCCGCTGTTAAAGACGACAATAGCGAGATCCAAGCAGCCAAAGCCCTCAGAATACCCGTTATCCGCCGCGCCGAAATGCTGGCCGAGATCACCCGCATGAGCTTTTCCATCGGAATCTCCGGCACCCACGGAAAGACCACCACCACTTCCATGACCGGCCTCGTTTTGGAAGCCGCGGGGCTCGATCCCACCATCATCGTGGGGGGCAAGGTGAAGAACTACGGCTCCAACAACGTGATGGGCTCCGGCCAATACATCGTGGTGGAAGCCGATGAATACGACCACTCTTTCCTCTCCCTCACACCCTGCATTGCCGGTATCACCAACATCGACACCGACCACCTCGATTGCTACCGCAACCTGGACGACATCAAAGGCGCATTCATCGAATACGCGAACAAGGTCCCCTTCTTCGGCAGCGTGATCGCCTGCCTGGACGATCCCGGGGTCCAGGCGGTTCTGCCCCACATCAATAAAAAGATCATCACCTACGGCTTTTCCCGCCAGGCGGACATCCAGGCCCAAAACATCAGCATGAAGGACTTCGTAAGCGAATACGACGTCAGCTTCAAAGGCTACCGCCTGGGCCGCGTGAAGATGAACGTAACCGGACGCCATAACATCCAAAACTCGCTGCAGGCAGTGAGCATCGGCCTCGAACTGGACGTTCCTTTCAAGCATATTCAGGAAGGGCTGAAGCAATACAGCGGTGTATATCGCCGCTTCGAGCTCAAGGGCGAAGCCCGCGGGATCACTGTCTATGACGATTATGCCCACCATCCCACCGAAATTTCCGCCACCCTGGAAGGATTCAAGGACAGCACCAAACGCAGGATCGTGGCGCTGTTCCAACCCCATCTCTATTCCCGCACCCGTGATTTTTACGTCCAGTTCGGCAACGCCTTCTTCTCCTGCGACTGCCTGATCCTGGCACCCATCTATCCCGCGCGGGAAGAGCCTTTGCCCGGGGTTTCGTCCAAAATGATCGCCGACGCCGCCATCCAGAGCGGGCACCACAACGTTGTGCTGATCGAAAACAATTCCGACGTTGTGCCCCAAACCCTCGCCCTGCTTAAGCCAGACGATATTCTTATCACCATGGGCGCCGGCAATATCTGGCAATATGGCGAAGAAATACTGGCAGAACTGAAAAAACCTATTGACAAAAACACTAAACCCAAAAAATCTAGCAACTTAGAGACTTAGAACAGGAATGCCCAATACTGCACAAAAGCACGTAATAATATGAGAGACAAAAAGATACCGACCAAAACCAAATCCCGCAAACGAAGGGGAAACAGCCGCTATTTCGTCTTTTTCCTCCTTATCCTGATGGGACTTACGGCTTTGGGCTTTGGCAGCTACCGTCTTTTGGCCAACCTTGACTGGCTGAACGTGCGAAAACTTGAGATCAGCGGCAATTCCGCCGTGGCAGACAGTCTGCTCCGGGGCGCTCTTCAGCCCTACCTGGGGCAAAACCTCCTCAAGCTTGACCAAGCTGAGATAAAAGCCCAGGTGAGCGGCTTTGCCCGGGTCAAGAGCGTCAAGGTGAAGCGCAAACTCTTCAACACACTGCTGGTGAAGATCACCGAACGCAAACCCACCCTATACGTGAAGAGCCTCGAGGGCGACCTGCATCCTGTGGATGAAGAGGGCATAGTGCTGGAACATTACGGTGGCGTATACACCGAAAACCTGCCGCTGGTTAATCTGCTGGTTCACAATGCCGACCTACACAGCGGACAGAAACTGAGCAACGCTTCGCTGGATAAGGTTCTGGCAACGCACCGCAGGATACTGGGCGAAGCGCCTGATTTCGCCCCCAATATCTCGGAATATTATACCATCGACAATACGGTCTATATAATTGACGCGCGCAACGGCCTGCGCCTCATCCCCAGCGAGAAGAACCTCGCCCGGCAGCTTTCCCGCTACGAATTCGTGCGGGACAACGGCAACGTGAACCAATCCTCCATCCTGGACCTGCGGACCGACAACCAGGTGGTGGTGAGGGCGGGCGGCTAAGATGCGGCACAATCTGATCACCGCTCTGGATATCGGCTCCGCCAACATCCGCTGCATCATCGCCAGTGCGAAATCACCCGGACACCTGGATCTGCTCGGCATTGCCGAAACACCCTCAGCCGGGATTGAAAAAGGCATTGTGAAAGACATCCAGGCTGTGGCTGAATGCGTGAAGAAAGCCCTCCAGGAAGTTCAGGCCACCTCTGGCCTTAAGCCTGCCAACATCTTCGCCAACGTTACCGGGGACCACATCCGCACCCAGGTGGGCGACGGACGCATCTCCATCCCCGCTTCCAGCCCCAACGAACCGGGCGAGATCGCGCAGGAACACGTTGACCAGGTGATCGCCGACGCCCGCAACGGGGTGAAGATACAGAAAGGCTTCGAGCGCTGCCAGATCCTCCACGGCATCCCCCAGGGCTACGTGATCGACGGGCACAACGACATCCGCAACCCGCTGCGCATGACCGGCTTCCATCTCATCACCAAGGTGCTCACCATCTTCGGCGACGTTACCCAACTGCGCAATCTGGCCAAAAGCATCGAACTGGCGGGCTATGAGATCGGGGCGGACAACTTTGTCCTTAACCACATCGCCATCGCCAATGCCGTGCTGAGCGAGGACGAACGCCGCCTGGGCACCATTTTGATCGACATCGGCGGCGGTACCTGTGATATCAGCCTGCATCACCGCGGCATCCTGGAAAAGATCCTGGTGATCCCCATGGCTGGTTCCGCCATCACCGAGGACCTGGCCATAGGGCTCAAAACCACCCTCTCCAACGCGGAATATATCAAAACCCATTACGGCGTTGCCCTGGCAGCCAGCGTCGATCCGGAAACAGAGATCGTGGTGGAAGGCATCAGCGGACGCGACAGCCAGGTGAAAACGCAATACCTGGTGAGCCACGTGGTCCAGCACCGCGTGGAGGAAATGCTCTCGCTCTGCTATGACCGCCTGAAAAACTTTTACACTCCGGAACTCGTTACCGCGGGGATAGTGCTCACCGGAGGCACTGCCAAATTGCAGATGATCGACGCCGTGGTCAAAAACTCTTTCAACCTCCCGGTGAAGATCGCCCAGCCGGACCTCAGCACTTTCAATGGCGATACCGATCTGCTGAAGGATCCCGCCTTCGCAACCTGCGTCGGCCTGCTGCGCCATGCCGCTGCGCAGGAACCTGAAACCAAAGCTCCCGCCCTGAGGCTGGGCAGCTTCAAAGCCGGAAAAACATTGGATAAAATCAAAAACATAATCAAAGACTTTACAAGTTCGTAAAGGGGGAAAACATGATCGAATTTGACGAAAAACCAGCCCAGATCGGCACCACGATCAAGATCGTCGGTGTTGGCGGAGCCGGCGGCAACGCCGTGAACACCATGATCGACAACGATCTTTCCGGCGTGGAATTCATCGCCGCGAACACCGATATCAGCGACCTCGTGAAAAGCAAGGCGAGGATGAAGCTGCAGCTGGGAAAGAAACTCACCCGCGGACTCGGAACCGGCGCCAATCCGGAACTGGGTGGCCGCTCCGCGGAAGAATCCAAGGATGAGATCCGCAGCCATATCGAAGGCGCGGACATGGTTTTCATTGCCGCTGGAATGGGCGGCGGCACCGGCACCGGCGCCGCTCCTGTGGTTGCCAAGATCGCCCGCGACCTCGGCATCCTCACCCTCGGCATAGTTACCACACCCTTCCCCTTCGAAGGGAAAAAACGCCAGACCAACGCCGAGGAAGGCATTCGCAACATGGCGGAATTTGTGGATACTCTCATCGTTATCCCCAATTCCAAACTCTGCGAGATCTATGCCGATTTCACCCTGGTGGAAGCGTTCCAGAAGGCCGACAACGTCCTCTTCGAAGCCGCCAAGGCGGTTTCGGACATCATCAACGTCAGCGGCCTGGTGAACGTCGATTTCGCCGACGTCCGCACCGTGATGCAAAACATGGGTTACGCCCTGATGGGCACTGGCATCGCCGAAGGTGACAACCGCGCCGTGATGGCCGCCAAAGCCGCCATCAACAATCCCCTGCTGGCGGACATCAGCCTCCACGGCTGCCAGTCCCTGCTGATCAATATCTCTGCCGGACCGGACATCAAGATGAACGAGTTTGAGGACGTCTCCAGCGTGATCGTCAATGAAACCGGTTCCAACGCCAATATCATCATGGGCGTCATCATCGAACCCGACCTCGTTGGCAAAGTCTCTGTCACCATCATTGCCACCGGCCTGCAAAGCAGCGCGCAGGTGGTGGATTTTCTGCCGCCCAAACCGCAGGAGCAAGCCCGGCCTGAAAACAAGCCGCGTACTCACACACCCAAACCCACCAAACCCGAAGACGACATTGAGGACATCTTCCGTGTCCTGAATATAAACCAACCCTCCACTCAGGAAGACGATCCCGAATCTGAAGAGGAAGAACCAAGGCAGCTAAGTCCCAGAACGGATCTGCCCTCCTTTCTGAAAGCTCTGGATTAGGCTTTATTCTCCTTCCTGCTTAGGTCTCTCAACGGACAGCCCTGTCCGCACAAACCGTCGGCGCTCCCCCTGCCGACGGTTTTCTTTTCTTCATTCCCAGTGTTCCCTTCCAATTCCCCCCTCCCGCGCCCGGCGTGTGCCCCCCGCCAGTATCCCGCCTCCAAGGCGGGGATCATACGGGAGGCGCCAGAGTTTCGGATCGATTGGGGCTAGGAAAGCGAGGATGGGTAGCAGATAAGATTGCCGGCAGTTCTATTTGGATCCCTGGCACCGCTGCCCGGTTAACAGATGTCGGGTTCATGCCCAAGTGACGTCCGGAATATGGACTGGCTGGCCATGGCCTGGAGATGGTATCGACCTGGACCGGCCATCCCGTGCTGGGGGCTGTTTGGGTACAAGAAAAAAGCCCGGTTGGATCCAACCGGGCTTGGTGAAAAAAGTACCGACGTTCAGTGATGAATTACTTCATTAAAACTGCTTTGACCTGATAGTTGTCATTGCCAGCCTGCATCCTGATATGATAGATGCCGCTGGGAAGGGTCTGGCCGTTGTCATTTTTGCCATCCCAGCCTACCTGATGAAAACCGGCTAGCATGTTTCCCAGCTCATAGCGTTTCACTTCCTGACCACGGGTGTTGTAGATGCGCAGGATCACGTCGCTGTTATCCTTCAATGTGAAGGGGATCGCAGTGTTGGGGTTGAAAGGATTGGGATAGACCGGGCCGAGTTTGGTGAACTGGGGTGGCTCCGGAATATCCCCTTCGGGGGTTGAGTAAAACACCAAACTGGGGCCATAATAGTAGTCGTGGCCGTCGAGGTCACTGTTCTGCAGCCAGTAATAATAGGTTCCCTCTTCATAAAGCTCGGTGTCTTTAAAAACATAGTTGCTTGTTTGAGAGGAATTGGTGGCGGGGATCAGTCCACTGACAGTGACGGCGCTTGTCATTTCTCCCGTGGTGTTGCGCAGGATATAGTATCCCAGCACACCAGTCTCTGACTCTGTGGTCCAGTTGATACTAACCAGGTTGTCGTTTGATATGGACGTGGTAAAACTGCTTAGTTCCACAGGCACAGTTTCTGCCGGTTGTAAGTTGAATGAGATCGCATGTATCTCGTCACTACCTACCGGATTAAAATAGCTGTAAGGGTTGACAACAACAGATGAAGGTTGCCAAACCATTGGAGGTGTTGGATCTGCTAGTGTCCATGTTCCATACAACTGACTTTTAACAGCTTTGCTAATGTCAGATACACCAGGAGTTGCAACTGTGTTACCCTGATAAACATTGTTGAGATAAATGCCGTAGATATCAGTCGTGTTTGTTGCAATCCTGACTATAAACGCTCCAAACAAACTTCCACATGCCAGCAGTGCGATAAGCGTTAAAAATATAAACTTTTTCATAAACTCTTCTCCTATTTGGTTGCCTTGATAATGCCAGGCGTTAGTCACAACCCATCGCTTATCGCCTGACTTCAAACATACCCTGATTACAGAGCATGTATTGGTAACACACAATATATTCTTTAGCCCCGCTTTCGCGAGACTACTACAATCTGAGGTCTAACTAATCATACCTGATAATCGTGTCAAGTATTTTTTTTAGTTTTTTTAGCTTAAAATGTGGTTTTTCTTCCATTCCCCTGCCCCACCATTATCTGCCAATACCCTAAAACCCACATTTAAAAGAGGATTTGACCGTTTGTTGGTCATGGTTGGAATTGCTGGAATAACTGAAGAAGTAATTATTAGCATAGTCCTTAAATGAGACATTCCCTGTATCGGGTGCAGAAAAACACCAGACTGACAAATCACACAATCCATTTGACAGTTTTACGCCATTTCTTATCTTAGCATCTGGTGTACAAGGATGAACAAGATCGGACTCACAGACCAGGACATAGTTGCTTTGGTGGATTGCAACAACTTCTATGTATCCTGCGAACGCGTGTTTGACCCCTCCCTGGAGGGCAAACCGGTGGCTGTGCTGTCCAACAACGACGGCTGCCTCGTCTCCCGCTCCAACGAGATCAAGGCCCTGAAGATCCCCATGGGCGCGCCCGGCTTCAAGCACGAGGCCCTGATCCGCAAACACGGCGGCGTGCTGCTTTCCTCAAATTACACCCTCTACGGGGATATGAGCCGCCGGGTGATGGATGTGCTGGGAAAGTTCTCGCCGGAGCTGGAGATCTATTCCATCGACGAAGCGTTTTTGGGGCTGAACGGCTTCCGGGTGCGCGATCTGGAGGCTTATGGACGCAAGATCCGCGAAACGGTGCGCAAATGGACCGGCATCCCAGTGTCGGTGGGGATTTCCCGCTCCAAGACCCTGGCCAAGGTAGCCAATCACTATGCCAAACGCTATTCCGGCTACTGCGGCTGCCTGGTGATGCTCGATGACGAGCGGATCCAGAAGGCTTTGGAAAAGCTTCCGGTCTCAGAGATCTGGGGCATCGGCCGCCAATACGACAAATTCCTGCGCCAAAACAAGATCGCCAACGCCTGGCAGCTCCGCAACGCCCCGGAGCAGTTCATCGACCACTATATGACCAGCGTCGGGCACAAAACTGTGCTGGAATTGCAGGGCTTTTCCTGCATCGACCTGGACGAAGCCCCCGCTCCCAAGAAAAGCATCGTGGTCTCCAGATCCTTTGGCAAGCAGGTTTCAGAGCTTGAAGAACTCGAGGAAGCGGTTTCCACCTACATCACCCGCGCGGCGGAAAAGCTTCGCGCCCAGCACAGCGTGGCCGGCCATCTGATGGTTTTTCTGAACACCAACCGCTTCAAGGAAGGGCCGCAGTACAACAACGCCGCCCAGATGACGCTTTCCCCGCCCACAGCCTATACCCCGGACCTGATCAAAACCGCGCTGGAACTGCTGCGTGACCTCTGGCTGCCCGGCTTCGAGTTCAAAAAGGCCGGCGTGATGTTCTCCGAGATCATGCACGAGGATGACGTTCCCCTGAACCTGATCGAAACCAACTATCTGGATGACGAACGCAAAGCCCTGGCCGACACCATCGACAGGATCAACCGCCACTGCGGCCGCGACACTGTTTTCTACGCCAGTTCAGGGATCCGCCAAGACTGGCAGATGAAACGGGCCCGGCTTTCACCTTCTTACACCACCCGCTGGTCGGACCTGATGAAGACCAAGTAGCGCATGGCTTACGATACCATATCCACCCCCGTCACCTGGCAGCAAAAGATCCGCCGCAGCACTTTCATCTGCAGCCTCCACCCCATCGCCAGCGCCGATGAAGCCAGAAGCCTGATCAGCGCCCACCTGAAAGAGAACTCCGCGGCCACCCACAACTGCTTTGCCTATATCTGCGGCTTCGAGCGCGAAACCCAGTATCACAGCGATGCCGGGGAACCGCACGGAACGGCCGGGAAACCGATCCTGAACGCGCTGCTGCGGGCTGGGATTACGAACGTCCTGGCCATCGTTACCCGCTTCTACGGCGGGGTCAAACTCGGCGTTCCGGGCCTGATCCAGGCTTATGGCGGCACGGTGGAACAGACCCTGAGATTGGCGCCAAAGCTCCCGGCAGTGCCGTTTTCAAGCTTCAGGGTCAAGGCCTCATACGCGGTCGTGGATCAGCTGATCGCTGTGCTGAAATCACTGGAAGGCAGCGTAAGCCAGGAAAGTTGGGCGGAAAAGGCGGAACTTGTTTTGCTGATTCCCACGGACAACGCTGCCCCCCTGCGGGAATTCCTCGATGGCCAGGCAGCTCAATCCCATTTAGAATATCTTGAGGAGAATGACCATGCTTAGAAAAACCACTCACGCGGGGAGTTTCTATCCCCGGTTTGGAGACCAGATATCCGCCCAGATCGAGCGCTGGATCGCTGATCAACCCAGCGCCAAACCAGATGAGGACTACCTGGGGCTGATCGTCCCCCACGCCGGCTATGTCTACTCCGGAGCCTGCGCTGCGAAAGGCTATCACTACATCAGCCAGCAGCATTTCGACACCCTGCTGGTTCTGCATCCCAGCCATCAGGCCATCCACTTCGACTGGTCCCTCTCCCCCTTCGACGAGTACGACACCCCCCTGGGCAGATTGGAACAGGATGCCGAACTCCATGAGCTGCTGAAGCGCAACAGCCCGGACGCCAACCCGGAGAAGCGCTTGCATGAGCAGGAACACTCCATGGAGATCCAGCTGCCGCTGATCAAATACTTTTTCCCGGATACACGCGTCTGCCCGGTAATGATCGGACGCCCCCATCCCGAAGTGGCGATGCGCCTGGCTGAAAAAATCCGCGAAGCCATCGCCGCCAGCGGCAAAAAAGTAGGCATCATCGTTTCCACAGACCTTTCCCACTATTACGATTCCGACCGCGCCGAGAAGATGGACGGCCTCATCACCCGCTACATCATGAGCCTGGATGCCGACGCCCTCTGGCAAAGCGTGATCTCCAAGCGCTGCGAAGCCTGCGGCATCGGCGGCCTGCTTGCCCTCATCTATTACGCCGGGGTATACGCCGACGCCAAGGCCAAAGTGATCGAATACACCCATTCCGGCAAGGTGAGCGGCGACAACCAGCAGGTGGTGGGCTACCTGAGCGCCCTGGTTTACCGCTGAGGCCTGTATGACAGACGAACAAAAGAAAATTCTGCTCCGGCTGGCGCGGGCTGCCATCGCCTCCCGTTTTACCCACAGCCCCCTGGAACTTCCCGATGATCCTGAGTTCCAGGCCCGGCGCGGGCTCTTCGTGACTTTGCACAGCCAGGGTGATCTGCGCGGCTGCATCGGCCTGATCGAAGCCCGTAGAACCATTGCCGAAGAAGTAGTTCACATGGCCCGGTCAGCGGCTTTCGACGATCCCCGCTTCCCTCCCCTGCGCCCTGAAGAGCTGGATAAGATCAGGCTCGAGATATCCATCCTCAGTGAAATGATACCGGTTGCAGACATCTCCGGGATAGTGATCGGCCGCGACGGCCTGCTGCTCCGCCAGGGATTCCATTCCGGGGTCTTTCTGCCGCAGGTGCCGGTGGAATGGAACTGGGACCTCAAAACCTACCTCACCCAGCTTTGCCGCAAGGCCGGCTTGCCAGACGGAGCCTGGAAAAGAGCCGACTCGGAGCTGTATCGCTTCGAAGCTGAGGTCTTCGGGGAAGATCACATTTTGCCTTGACAAATTGTCCCAGCCCAAATTTTTGGATTCTCAGCATTACGAGCGGGAATAGCTCAGCTGGTAGAGCGCAACCTTGCCAAGGTTGATGTCGCGGGTTCGAGTCCCGTTTCCCGCTCCAGATCTGGCGACATAGCCAAGTGGTAAGGCAGAGGTCTGCAAAACCTCCATCCCCGGTTCAAATCCGGGTGTCGCCTCCACCTTTTCCAAGCCGGAGTGGTGGAATTGGTAGACACAAGGGACTTAAAATCCCTCGGGCTTCGGCTCGTGCCGGTTCAAGTCCGGCCTCTGGTACCAAGCGGGAATAGCTCAGTTGGTAGAGCGCAACCTTGCCAAGGTTGATGTCGCGGGTTCGAGTCCCGTTTCCCGCTCCATTTTTTTATCCCCGGATTTCCTCTCCTGCCAGGCTTGGCCCTGCTTTCCCCATATCCGCGAACAAAAGATAAAAAAATAATTGGCAACTTCGTTCTGTTTGGAACAAAACTTGCTCTCTGTATTCCGTAAGTCAACCAATGGCTAAAAGGGAGACAAAAATGAAGAAGATGTTTTTGATCGCGGCATTGTTACTGGCGGTTTTGGGCTTCAGCGCGCAGGAAGTGGCCCTGCGCAAGGCCTGGAAGCTGGATTTCAGAGGGATCCAGGTCCGCACCACGGATAATTGTGTGATCGCCCTCTGGGAAGACACCGATGCCGGCGACACCGACATCTACGCTCAGAAGTTCAATCCCTCCGGTGTGGCCCAGTGGCCCCAGCCGCGGATCATCGCCGGCGAACCCGGCGTACAGGAAGCCGTGGCCTGCGTGCCAACCTCGGACAATAATTTCGTGCTGCTCTACCAGCAATCCGGTTACGGCTACGAAGCCGGCGTCTGGCTGCAGAAATTCAGCTCCAACGGCCAATGCCTCTGGGGCGAGAGCGGAGTGCGCATCCGCAGCGGTTCGGCGTATCTGGCCGACGCCTGTCTGGTGCCCAATGCCGTGGGCGGCGTTTACGCCCTTTATCCCCATTCTTCAAACGGCTACGCGGTGATCGGCCAAAACGTGGACAGCTTTGGCAACCAGCTTTGGCCGGCCGGCGGGCTCACCCTGGCCAG
>JAJBBF010000008.1 GCA_020532215.1 Candidatus Cloacimonadota bacterium
GACCATTCGGACGTTATGAGCGCCCGCAATACAGGCTGGGCGCTGATCGCCGCCAACAGCGTGCAGGAAGTGATGGACCTCGGCCTGGTGGCGCAGCTCGCCACGATGAAGACCTCCATCCCCTTCCTCGTCTTTTTCGACGGCTTCCGCACCTCGCACGAGTTGCAGAAGATCGACGTGATCGATTACGAAACCATGGCCGAACTGAACGATCCCGCCCTGGTTGAGGCTTTCCGCCAGCGCGCCTTGAATCCGGAAAAACCCCAGGTCAAGGTTGGCCAGCAGGGCCCGGACGTCTATTTCCAAGGCCGCGAAACCAGCAACCAGTATTATCTGGACGCCCCCGGCATCATCGCCGCGACCATGGATGAAGTCGCCGCCAGGATCGGCCGCTCGTACAGGCTTTTCGACTATGTTGGCCATCCCGAAGCCGAGCACGTGATCGTGGCTATGGGCAGCGGCTGCGAAGCAATCGAAGAGACGGTGGTTTACCTGAACGATAAGCGCGGCCTGAAACTCGGCTTGGTGAAGGTGCGGGTGTACCGTCCCTTCAGCGTGGAACATTTCCTGGGCGCTTTGCCGGAAACCGCCAAAAGCATCGCGGTGCTCGACCGCACCAAGGAACCCGGCTCCATCGGCGAGCCGCTTTATCTGGACGTGGTTTCCGCCCTCAAGGACCGCCCCGGCCTGTTCGTGATCGGCGGCCGCTACGGCCTTTCCAGCAAGGATTTCACCCCCACGATGGTTCTGGCTGTTTACAAACACCTGATGGACAAAGGCTTCCACGGCTTCACCGTGGGCATCGAAGACGACGTGACCCACCTCAGCCTGCCGCTGGACGAATACATCGACCCCAGCCCCGAGGGAACCATCAATTGCAAGTTCTGGGGCCTTGGCTCCGACGGCACCGTGGGCGCGAACAAGAACAGCATCAAGATCATCGGCGACCACACCGACCTTTACGTGCAGGGCTATTTCCAGTATGATTCCAAAAAGAGCGGCGGCATCACCCGCAGCCACCTGCGTTTCGGCAAACAGCCCATCAAAAGCCAGTATTTCGTTACCAAGGAAGATTTCGTGGCCTGCCACAACCAGGCTTTCATCGGCCGCTTCGACATCCTTGGCGGGATCAAGGAAGGCGGAGTTTTCCTCCTCAATTCGAATTGGGGACGCGAGGAAGCCTTCAACCACCTCACCTGCGAAATGCAGCAGATCATCATCGATCGCAAGATCAAGTTCTACAATATCGACGGCCTCAAGATCGCCGAAGCCGTGGGCCTCGGCGGCCGCGTGAACACTGTGATGCAGACCGCTTTCTTCCTTATCTCCGGCATCCTGGAGCGCGGCGAGGCCATCCAGCTGATCAAGGAATCGGTCAAAAAGACCTACGGCCGCAAGGGCGAGGAAGTGGTGCAGATGAACCTCAACGCCATCGACCACGTGAACGAAGAGCTGGTGGAGGTTCAGATCCCCGCTTCCATTCCGGACCAGTGCACCCCTCAGAAGAAACTGGTGCCGGACGGCTCGGACGCCTTCACCACCGGGGTTATCGAACCCATCATGCGCGAAGAGGGAGATCAGATCAAGGTTTCCCAGATGCCTCTGGACGGCTATGTGCCCAGCGGCACCGCCAAACTGGAAAAACGCCGCGTCGCCCCCGCCGTGCCGCATTGGATCGCGGAAAACTGCATCCAGTGCAACCAGTGCTCCTTCGTCTGCCCCCATGCCGCCATCCGCGCCAAACTGGCCAAGGACGAGGACCTCAAGGACGCCCCGGCCAGCTTCAACACCCTCAAGGCCACCGGCGCCGAAGGCTACCAGTACAAAGTGCAGGTCTATATCGACGACTGCCAGAGTTGCCGCGTTTGCGTGAACGAATGCCCCAAAGCCGCTCTGGAAATGCGGCCCATCGAGGATGAACGCGCCGCCGGCGAACAAGCCAACTATGAGTATTTCGACGCCCTGCCCTCCGACGTGATGGCCAATTTCAAGCAAACCAACGTCAAGGGCTCCCAGTTCAAACAACCCCTGCTGGAATTCTCCGGCGCCTGCGCGGGCTGCGGCGAAACGCCCTACATCAAGCTGCTCACCCAGCTTTTCGGCGACCGCATGATCATTGCCAACGCCACCGGCTGCTCCTCCATCTGGGGCGGCACCTTCCCCACCATTCCCTATGCCAAAAACAAGGATGGCAAAGGCCCCGCCTGGGCGAACAGCCTCTTTGAGGACAACGCCGAATACGGCTTTGGCATGCGCCTGGCCGTGAATTCCCACCGCAAGCTGCTGCGCCACTACATGGAGCAGCTGCGCGAAAAAGCCATCGATCCCGCCCTCAAAGAAGCTTTCGGCTTCGCTCTGGAGCATTGGGCCGAGGTTGATGACGCCGCCAAGGACAACGCGGATAAGATCAAAGCCCTGCTGCCGGCGGCGCTGGACAAGGCCTGCGAAGGCTGCAAACCCCTGCTGAAACAGGTCTCCGAGCTGCAGGACTACCTGGTGGAACGCTCTGTCTGGGCGATCGGCGGCGACGGCTGGGCCTACGACATCGGCTACGGCGGACTCGATCACGTGATGGCCTCGAACCAGAACGTGAACATCTTCGTGCTGGATACCGAAGTCTATTCCAACACCGGCGGCCAGGCCTCCAAATCCACCCCCCTGGGCTCCATCGCCCGTTTCGCCGAGGCCGGCAAGAACACCAACAAGAAAGACCTCGGCATGATGATGATGAACTACGGCTACGTCTATGTGGCCTCCATCGCCACGGGCGCGAACAAGGTGCAGGCGCTGAACGCCATCCTCGAAGCCGAGGCCTATCCCGGGCCCTCGATCATCATTGCCTACGCCCCCTGCATCAACCACGGCATCGACATGTCTCAAAGCCAGAAACGCCAGAAACTAGCCGTGGACACCGGTTACTGGCTCCTCTACCGTTACAATCCGCTCAACACACTGCAGGGCAAACATCCGCTCACTCTGGACAGCAAGGAGCCAACCCTGCCCGTGCAGGAATTCCTCAAGGGCGAACGCCGCTACGCATCCCTGCATGATATCTTCCCCGATCGCTCCGACCGTTTCCAGGATGAAGCCCAGGAGTTCTTCAAGGAAAGATACCTCCAATACAAAAAGCTCACCGAGATCTAAGCCCAAAGATACAATCGCCGGCGGGGAAATCCTCCGCCGGTTTTTTTTGCTTGACCCCGCCAATCGCGGAACCATTTTGGCCACAGAGGAAACAACGATGTTTAAACACCTTAAAACAGCACTCTTGCCCACCCTGCTGCTGGGGACGATATTCCTGCCCCTGGCGGCGCAGACGAACTCCAAGGAAGCGAATATGAAAGAGATCCATCAAACCCTCGCCGTTGACCTCTTTAACCAAAGCTGGGATCTGCTACTGAAGCCGGACCGCAGCCCGGATGAGACGGACATTCTCATCAATCAGGTCCACGCCTCGCTCTGGCACTGGCGCCAGATCGGCCAGCCCATCAATATCCTGCGCGGAGAATGGATGGTCTGCCACGTCTATACCCTGCTGGAACATCCGGAAGCCGCGCTTTACCACGCCAACAACGTTCTTCGCCTCAAAGACGAGATCCAGCCCACGGATTGGGACCTGGCCTATTGCTATGAGGCCATGGCCCGCGTTATGGCGCTGAGGCAGGACCGGGAGGGATTTCAGCATTGGTATGCCCTGGCAGTGGCTGCGGGAAAACAGATAGCCGCCGCTGGGGACCGCGGGCAGTTCGAAGCCGATCTGAACGACGATTTCTGGTTTGGCATGCAGTATCAAGCGGAGTGAGTTTCATATCTGCAGAGCAAGTAAAGAGTTTAAACAGAGACACAGAGGCACAGAGAAAGAGTGAAAGATCATTGAGTAATTAAGTTTGTGAGTTATCAAAGTGACCCGTAATTGATTATCCTAAAATACTATACTTCAATCCTCAACCTTTTTTTTTAATAAATTGTCTGTACATTTCCAACCTTACAGAGCGTCAAGTCTCAATAGTCATGCGGGTTTTCGTATTGGTCAACACCGTAGCCATGGAATTTTGCCTGATCGACGTCATACCAGATCTTCTTGTTAGGTCCGACCGGAAAAGCCGAAGTTGATGTGGCAATAAACATTCTGGGGGGATTCCCTGTCACCTCGAACACCCAAAATTCCCTGGTATCTGGGCCTATGTGGGCATCTTCGAGCGCGCGTTCGACAGTATAGTTTTCGGTGGTGCCGTATGTCTGGCGGTAAACATCAAAGGTCTTGCGGAGGGCGCTTATAGCAACTTGAGCTTCGCTACTACTGCTTTTTTCCTCGTACCTTAACTCCATAGGTTCCAATATTAGCGTCAGCAATTTCCTGTTCATCAGAATCAAGTTTGCATCGTTTATGAGTTGAGGACCATGCATGCTGGCGAAAAATGGAAGCATGTCCAAATAATGGATCGTGGATAGTTGCTCGCTCCACAATCCTACGATCACAGGTAATGAGTTCATGAAAGAAAAAGCCCCAAACGCCATGACTGAGACGCCATCCGGACTGTCTTCGTCAGCATACTTAGAAGGCAAATACAGATTACCTTTGTAGACCGATATATCAGGATTGCCGTCTCCAAAGAAATCTCCAAGGGCATCCATTTTTTCCTGATCTTGCAGCAGGTTGTAGAAATAGTCTGTAAAATCCTGACTGAATGATTGGCATTCAGCTTCAAATTCCACAGCAGTCAAAGTGCGAATATTTTGCAAACGCTTAGTGAGCATATTATCGTGGTTTGAAGTGGCTGTGAGTGACAGACAAACTAACAACAGAATGCTCAGGACTATACTTTTTCTGTACATGCAATCTCCTTATTGGGCTATATTATTGGAGTCTATATGACTCCCTATATTCCTTACAAAACTTAGTTTGTATATCGCATTGGATTTGTCAAGCTCGAATTTAATCGCACGTTAAGTACGTTAAGACACCACAGAAAAAACCATAAATCCAGGGTTGGCGACCGCGGGCAGTTTGGGGCGGGATTTGCCCAGTAGTAATTTTTCTGGATTAATCTCCGAATTCGCTTATTATATCCTCATCCTATGCCATAGGGAGGAAAGATGACTCAACATTGGCTGATTTGGATACCAAAAATCCTGGCGATCCTGCTGGGCTTGTTCCTGGTCCTGTTCTCGATCGACGTTTTTGGCGGTGACGACAGCATCTGGCACCAGCTGCTGGGCTTTCTGATCCACAACATTCCCGCGCTGGTTTGGTTCCTTATCCTTTGGCTCACCTGGAAGCGCCCCCTGATCGCCGGACTGCTGTTTCTGGCGCTGTGCGCGGCTTTCACCATTTTCTTCCACACTTATCAGCAGCACTGGTCGGGTTTTTTGCTGATCTCCGGCGCGCCACTCCTGATCGGGATCCTCTTCCTCATTTCGCATTTTCTGGCTAAAAAGCAGGCCTGACCCCCTTCGGCCTCCAGTATCAATACGGGATAAATACGGGATCAATACGGATGAAATCCGTATTGATCCCGTATTTATCCCGTATTGATAATGGGAGCCAGCAAGGAAAAATCCGGAAATCAGCTTGACGAAAACTCCCCCTCCGCGAGCTTGGAAACAACGCCGAGTGTTTGGACCTAAACCTGTTCAGGCAGGGACAAACACCGACAGGGTATGGCTGGAAACGGCCCTGCCTCCCTTTTGGAAAGGCGGGAGAGCCAAAAAGCGTCTCCCCTCTACCGCAGCTTTAGGAGGAAAAATGAAGAAGCTGAACTACATCATATTGGTATTGGCGCTGCTTTTGGGCCTCGCGGCCTGCAGCGAAAACGATCCACCCACCGGCGAAGACGTTCTGGGCTACAAACTGGATCAATTCATCGACGCCGCCACGGTGCGCGCCGCGGTTGATCCCGAAGCCGAAGACGACGAAGATTTCCGCAGCCTCTTTGCCTACGAGATCGTTAGCGGCGTGGACGGCTACAGCCCGCGCGACAGCGAAAACGCCGGCTACGACCTGCCCTGGGAGATTTTTGCCGACGGCTATTTCGTTCCCAGCGACGACCACCGCACCTGGTTCCCCAACGCCAGCCTGCCCGGAGCCTTCAAGGTCCGCGACGCCGGCCTGTTCCGGCTTTACCGCAAGGTGGAGGTCAGCCTGGGCCTGGGCGGCAGCAAGCTGGTTGAACTCGGCGCCCTCGCCACGCATCAGGTGGAAAACTGGGACGGCGCCAACGAAGACGCCATCAAACTCAGCGATCTCACGCAGGGCATCGCGGCCTACGATTCGCTGACCATGTTCGCGGCGGACGGCTACAGCAAGACCTACACCCCGGACCTGATGGAAGACGGCTATTATTTCCTGGGATCCGAGGTAAGCACTTTCCCCACCTATAATGATACCCTCCCCGGCAGCGTGAAGAAATTCAAGAAACTCGCCCGGATCGAGGTTTACGGCTGCGCCACCGCGCAAAACCACGATTTCGCGCTTACCCCCAACGACGAGGCGGACCTCGTTATCAACGTCCCCGCCGACCTGAGCGGCTTCACCAGCACGGTGATGACCACCCGCTGAGCCTTGCGCAGACTTATCCCGTGGCTAATGCTGCTGCTGGTTTCGCGGCTGGCGGCAGCGGAAATCCCGTCAGAATCCGTTCCGGCCGATTCCCTGGGCAGCCGCCGCTACCTTCTGGAAACGGTGAGGGTGATCGCGGACAAACCCGGCGAAGCGGCCGGGGCCGTTCATCTGATGAACCCCGGGGGACGGGCTTCCGCGCCCCTGAACCTCTATGAAGGCCTGCAGGGTCAAACCGGGGTAACGAACACCAGCGGCACCCGCGACGAGAGCAACCTGCGCCTGCGGGGTTTCCGCAAAAACGAGCTTAAGGTGCTGATCGACGGCCGGCCCCTGAACAGCGGCTATTTCGGCAACGTGGACCTGCATCAGCTGGCCGCGGAGGATATCCGCGAGATCCAGATCGTGAAAGGGCCAAACTCCGCCGTCTTTGGCTCCGGCACCATGGGCGGGGTGGTGAACATCGTCACTGCTGACCCCGACAATTCCAGCTGGCTGAACCTCGAAGCCCTGGCCAAACGCAACAACAGCAACCGCTTCAGCCTTTCCTCTGCCCGCCGGATCAGGGATTTCAGCTACCGGGTGAGCCTGGCCCGGGAACACAGCGAAGGTCTGGTGCTGCCCCGGTCTTTCATCCCCACCCCCTTCGAAAACGGCTTCGTGCGCAATCACAGCCGCAAAACCCAGTACGACCTGCACACCCGCCTGGGCTGGCAGGCCAATGCTTTCCGGCAGCTGGGTTTTTCCGCGGGCCTCACCTGGGTGCCGGAAAAGCTGATCCCGTCTTCGATCTACTCCCTGGACATCCGCCGTTACCTGAACTTGATGAAGCACTGGGCGACCCTGGAATACGAAGAGGTTTTGAGCGAATATTTCAAACTCTCTTCCCACCTGTATTACGACGGCGGCCAGGACACCTATCAGCAGTTTCTGGACGCGGCCCAGCAGCAGCTGAGCGTGGACAGCGACATGCGCTACCGGACCCTGGGCTTCAATCCGCGGCTGCAGTGGGCTTTGGGAAAACACACCCTGGATCTGGGGCTGAGGGCCGAATCCCTGCACAGCACCAGAAAAGACACCGGCAACTATCCTGACTGGACCCCCCACTGGCTGAACATCTACAACGCTTTCGGAATCTGGAAATACCGCCCCTCGGAGCTGATCAGCCTTTCCGCCGGGCTGGGGCTCAGCGGGCACCAGAGCGACCTGAAACGCGCTTTGGACCTTTATCCGGAACCGTCCGCCGGTATTTCCTTCCACTGGGCGCCGCAAAGCGTGAGCTCCCTGGCCTGGGCCAGAAACAGCTCTTTTCCCACCATGCGGCAGCTGTTTTCCGCGGAAAGCGGCAATCCGGAGCTGAGGCCCCAGCACGCGTACAAGCTGGAACTCGACCACCGGCAGGGGCATAAACTCGGCGGGATCCTGCTCAGCCACCGGCTGGCGGTCTTCTATAACGATGTCCGTGACCTCATCGACAGGCTGGGCGAACAATACCAGAACATCCACCAGATGAGGTCCTGGGGCGCCGAATACCAGCTGCTGTTCAACCCCTTTCCCTGGTGGGAGAGCGAGCTTGGCTATTCCTGCCTCTTCTGGAACGCCGGGGGAAGCTACCAGCTTACGGAAACCCCGCGCAACCAGGTTTCCCTGCATCAGCAGTGGTCGCTGCCCTGGGATCTGGAGCTGCTTTACTCCTGCGCTTACAACGATATCCGGATCAGCCAGGACGCCTCGGACGTTTACCACACCCTCGATGCCTACTGGCTCCACGATCTGGCTGTATCCCGGGAATTCAAGCGCTTTTCGCTGCGGCTGGGCCTGGAGAACATCCTCGACACCTACTACGAAACGGAATACGGCTTTCCGGGGCCGGGCATCAACTTCTTCCTGAAGCTGGGTGTGAAGATATAAAAAAGGATTTTGAAAACAGAGGCACAGAGGAACGGAGAGTGATTGGTTCTCTTCCGTAATGTTGGTTGTGGTTTTGTGGTCAGCCCGGAGGGCGCAACAACTTAGCCCAGGGTAAAGCGCAGCGGAACCCTGGGGGTGGAGGCAAAGGATGATGGCAAGCCCTCAAGGGGCGACACATTTGCTTGTAAAAATGACATATTATTCGGGTGTCGCCCCTTGGGGGCTTCCTGACCATATTTGTCCAAATGACCCGGGGTTGCCACCCCGGGCTAATTTGTTTCGCCCGCCGGGCTCCGCAGGTACATTTCTGACTCATTTCACTGCTTGTTGATCCAGTGTTCCTGATTAATACGTTCTTGAGGGGTCAACCAAACAGAGGTCTGGGGGTTATTATTGGTACAGGGCGCGGTGAGGTTCATAGATCTTGAGTCAGTCCCGTTTTTTTTCAGACTGGGAAAAGAGCAAATAAAGCTTGACAAAGATTTGGAACCAAGAAACTTTGTATGGGGGGGGTTAAAAGAGTAAAGGAGCTGGAAAGATGAGCAAGAGCCTTGTTTTCGCGCTGGCCTGCCTGTGGCTGGCGGTTGTTTGCCTGGGGGCGGAAGCGGCTTTGCCGGATGTCCCGGAGGCCCTTCCCGAATCAATTTTGCACCCGGTAAATCTGATTTCGGCGCTGGCAGCGGAAAAAGCCGCAACTGAGCAAAAGACCACGCCCTCCTGGATCTTCTCGAGGGAGCCGATTTCACTGCAAATCAGCACTTACGACTACATGATCGGCAGTTACAACAATCTGCCCCTTTGCCGCATTCCCGCAAGCGCCGGCGGCGGTTACTTCCTCACCTGGCAGGGGCGCGGCAATCCCACCGGCGACAGACGGGTCTGTTATGGCTATCTGGACCTAGCGGGAAATATGATCAACGTCGCCCAGATCGAGCCTTACGGCAGCGGCGTTCAGGGCTACCCGGCAGTAGCGGTGGACCCAGTTGATGGAAAACCTTTCTACGCCTGGCACCAGAATGTGGACGCGGACCCGGAAATGGAGATCGTGCTCAGGTCCGACGCCTTCATCGCCGGGATCGCAGGCCTCTTCAACAACCGGGAAACGGTGATCGACAATCCCATCACCATCACCGCGCCGGATTCCACTGTCAGCACAGACAACGTTTTCCTCTGGCCCAGCCTGGCCATCGGGCCCTCCCCGGTGGCGAACGAGCGCCGGCTCTACGTTTTGGGCCGGCAGAGCTGCAACGTCTATCTGGCCCTGGCGGATTTCACGGCCGATGACATCGAAATGGGGACCCCCCTCAGCTGGCAGTACACCAGCGTTCCGGAGCTCAACGCCTGGGCGCTGGAAGCCCAACCGCGCAGAACCCATCTGTCCCTGGAGGCGGACCCCGCCGGCAATGTCATCCTGGCCGGATATCACGACAGCGATGCGGTTGAGAATGATATTGACATCTTCATCTGCGGCAACTTCGGACAGGGAACCTGGACCCACAACAGCTTCAGCAGTGAAATGCCCACCTGGAATCCCGGCGACTATTTCACCGACGACCAGGGCCTTCCCTACGCAGATGACGAACTGCACTGGAAGCTGATGAACTCCGGCCATCTGAACGCCACCCTGGATAGCGACGGCAGGCTGCACATCGTGGGCCTTTGGGGCCTGGCCAATTCTGATGGTGGATTCTACCCGCTCCTCCAATACGTGAAGCAAGCTGTTTACCGCCCGGTTGGGGGCTATCTCGAGATCCGCGACATCTATCCCCAACAGAACTATGCAGATACTTACAACGTCTGTTACACCCCCTGGGACATGGAGCCGCCCTTCGGCGTGGTGGACGAATTCATCTACGATCCGGTGAACGAAAGCTATTACCCCCTCATCAGCCAGGGCTGGCCCTTCCCTCACTGGGACCAGACCGCGCACAGCGACGCCATGATGTTCCACTACAACAACGTCAAGATCACCCGCGCCAACCCCCATGGGCAGATGGCCGTGGTCTGGCAGGATTCCAAACGTGCCGTTGACTGGTGCGTGTACCATTATCCGGGCTATGAGGTCTGGGAACACGCCACCGACGTCTACATCGCCTATTCGGACAACGACGGCTGGAGCTGGTTCGACCCGATCGTGCTCAACAACGTGGAGACTCCCGAATTTGAGGACATCAAGCCGATGTGGGTTTATCCCTCTGACCAGATGCTGTTCGCTGGCTACCAAAATGGAGCCAGGGTCGGGAAGCTCGGCCTGATGTTCTACGACGATTTCACCTGGGGCGCGAATGTGATCGATCCGCCCTATCATCCTATTCCGGATGGCGGTGAGGTGATGTTCATGGAACTGCAGATCGGATATAGCTGGGACGCCGACGATCCCGGCCAGGCACCCGCTCCGGCCATTCTGGCCCAGAATTGGCCCAACCCTTTCAATCCCAGCACCAGCATCAGTTTTGAGCTGCTCACAGCCGGCCCGGCCCGGCTGGATGTTTATGACCTCAGAGGCAGATTGGTGACCACCCTGCTGGACAAGGAGCTGGGAACCGGCACGCACAGCCTGGATTGGGATGGCACGGACGCGAACGGAGCCCCGGTGGCCAGCGGAGTGTATCTCTATCGCCTCAGTTCAGGAGGAAGCAGCGTTAGCCGCAAAATGGTGCTGATCAAGTAGTTGATCGGAGCCTGGGGTCCAGCCAACCTGGAATCCAGCGAGCCTGCGAGCATGGACTACAGGGTGTTCTGAAGTCGAACGTTCTGGCGACTGCTGCCGTCGATGCTCATTCTTCGCTCGACGCCAGCATTTTTGGCCTTGATCTCAGCGCAGGCGCTGGAAGCGGAGCACAAAATCCCGGTCCGGCACGAAATCCAGGAAGGTCCAGCGGTAGTTTGAAGTTAAAGCCCCAAGGTCAACTACCGGGTCCGGGTAGGGCAGATCGGTGAGCGTAAGTCCCTGTCCAAGTGCCAGATGGATCTCCGAAGAGGGCAGCGGACGGCCCCAGGCGTTGGCGGTGAGCAGCACGTAGCGCGCTTCGGAACCGCTGATCCTTTGCCGGTAGCCGATTTTCACCTCCGCGAAACTGCGCGCGGGCAGATCCAGCCGGAAACCGAAGCCGCGCGGGTTTTGGTACAGCAGTTCCACCTCCATGCTGTCCGCCGGTTCGATGAGCGACACCAAGACGTCCTCCGCGACCCTGGCGCTGTCGGAGGCGGGCACGGGAAACCAGATCAGGCGGCTGAGGCTGGCGCTGTGGAGGTTGGAGAGGAAAAACCGGCCGGACACCGTCCAGAGCAGGGTATCATGTTCCGCGGAGATCCGCTCCAGAGTGAAATCCAGCACCTCGCCCTCAAAGGCGAACTGCGGCTGGGCGAGCAGCAGCCCCGGCAGCAGCAAAAGCAGCAATAGAAAGGTTTTGGGGTTCATTTGATGATGGTGATCCGGCCCCGGCCCAGTTGGCGCGAACCCTGCTCCAGGGCGATGAAATAGATCCCGCTGGGCAGCTCCGGCAAGAGCCACTGGGTCTCACCTCCAGCTGGCATCCCAGATGTGGCCAAAACGCGGCCGCGCAGGTCATGGAGCCGGAGTTCGGCGGTTCCTGAGAGGGCATTATCCTGCCCGTATTTGAGGGAAACGGTGTTGCCGGTGGCTGAGTTGAGCACGGAGGGGCTGATCCGCAGAACCTGGCTGGCTGAGGGCTGGACCGGATCGTCCGCGGCCACGCTGGTGACCACGGCGGTGAGCGCAACGGTTTCCTCCGGCTCGGGATAGAACCTGGTATCCAACACTATTTCCTGGGTGAGCGGATCCAGGACCCGCACCCAGGTGGGAACGGCGAAAAAGTTGGACTGCCAGTTTCCATCGGCATCGGTGGAAAATGGAGTGTAATAGGTGGAAATATAGGCGATAAAGCTTACATAGACAGGAACTCCAGTCACCGGCACTCCGTACTGGTTTTGCGTGTGGACGCTGAGGGTGTAGCCGTGAACGGGGTTAAACCCGCCCTCGGTGCCTATGTCCTTGGCCCAGCCGGCAACCTCGCCTTCGTAGGTACCCACCATCACCTGCACTGCGGATTGGCCGGCCAGCAGGGGATGCAGGGCCACAGTGTCGCCCGGCCCCCAGCTGATCGATTCCTGCCAGTGTGGAGCCCACGAAAGGCTGTCCTGCAGAATCAGCTGATCGTTTTGCGGATCAAAGCTGAAACCGGGAATGGCCTCGGAGATGTTCACCGTGCAGGGCAGGGAGGTGGGTGGAACGAAAGTGTCGGGGAATTGCCAGGTCCCGGCTGAATTGACAAAGGTAAGTTCCGGAATGCGGTCCAGATAGCCTGGGCCCATGTAATCTTGGGCGAATTGGAGATAGAGGTCGCCGGAATCAAACCAAAGCCGGGCCAGGCTTCTGGGCGTGACGGGATTGGCTGAGGCGCCCAGCGCCAGCAGCAGGATCAGTGGTATAAGAAATTTTTTCACGTAGTACCTCACTTGATCACGGTGATCCGACCTCTGGCCAGAACGTGGCCAGTTTGCTCCAAAGCCAGGAAATAGATGCCGTTGGCCAGACGCGGCAGGGTCCAGTTCACTTCTCCGGAATCGTTCCAGCCGGTACGCGCGACAATCCTGCCGCGCAGGTCATAAAGCCGAAGTTCGGCAGCTCCGGAGGGGAGATTTTGCTGCCCATATCTGAGGGAAACGGTGTTCCCCGTGGTTGAGTTAAGCACGGAGGGGCTGATCCGCAGTTGTTCTGGACACTCTGGCAACGAAGGATCTGAGACCGCCACGCCGCTGACGGTGGCGTTCAGTTGAATGCTTTCGCCGGGCTCGGGGAAAATGATCTCCTCCAGCACGGGGTTGTTGGTGAGGGGATCGTTGATCTGAAGCCGGGTGCGGACGGCGGAAGCTTCCAACTGCCAGTCTCCCTGCGCGTTGGTGGCGATGGTGGTGTAGTTCGTGGGCAAGCCGGCAACAAAACTCAGATAGATGGGCACATCCGGGGCGGGAGCGCCGTTAGTTGTCTGCACGTGCAGATCCAAGGTATAGCCCACAGAGGGTTCATAGAGGTCGGCGGAAGGCTGGATCAGGTCTTTGGCCCAAACGTTGTACTGCCAACCCGCTACAGATGCCACTCTGGTCTGCACCGCCCTCTGGCCGGGGCTGAGGGCGTGCATGTCGTTCACCAAGTCCACTTCCGGACCACAGTTCAGGATCTCGGAGTAAGCGTCGAGGTTCAGCCGGAAAAAGTCGTCCTCGCGCTGGATGGTGAATCCGGGGATAACCTGGCTCAGATTGATCTGGCAGGGAAAGTAAACCGGCATGGTGTATCCGTCGGGAAAGAAATATGTTCCGGCCGTGGTGCTGAAGGAAAGCTGGGGCAGGGGCGCGTACATCTGGGTTTCTTCGCCGAAAACCACCAGGAACTCGTTGGCGTCGTTGAACCAGGCCCGGGCGATCAGCCGCGCGATCACTGGATTGGCAGTCAAACCTGCCGCTAGCAGCAGCAGAGCGAACAACACCAGACACTTTTTCATGCTAAACCTCACTTTATCACAGTGATGCGGCCCCCCACCAGAGGGCCTTTGGAGCCGCTGAGCCGGATGAAGTAAACGCCGTTGGCGAGCTCCGGCAGATCCCAGTCCGTGTATCCCTCTCTGGGCATATCCCTGGCGGCCAGCCATCTGCCCCGCAGATCGTAGAGGCCCAGCCGCGCGGGACCATTCAAAGGCAGCTCCGATCTGTATTCCAGGTGCAGGGTGTGGCCGGAGGCCGTTCCCAGAACCGAGGGGCTGAGAGCCAAAGTCCCAGATATCTGGGTGTCCTGTGGAACCTCGCTGTAGGAAACTGTGGCTTCGATATGGATATGTTCGGCAGGTTCTGGAAAGTGTATTTGGTCGTAGACCCAGGCGCCGGTGTTGGGGTCCCTGATGACGATCCAGGTGCGCTGGGCGCGAAAATTATAGGCCTGCCACCAGCCGTTGGAGTTGGTGCGCCCGTCCGGCCAGCCGATATCGTAGACGTAGCCGTAGTTCAAATAAATGGGCACCTGGGAGGCGGGCCCGCCTTCAGAATCGTTCACCTGCACGCTCAGGGTGCAGAGGGTGGCAGGGCAATAGGGATAGGGATAATCTGTGCCGCTGTCCTTGGCCCAGACGAGAGCCTGATCGTAATAGCCATCGTAATACATGTCGGGGACCGTCAACTGCACCACCGACTGGCCCGCCGTGAGCGGGTGGATCCTCACGCTCCAGTCGTTCTGGGGCCCCCAGCTTACGCTTTCATCCCCGGGATCCCAGTAGGGGTCTGTATCCACAGTGAAATGGTCTTCCGCGCGGTCGATAGCGAAACCGGGAATTACCTGGCTGAAGTTGAGCTCGTAAGGAAGCTCCGGCGGCAGGGTGAATCCATAGGGGAAATTGTAGCTGCCGTAAGAAGTTGAGAAACTGAGAGTGTCAACGTCATAGGCATCCGCCTCGGGACCGAAACGCACCCAGAAGTTATCAAACGCGTCGAACCAGACCCGCTCCACCGCCCGGGGGATCACAACGTTGGCGGCCAAAGCGCCGATCACCAGCAGCAGGACCGCCGCGAGCACCATCTTTCTCATTTTCGCCTCCTAAAGAAAGCTTAAGTCATTGATCAGAAAAGGCAAATCCTCTTCACGGGGATAATTTGGCCCGGCAGCGCTGCCTTCAGGAAATAGATCCCTTTGGCGGCGGGCTGGCCGCTGTCGTTCCGGCCGTCCCAAACGCATTCAAAGCTGCTGCCGGAGGCCGTTTTCTGCGGCTGCAGCACACGGACCTTCTGGCCGCGGAGGTTGTAAACCTCCAAGCTGGGCTGGCTGCCGGAAGCGAGGTCCAGTTTGATGTTGACGCTGCCAAAGGCGGGATTGGGCCAGGCGGTCAGGCGGGGCTGGACAGCTGGAGGCAGGCCGGGATCGTCGTTGGGAACGGCCAGGATGGTCCTGGCGTGGTAGATATTGCCGGAGAGGTTCGGTTCCGTCCCGGCGGCGCGCAGCCATAAATAGATATCCAACATCTCAGCGTTGGCTGGCGCCAGCACCAGCGTGGACTTGGCCAGGTCGTACTGGCCGGGGTTGCTGAGGTTCAGAGGCCAGGTGGCCAGCAAGGTCGCTGCGCCGGAATAGATCTGGTAAAGCTTGAGGCTGCCGGCTTCATGCCGGGCAAAGATCCTGCGTCCCGGTGACAGAACGGTGGTGGCATTGAGGCCTGTATCCGCCTGATAGGCAAGCTCATAGTCCAGATCGCCGCTGCCCGCTGCCAGAACCCGGACCTTTAGTTGGTGCGTGTCCAGGGTTTCCTGCAGCAGGAAAGCAGAGCCGTCGGAATCCAGGTCCAGGCTGCGGATCAGGCCCTGGCCCTGGGTGGAGGCGGACCAGTCGGACACGCTGTCCCCCTCGGCGAAGAGCAGCAGGTCGTTCACGCTGTAGAGGGCCATGTTTCCCAGGCGATCGAAGCCCTTGGCGCGGGTGGCCCGCAGCTGGGGTTTCAGAAAATAGCGTTCGCAGGCCGGAGCGTTGATGGTGCCCAGGGCCAATCCCAGTTTCCACATGCTGTGCAGGTCGCTGTCGCCGGCCATGGGCGGATCGCTCAGCTTGCGGCGGGGGTCGTGGTGATACTGTTTTTTGTAACCCACGCCGGTTCCACTGGCTCCGGGATAGTTGACATTGGTAAGTGGAAGTCCAAAAACGGGGTCCTGGTGTTGAACCACATTGGGGTTACTCGAGCCTCCGCAGTAGTCGTTGTCCGGATCCCAGATATTGTTGCTGGGCCACTCGGCGTCATAATAGGAACGGTGCAGGAAGCCGCGGCGCTGCTGATACACCCCGCCCCAGAGCTCGATGATGCCCCGTTCCAGATAGGGCATGCGTTCCGGCCAGAGGGGATTGTACCAGGGCAGGTCGATCTTGAGGTTCTGCGGGCCGGGGTCGATCCAAGCCCAAGGCTGGGCGGTGGTTTGGGGATAGCGGTAGCGGTGGAGGTCGATGTTGTCATACAGGGAGTCGTTGATCCACACCGCCGGCACGGAAGGATGCGGATGCTGGTATTCGAAGGTGAAAACCCCGTCGCGGCGAGGGTTGGTGGGATTTCTGCCCATCGCGAACAGGTTGGCATAGATCTGGTGGGGTTCCTGGTCCGGCGCGCAGAGCCCGTGATGGCGCAGGGAGTCCACCGGGCTGCGGTAACCGTATTTGAGCACTATGCTCTTTTCCGAGATCAGGTTCACGGAATCGTTCAGGTTGTCGGCCGGGCTGGTTCCGGCGGGGGTGCCGGCCAGCAGGATGTCGTCCAGGATGAAGATGGTGTCCGCCGCCGCCCAGGTTTGGTGGGAGCCGAAGGTCCCCTTGATCCAGAGCTTGGCGTTCACAAATTTGCTGGAATTGAGGCAGGAGCCGCTGTTGTAGAAGGTCCAGAGGGTGTCGCAGACAGTATAGTTGTTAGTGTAGAGAAAGTTGTTGGGGTCTGCCGGAGGATAGCTGGAATACACATCTGATGACACAATATGGGGGTTCCGCACCAGTCCGAGATAGGCAGTGTAACTGCTGCCGTCAACTTCCACGTACATGATGTTGTTGGGATCGTAATACGCGGGTCCGACCAAACTGCCGTTAACGTTCCCTGCGCATGCTATTTCCAAAGGCGGCGCGTTTTCGATCAGGCCGCCCTGAAAGACCTGGCTTTCTTCGTAGGCTCCGTTATACGGATGAACCTCGCCGCCGATGATCACCGGGGCGTGGAAAGTGGGCCAGCCGTTGTTGTCGCCGCCTCCGGCCTGCTTGATCCAGAGGTCGGAATTGACGCGGACGATGCCGTTGATGTCATCCGGGCCGAAATAGTAGACGTTGGTTTCGTTGGGGGAAGACTCGATGCCGGTGAACAATTGCGGAACCTGCAGCTCCTCCGGGTCATCAGGATGGCAAAAATCGTCCTGCGCGTATTCCGGATAGGGCAGCAGCAGATCGATGGTTTTGAGCTGCCCGTCCCTCCGTTCCGTGATGGGGCTGCTGCCGAAAGTGCGGCCGGTGTTGAGGTTGGGGTCATCCGCCTCAGTCAGCCAGGTCAAGCCGCCATCCACAGAACGGGCAAGCAGGCGCTCGAAGCCGCTGGTGTAGGTGATGATGATCTCATCCTGACGGTAATACAAAGTAGGCCGGGTGAGGCAGTTCGTGGCCTGGGCAACGTTGACGGAAGTCCAGGTGCCGCCGCCGTCGGAGCTTTGTTTGAACACGATCCAGCCCTCTGCCGCGGGGTCAGAGCTGGGATTGTTGAAAAAAACCATCGCCAGGGTATCCCCCTGGGTATGAACTCCGGCCTGGCCGGCAAAATGGCCCTCACCCACCAGTTGCAGAGGACCCAGCTGCGCCGTCAGGGCTCCGATCCCCAAGGCCAATACCAACAGGAACATCGCTTTACGCATTCTTTCTCCCTGTGTTGCTTGCAAGAATTTCTGCTAATATGCAAGGATTGCATAAAACGTTCCAATCTTCAAGCAAAAGCTGCCGCCACCGCCGGGGCTTACGCTATCGTCCTGATGGATACTGCGTTTGGGTACATGGCCATTGCTCCGATCCCATCCCCCGAACCTCCGCCCCCGCGTCGCCTCCCGCCTGCTGGCCGCACTCGATGCGGGAATCGTGCGGGAGGCAACAATGAGGAATACTGGCGGGGAATAAGGTCCGGCCAAATTTCCCCTTGACGGATATCTGGTCCGGAAAAAACGTGTTCTTCCATAGAAAAACAAGGAGTCAAGATGTACGCCATCGTTGATATCAAAGGATTTCAGTTCAGGGCTGAAGCCAACGCCATCCTGCGCGTTCCCCTGCTGAATACGGCGGAGCCGGGCCAAAGCCTGGAATTTGACCGGGTGTTGCTTGTCCGCAATGAGGACGAGATCATGGTCGGCCAGCCCGTAGTAGAAGGCGCAGCAGTACTTGCCGAAGTTATCGACCACGGTAAAGGCAAAAAGAAGGTGATCTACCATGCCAAGCGCAGGAAAGGTTACCGGGTTAAAAAAGGTTACCGTGAGAAATACACCGAAATTAAAGTCACCGGGATCCGGATCTGAGGAGATGAGAAATGGCACATAAGAAAGGAGTCGGAAGCAGCCGCAACGGACGGGACAGCAATCCCAAATACCGCGGCGTGAAGAAGTTCGGCAGCCAGCACGTGCTGGCCGGCAACATCATCGTGCGCCAGAAAGGCACCAAGTTCCATCCCGGCGCCAACGTCGGCATGGGCAGGGATTTCACCCTGTTCAGCCTCGTCGAAGGCCATGTGAAATTTGAGATCCGCGGAGCCAACGGCAGAAAGTTTGTCTCCGTGGTTCCCGTCAGCGCTGAAGAGTAAAGCGGCGCTCAGCCTCAATTTAAAAAACCCCCGGCCACAACCGGGGGTTTTCATTTCAGGTAATCCTATACCACAAAGGCAGTTCAGCCTGTTTGTACTTGTATTTATGCCGCACCGTGAAGCAGCGGGCATGAGGGTAGGCATTCAGAAAAGAGGAAAAGTGGTTCGACCTGTCTGAACCGTATTTTACCTCATAAGCAGTGATGCTGTCGCCCTCGGTTACCACAAAATCCACCTCATTGCCCTGTTTGGTTTTCCAGTATCTGATGCGGGTGGTAAGTTCCTGATTCTTGAGCAGGCCAAGGAAAAACACGTTTTCCACCAGTTCACCTCTGTCCCGGCGCCCGTTCAAAGCACTGAAATCGTTAACCAGCATGTTTCTGATGCCTGTATCCTGCAGATAAACCTTGGGCATTTTGCGCAGTTCTTTATCCAGGCGGGAATAGAAAGGCCGGATGGTACTCACGATGAACGACTCTTCCAGAGTTAGCAGATACTTCTGGACCGATTCCCGGTGCAGGCCCACGTTTCTGCTCAGCTCGCTTATGTTGATCTCTTTGCCGATGCTAAGGGCCAGGGTCCTGATCAGCCGGTTCAGTTCCTGCAGTTTTTCGATGCGCAGGATGTGCTTGATGTCTTTGAGGATATAGGAGGTTACTATGTCGTTTAGAAGTTCTATCTTGCGCTTTTGTCCGCTTTGGATAACCACTCCGGGGAAACCCCCGAAAATTGTGTATTCCTCTGCCAACTCTTCCATCCGGGCAGGCATGGTTAGAAGCGGGTGGTTTCCTCCGTCGAGGTCTGTGCCAAGCTGGTCAGCTATTTTAGCCTCATTTTTGAAAAGGCAAAACTCGGCAAAACTCAGCGGATGCAGCACCACGATCTCCTTGCGTCCGGCCAGGGATTCGCTGAACTGGTGTTTGATCAGCAGCGACGAAGAACCGGTCATCACAAACTTGAATTCTTCCGCGTAATGGTCCACCAGGATCTTCACCGTTTGGGAAAAATCATACAGATACTGGATCTCGTCCAGGAATACATAGGTTTTGCCTTTGTCCTCCCGGCGGTCGAATCTGAGCCGGGTTACAACGCTCTCGAAAGTTCCGGAGAATAGTTCCAGATTCGCGGGTATCTCCAGATCATAGTACAATGACCGTTCCGCTCCAACCAGTTCCATAAGCCTTTTCAGCAGAGTGGTTTTGCCCACTTGCCGGGCACCCAGGATGAACAGGGCTTTGGAGCTGTCCATCCTCGAAACGATCTGGCTTTCCAGTTCCCGTTCAATATAGTTCATGTTGACCTCGATCCCAGTTTAACAATCTGCATGCTTCTGTCAAGACTTTTTTACGGTGATAACCGACAAATAGTCTGGACTATTTGCCGGTTGGTGTATACAAATGGTCACTGCGGGCAGGCTGGGTTAGTCTGAAAGATGTTGATCCCAAAGAAAAACCCCCGGCCAAGACCGGGGGGGTGGATTGCTTTTATCGGGCTGATGCCCGGAGGCGTAATCAATTAACCTTGTAGGTCTTGTCGCCCTTTTCGAAGAAGGCGATGATCTGCCTGGCAGCGGCCACGCCGGCGTTGACGTTGGCTTCGCCGGTCTGGGCGCCCATCTTTTTTGGGGTCCAGTAGCTGCGGTCGGGATAGAGCTCAGCCAATTGGGCGGAGCAGTCCGGCTCCACGTCGCTCACGTAGCGGAATTTGGGTTTATCCGCGAAAGCCTTGAGCAGCGCGTCCTCGTCGATCACTTCCTTGCGCGCGGTGTTCACCAGGATGCAGCTGTCCTTCACCAATGAGAGCAGGCTCCAGTTGATGGACTTCTTGGTCTCGGCGGTGGCAGGGATGTGCAGGGAGATGTAATCGCCGGTGCTGAAGATATCCTCCACCTTGTGCAGGGCGGTTACGCCTTCCTTGGTCATGATCTCGCTGCTGAGATAGGGATCGTAGGCGAAAACTTCCATGCCGACGCCTATGGCCATTTTGGCCAGATAGCGGGCCACGAAGCCGAAACCGTAAAGCACCAGTTTTTTGCCGGCCAGTTCGCTTCCGCTTTTGCCGTTGAATTTGCCGCGCGCCATGTAGATCATCATGGCCAGGGCCAGTTCGGCTACGGCGTTGGAATTCTGGCCGGGGGTGTTCATGGCCACAACGTTGTGGGCGGTGGCGGCGGCGAGGTCGATGTTGTCGTAGCCAGCGCCGGCGCGGACCACGATCTTGAGCTGCGGGGCAGCCGCGAAAACAGCTTCGTCCACCTTGTCGCTGCGGATGATCAGGGCTTCGGCGTCCGCTACGGCGGCGTGCAGGTCCTTGGGATCGGCGTAGCTTTCCAGCCAGGACTGGGGATAGCCGGCGGCGTCGAACTCAGCCTTGATCTTTTGCACGGCCGCGGCGGCGAAAGGTTTTTCCGTGGCGATCAGTACTTTGGGCATTTTGGATCTCCTTAGGGTTTTTTATTGTGTATAGCTTATTTAAACTTCGTTTGCGCGTCAAGTCCTTTTTATTTCAGCAGCAGCATGCGTTTGGTGATCGAGTTGGCGCGGGTTTGCAGACGGTAGAGGTACATTCCGCTGGACACGGCGGTACCGCCGTTGTCAAGCCCGTCCCAAACCACCTGGTGGCGGCCCTGGGGCAGATGTCCGGAGCGCAGATCCCGCACCAGCTGGCCCTTAAGGTTGAAAACCGAGAGCCTCGCGTCGCCGGGTTCTGCGGTCTCGAAAGCGATGGTGGTGCTGGGATTGAAGGGATTGGGATAGTTCTGCAGCAGTTTGTCCGCGGGGGCCGGAACGGCGGGATCGGAGGCAGGCAGATAGCAGGCCGCGGCATGGCTGCCCTGGCGCTTCAGTGATCCGCGGTAGGTGGCCCAGGGCAGGCAGCCTCCGGCGGCGCTGCGCAGATTGAGCACCAGCACGCCGGTGGAATATCCGCTCACCAGCTTCAGCATGCCATCGTTATCCAGATCGCAGATGGTGCCCGGGGTGGTTCCGTTGTAGGATGTAATGAAGGGATAGCCGCCCAGGGGGCTGCCGTCGTGGTTGTAGGCAAAGACGGAGTTGATGTTGCTGGAGACCAGGATCTCCGGAGCGGTGCCTCCGTCCAGGTTGGCGACCAGCGGCGGCGCGTTGAAAACCGCGCCCAGTTCCAGCGGAAATCCGCTTAGATCATTGCCGGTCTGGTCCACTGCGTAGAGTTTGCCGCTGATGGTCACAAAGATGATCTCCAGAGCTTCATCGCCGTCCAAGTCCGCTAAAACAGGACCGGAGGCCATCGCGGCCGAGATCTCTTTGTTCACCAGAATCTCGCCTCCGGGGGAGATCAACAGCAGGCGGGTGTTGGTTCCCAGGGCGATCTTTCCATTGTCCAGGACCGTTGGCGCGCCGGAGATAGAGCCGAAAGTGGCCACGGGAAAACCGGGTTTGGGGTTGCCCGCGCCGTCCAGAACGTGCAGATTGCCGTTGGTGGTACCGGCGATGATCTCCATCACGCAGTCTCCGTCCAGATCGGCCGCAGCGATCTCCGTGAAGTAGGCGGAACCAAGGTTCACGGGAAATCCTGAGACCGGCGTGCCGTTTGGGTTGATCGCGTGCAGATCGCCATTGAGCGCGTGGGCCAGCACCTTGTCTGTGCCGGAGGCGTCGATGGTGGCAATCACCGGGCTGAACAGAAGCTGGCTGCCGGCGTCGTAATCGAAGACGGGAACGCCGGCCAGAGTGGTGGCCAAAACCCGCCCGGTGCGGCTGGTGTAAACTATCTCGGAGCTTCCGTC